>JBEVLE010000139.1:0-9788 GCA_040509335.1 Longimicrobiaceae bacterium | reverse complement strand
CCCGGGCCCGCTCCTCTTCGTTTGCCCGCCGGGTCTCGCCCCTCCGGGCGGAAATTCCTCACGCAGCCGCCTGCCCGTACTCACCCCGCCGTACCGACCGCTGGCCCCCGCTTCTCCACCGGCCGCCCCTCCCGCGTTGTCGCCGGTCCAGGTCCCCCGCATCGTGCCTGGAGCAACCGTGCGCGCCGGCGGCCCTGGCGGTGGCGGCACGGATGCGGGGACGCAGGGTGCGTCCGGCTCGAAAACCCCCAGGCAAGGAGGTTCCCATGAGGATCAAGCGACTGCTCTGGATCGCGGCGGTGGGAGCGGTGGCGGCGCTGCCGCTGTCCAGCGCCCGCGCCGCGGGCGGCTGCGACGGACGGTATTCCTGGCTCGTCCCCAGCGCCTGTACCTACTGCGAGTGGGGCGGCTCCTGCGGCGCCTGCCAGATCAAGGGCTGCACGATCAAGACGCCCACCTGAGCCGGGAGCGGCGGGCGGGGCCGCGCCCCGTCCGCCCCTTCCACCCCCACCCGGTCCGAGCGGCCGGCCCCTTTCCCCGCAACGATGCCTTCCGGATGCCACACACGAACCGGCGGCCGATCCGAGCCCTCCTCGCCGTCCTGCTGTGCCTCGGCGCGTGGTGCGGCTGCGCCCCCGCCCCCGACGACGGCCTCCCCCGCCTTGCCGGACGCGACGTGGGCGCGCTCGCGGCCGCTTCCGGCAAGGTCCTGCTGCTGGTCTTCGAGCCGGCGGACTGCCTGGCCTGCGCCACGGACATGCCGCAGTGGCTGGCGGTCCGCAGGCGCTCGCCGGGGAGCGTCGCCATCCTGGTCACCCGCCCACCGTCGGCGGCCGAGACCAAGGTGTTCGCCCGCTACCGCATCCCGGTGGACGGGGTGCTGAGCCGCGGCGCCCTCCCGGAGCCCGCGCGCGGCGGGAGCGCCTTCCTGTACGTGAACGGAAAGCTCGCCACCTCCGGGGCGCTCGACCGGCCGGAGCTGCAGACCACCCTGAACCGGGAGCTCGCCCCATGATCCGTCTCCGCACCCTGGCGGCCCTCGCGGGCCTGTCGCTGGCCGCCTGCGCCGGCGGCGAGGGGCCGCGCCCGGACGACACCGGGATCGTCCCGGTCGCGCTGGACAGCGTCGTCCTCCGGGAAAACGACTCGCTGTACCTGGGGGCGCCCACCTTCCTGGTCGGCGCGCCCGGGGGCGACCTGTACGTGAGCGACGGGATGAACGGGCACGTGCTCCGCTTCGCCCGCGACGGCCGCCCGCTGGTGCGCTACGGGAAGCGCGGGGAGGGCCCGGGGGAGATGGGAACCCCCGTGGCCGCCGCGCTGCTGGGCGACTCGCTGCTGGCGGTGGCGGACTGGAGGCACACCCGGGCCTCGCTGTTCCGGCAGGCGGACGGCGCCTTCGTCCGCTCCGTGCCCAACCAGGGGATGCCGTTCTGGATGGAGGCGAGGGGCGACACGGTGTGGATGGCCAGCGTCCACCTCAAGCGGAAGACCAGCCTCGCCACCTGGCGCACGAGCGAGGACACGGTGCGCCACTTCAGCCGGCTTCCCCGCGAGTACGAGCGGTCGCCCATCCTGCTGGAGGCGCACCCGTACGCCACCATGGCGCGCACCGGGGACACCCTGCTGGTGGGGTTCACCGGCCACCAGGGGATCTTCCTCACCCGCCCCGACGGCACGGTGTTCGACACGGTGGTGGTCCCCGCCGCGCTGCGGCGCGGCGTCCCCGCGGACATGCTGGAGCGGTTCGCGAAGCCCATGGAGAACGACGAGATCGCTTCCATGGTCTCGGCGCTGGTCGCCATGCACCGGCTCCCCTCCGGCGACTTCGCCCTGATGCACATGGACGTGACCACCGAGGGGAGGCTGATCACCGCGAAGGGCTTCCTTTCCGTGCTGTCGCGCGACCTGGGCCGGGCGTGCGTGGACATCCCGTTCCGCTTCCAGCAGGACGGCCGGCCCGTGGTGGCGTTCCGCGGGGACACGCTCCTGGTGCTGGAGCAGAAGATCGTGTCGGAAACGCGCGCGGAAACGTCGGTCCGCTCCTACCGGGTGGACACCACGGGGTGCCGCTGGATCCCCACCGGCGATCCGGCGGCCGGCGCCTCCGTCGCCGGCCGGCCCCGCGCCCGCCGCGTGGGCTGACCCGGGGCGTCTACACCCCCCGCGGCCGCACCCACCGCTCCGCCGCGCCGAGAACCCCGTCCACCGCGAGCGCCAGCAGCGCCGCCGGGATCGCCCCGGACAGGATCATCCGCGCGTCGGACAGGGCGAGCCCCGCGGCGATGGGGTCGCCCAGCCCGCCGGCGCCGATGAACGCGGCGAGCGTCGCCGTCCCCACGTTCATCACCGCGGCGGTCCGCACGCCGGCCAGGATCAGCGGCCCGGCGAGGGGGAGGCGCACGTGGCGGAGCACCTGCCCCGGCGTCATCCCCAGCGCGCGGGCGGCCTCCGTGGCCTCGGGGCCGGCGTCGCGCACGCCGGTGTAGGTGTTGCGGACGATGGGGTACAGCGAGTACAGGAAGAGGGCGACCAGCGCGGGGACGATGCCGATCCCCAGCAGCGGGATCATGAAGGCGAGCAGGGCGATGCTGGGCACCACCTGGAGCAGCCCCACGCCGCGGATCGCCGCCTCCGCCGCCCCGGCCCGCGCGCGCTCCAGCGCCAGCCCCAGCGGCACCGCCACCGCGACCGCCGCCGCCAGCGAGACCGCCACCAGCAGCAGGTGCCGCAGCGCGAGCGCCCCCAGCGGGGCGCGCCGCTCCCACAGGTACGCGGCCAGCGAGCCCTCGCCGCGCCGCTCCGCCGTCCCGGCCACGGGGGGAGCGCCGCCCACCAGCCCCAGCTCCCGCAGCGCGTCCGCGGCCACGCGGGGGATCGCCTCGCCGTCCACCTCCACGCGGCGGTTGAGCGCGCGCATCCGCTCCACGTCCAGCCGCCCGCTGAGCTCGGTGAGCGCCGCCACCGCCGCCGGCGACTCGCGCCACAGCCGGCGCCCCACCAGCGCCGCGGCCTCGTACGGCGGGAAGAAGCGGCGGTCGTCCTCCAGCACCACCAGGCCGTAGCGGGCGATGGCGCCGTCGGTGGAGTAGCCGTCGATCACGTCCACCGCGCCGGTGGCGAGCGCCTGGTACTTGACTGCCTGGGCGAGCGCCCGGGTCTCGCGCGGGGCGAAGCCGTAGGCGCGCCGCAGCCCGGGCAGCCCGTCCTCCCGGCCGATGAAGTCCGGCGTGAACCCCGCCCGCAGCCCCGGACCGGCGCGGGCCAGGTCGCTGAGGGTGCGCAGCCCCAGCCGCCGCGCCGTGTCCCGGCGCACGGCGATGGCGTAGGTGTTCTCGAAGCCCAGCGGCGGGAGCCAGTGGGCGCCCCAGCGGCCCTCGAACTCGCGCGCGACGCGGCGAAAGGCCTCGCGCGGGTCGCGCACCGGCTCCTCCCCCAGCACGGCGAGCAGCCCGGTGCCGGTGTACTCCGGGTACACGTCGATGGCGCCGGAGCGCAGCGCGCCGAAGGCCACCTCGGTGGCGCCCAGCCCGGGCCGCCGCTCCACCGGGAATCCGCGCGCCTCCAGCAGCTGCGCGAACATCTCGGCGAGGACGTACGACTCGCCGAACGGCTTGGAGGCGACCACCACCGGCCGCGGCGCCCGCCCGGCCGACTGCGCCGCGGCGCCCGCGCCCGCGAAGACGAGGGCGAGCGCCAGCGCGAGGAGCGCGGCCGGGCGCCTCACGCGGCACCCACCCGCGAGCGGCGCAGCAGCTCGCGCACGTACTCCGTGGCGGGCGCGGCGAGGAGCCCGTCCGGCGCGGCGTCCTGCTCGACGCGGCCGGCGCGCAGCACGGCGACGCGGTCCGCCAGCAGCACGGCCTCGTGCAGGTCGTGCGTCACCAGCACGGTGGCGATCCCCAGCTCCCGCCGCAGCGCGCCGTACACGTCCTGGAGCTCAGCGCGGGTGATGGCGTCCAGCGCGCCGAAAGGCTCGTCCAGCAGCACCAGCGCGGGGCGGGCGGCCAGCGCCCGCGCGATCGCCACCCGCTGCCGCTGCCCGCCCGACAGCTCGCGGGGGTAGCGCCCGCCGAACCGGTCCGCCGGGAGGCCCACCAGCGCCAGCGCCTCCGCGCCGCGCGCGCCGGCCTGGGCGTCGCCGCGCAGCCAGGGGACCATGCCGGCGTTGCGCAGCACGGTCCAGTGGGGGAGGAGCCCGCCGTCCTGGGGGACGTAGCCCACCCGCCGCCGCAGCTCCACGGGGTCCAGCGAGCGGGCGTCCGCACCCTCCACCCGCACCGTGCCCCCGTCCGGCTCCACCAGCCGGTTGAAGCAGCGCAGCAGCGTGGACTTCCCGGACCCGCTCTCCCCCACCAGCGCCACGCACTCCCCGGGCGCCACGCGCAGCGACACGCCGTCCAGCGCCGCGACGGAAGCGTAGCGCTTGACCACGTCCACGGCCTCCAGGGCGGGCGCGTCAGGCAAGGGAGTAGCGCTCCAGCCGCATCAGCAGGCTCTGGATCCCCTCGGCGAACGTGGGGTGCACGAACTCGGCGTCCACCAGGGCGCGCGCCGGCGCGCCGGCCGCCATCAGCGCGACGAAGACGTGGACCAGCTCCCCCGCCTCGGCGCCGACGACCGCCGCGCCCAGGACGCGCTCGGTTGCAGGGTCCAGGAGCACCTTCATCACCCCCGCGCGCCGATCGGTCTCCGCGGCGCGCGCGACGTCGCCGAAGGGCATCGCCGCCGCCTCCACGCGGATCCCCCGCTCCTCGGCCTCGCGCTCGGACAGGCCGACGCGGGCCACCTGCGGGTCGGTGAACACCGTGTAGGGGACGAGCCGCCCCGCGGCCGTGCGCCCGGAGCGGCCGGCGAGCAGGTCGAAAAGGATGCGCCCGTCGTCCCAGCTGCGGTGGGTGAACTGCGGCCCGCCGGTCACGTCGCCCACGGCGTACACGCCCGCGGCGGAGGTGCGGAAGCGCTCGTCCACCGGGATGAAGCCGCCCGGGTCCAGCCGGATCCCGGCCGCGTCGCACCCCAGGTCGCCGGTGTTCGGCTTCCGCCCCGCGGCGACCAGGAGGTGCGAGCCGCGCAGCTCCCGCCCGTCGTCCAGCGCCAGGACGACCTCGCCGCCCTCCCGCCGCACCTCCCGGGCGCCGGAGCCCAGCTCCAGCTCGATCCCTTCCGCGCGGAACGCCGCCTCCACCGCGTCCGACACCTCGGCGTCCTCGCGGTCCAGCAGGCGCGCGCCCCGCCCGGCGAGGGTGACGCGCGCGCCGAAGCGGCGGTACATCTGCCCCAGCTCGCAGCCGATGTAGCCGCCGCCCAGCACCAGCAGGTGATCGGGCAGCTCCCGCAGCTCCAGGGCGCGCGTGCTGTCCAGCCAGGGGACGGTGTCCAGCCCGGGGATGCGGGGCACCCCCGGCCGGGCGCCCACGTCCAGCACCACCGTTTCCGCGCGGTGGCGCGCGCCGTCCACCTCCACCTCGCGCTCGCCGGTGAAGCGCGCGTGGCCGCGCAGCAGCGTCAGGCGGTCGCCCGCCTCCCGGATGCGCCGCTCCACGCTCTCGCGCCACTCGCGCACCACCCGCTCCTTGCGGTCCACCACGGCGCCCATGTCCACCCGCACCGTACCCACGTGGACGCCCAGCGACGCCGCCCGGCGGGCGTCGTGCGCCGCCTGCGCGGAGGCGATCATGGTCTTGGTGGGGGTGCACCCGTAGTTGACGCACGTGCCGCCCACGGGCCCGCGCTCGGCCAGCAGCACCCGCTTGCCGGTGGCCGCCAGGCGCGCCGCCAGCGGCACCCCAGCCTGCCCCGCCCCGATCACGACGACGTCCGCGTCCATCGTCCCCTCCCCTGGCTCCAGGCGTGTCCGGAGGTGCATGCGCCCCGCGCCGCACCCCGTGCAGATCTCTACAAACCATGCACTCCCGGCTCGCTTTTTGCGCCCCGCCCCCGGAAAAACGGGAGTGTGGCGCGCGCGTCGGCGCCGCCCTAGCTTAACTTCACCCCACCGCTCCCGCAAAAGCCCCCACCCCACCGCACATGATCCAGGACAGCGTCGTAGCCCCGCTGGCGGAGCAGGTCGCCGCGCTCCTCGAGGAGGCGCGCGCGCGCACCCTGCTGCTGATCTCCCCGCTCTCCGAGGCGGAGCTGCGCACCCAGCACAATCGGCTGATGGGGCCCCTGCTGTGGGACCTGGGCCACATCGCCCACTTCGAGGAGCTGTGGCTCCTGCGCAACCTGGAGGGCCCGGTGGAGTTCGGGGAGATGCCGGGGATGTTCAACCCCTTCGAGAACCCGCGCGCCGTGCGGGGCGGGCTGGACATGCCCACGCTGCCGCAGACGCTCTCGGTCATGGCGGAAACGCGCGCCCTCGTGCTGGACCGCATCCCCACGCTGGACCTGGCCGGCGACGACCCGCTGCTGCGGGACGGCTACGTGTTCCGCATGGTGGCCCAGCACGAGTACCAGCACGGCGAGACCATGCTGCAGGCACTGCAGCTCAAGGAGGACGGGCTGTACCGCGCGCCCCGCGCCTGGAGCGTGCCGGAGCCGCGCTGGGCGCCGCGGGCGGAGATGGTGAGCTTTCCCGGCGGCGAGGTGGAGATCGGCACGGCGGACCGCGGCGCCTCGTACGACAACGAGCGCCCGCCGCACCGGGTGAAGCTGCGCCCCTTCCGGATCGACGCGGCGCCGGTCACCAACGGCGCCTACCTGGAGTTCATGGAGGCGGGCGGCTACGACGAGCGCCGCCTGTGGACGGACGCGGGGTGGGCGTGGCTGGAGGAGACCGGCGCCCGCTCGCCGCAGTTCTGGGAGCGCGAGGGCGGGGAGTGGAAGACGCGCACGATGGACCACCGCGCCGCGGTGGACCCGCGCCGGCCGGTGTGCCACGTCTCGGCCCACGAGGCGGAGGCGTTCGCGCGCTGGGCCGGCAAGCGGCTCCCCACCGAGCCGGAGTGGGAGGCGGCGGCCACCTGGGACCCGGCGACCGGGACCCGGCGCGCCTATCCCTGGGGCGGCGAGGCGCCCACGCGCGAGCTCGCCAACCTGGACCAGCTCGCCTTCGAGACCGCGCCGGTGGGCGCGTACCCGCGAAACGTGTCGCCCATCGGGTGCTACGGGATGATCGGCGACGTGTGGGAGTGGACGGCCAGCGACTTCGCCGGCTACCCGGGCTACGAGACCTTTCCCTATCCCGAGTACTCGGAGGTGTTCTTCGGGCCGGAGTACCGCGTGCTGCGCGGCGGCTCGTGGGCCACCCGCCCGGGCGCGGCGCGGAGCACCTTCCGCAACTGGGACTACCCCATCCGCCGCCAGATCTTTTCCGGCTTCCGGTGCGCCGCCGATGAGTGAGCCCGTGCTCGCGGAGACCGCGGCCCCATCGGGAATGCTCGCCGACCTGCGGGAAGGACTGTCGCGCCCGCAGAAGGAGCTGCCGCCCAAGTACTTCTACGACGTGCGCGGCTCGGAACTGTTCGAGGAGATCACGCGCCTCCCCGAGTACTACCTGACGCGCACCGAGCGCGGCCTGCTGGAGCGGTGGATGCCGGAGTTGGCGGCGGCGCTGCGGCCCCGCGCGCTGGTGGAGCTGGGCGCGGGGAGCGCGGTGAAGACGCGCATCGTGCTGGACGCCATGGCGGAGGCGGGCGCGGCGGAGGTGTACGTGCCCGTGGACGTGAGCGCCGAGTTCCTGGCCGACACCGCGGCCCGCCTGCGCGCCGAGTACCCGTCGCTCGCCGTGGTCCCCGCGGTCGCGGACATCTCGGAGGAGTTCGAGCTGCCGGGCGGGCTCCCGCGGCCCACGCTCCTGGCCTTCCTGGGGAGCACCATCGGCAACTTCGCGCCGGCGGACGCGGCGGCGCTGCTGCGGCAGGTGCGCGGGGCGATGCAGCCGGGGGACCGCTTCCTGATGGGGGTGGACCTGCGCAAGGACCCGGCGCGGATCGAGGCGGCGTACAACGACGCGCAGGGGGTGACGGCCGAGTTCAACCGCAACATGCTGCGCGTGCTGAACCGCGAGGCCGGGGCCGACTTCGACGCGGACGCCTTCGAGCACCGCGCCTTCTACGACCCGGCGGAGCACCGCATCGAGATGCACCTGGTGGCCGCCGCCGCGCAGACCATCCACGTCCCCGGCGTGGGCGACGTGCGCCTGGCCGCGGGCGAGTCCATCCGCACGGAGATCAGCTGCAAGCACGACCGGGCCAGCGTGGCGGCGCTGTTCGCCGGCGCCGGGCTGGCCGTGGAGCGCTGGCAGACCGACGCCGAGGGATTGTACGCCCTCGTCCTCGGCGCCCCGGCGGAGTGAGCCGCGCGATCCCGCGACCCGTGACGCCCCCCGAGCCGCCCACCCGCGCCGCGCTCCTGGCGGAGCTGCGCTCCCGCGACTTCGGCGTGGGGGCTCCGTCGCGGCCGCGGCGCATCGGCGCGGAGGTGGAGCTGGTGGCGCTCCTGGCCGGGACGCACGCCCCCGCGCCGCTGGTGGCGGCGGAGGGCCCGGCCACCCTCCCCGTGCTGCGGCGGCACGCGGCCCGGCACGGGTGGACGGAAAGGTTCTCGGCGTACGGCCCGCCGTGCTTCGTCCTCCCGGACGGCGGGGTGGTCTCGTACGAGCCGGGCGGGCAGGTGGAGCTGAGCGCGGCGCCCTTCGCCTCGGCCAGCGCGCTGCTGGACTCGCTGCGCGGCGCGGTGCTCCCGCTGGTGGCCGCCGCGCGCGACGAGGGGATCGAGCTGCTCACCGTGGGGATGGACCCGCACAACCCGGGGGACGCGGTGCCGCTGCAGCTCTGCGGCCCGCGCTACGGCCGCATGGCGGAGTACCTGGCGGGGATCGGCCCGCACGGCGCCCGGATGATGCGGCAGACGGCGTCGGTGCAGGTGAACCTGGACTGGGCCGGCGACCCTCTGGACGCCTGGCGGGTCCTCAACGCCGCGGCGCCCTACCTGACCGCGGTCTTCGCCAACTCGCCGGTGTACGCGGGCGCCCCCACCGGGCACCGCAGCACGCGCGCGCACGCCTGGCGCGAGCTGGACCCGGCGCGCACCGGCGCCTTCGCCTGCGGCGCCGAGGCGGTGGACGAGTACCTGGAGTTCGCGCTGCGCGCCCCGGCGATCCTCCTCCCCTGGCCGGAGGGGGAGGCGCGCCCGGCCGGGGAGTGGCTGGCCCGCGGGGAGATGGGCGGGGAGGAGTGGCGCACGCACCTGACCACGCTGTTCCCGGAGGTGCGCCCCAAGGGCTACGCCGAGGTGCGCTCCATCGACATGCTGGACGCGGAGTGGTGGGCCGCGCCGCTCGCCCTGCTCGCCGGCATCGCCTACGACCCGGCGGCCCGGCGCGCCGCCGCGGACCTGCTGGGCGACCCGGAGCCCGGGCTGCTGCGCCGTGCGGGCCGGGTGGGGCTGGGGGACCCGGAGATCGCCCGCGTCGCCGCCGACCTTTTCGCCGTGGGGCTGGAGGGCGCCGCCGCCCTGGGGGAGGACTTCCTTTCGCCCGGCGACCTGGAAGCGGCGCGCGAGTTCTACGAGCGCTACACCCGCCGCGCCCTCGCCCCCGCCGACGACGCCAGCCCCGCCCCCGTCGGCGGCTGACCCGCCGCCCGGCGGGGCAGGCGCCGCTCCGCACCGCACAACGAGATGGGGACGCTTCCGTCAGGAGGCGCCCCCATCGTCGGTCTTGGGGCCCCCCCCCCGCGCGTGATGGTCGCCCCCCACCCCCCCAAAAGGGGGGGGGGGTGGGGGACCACGGGCGCGGCCCGGTGGTGGTCCCCCACAACCCCCTGAGGGGGCGGGGGGGGGGG
>JBEVLE010000138.1:0-4873 GCA_040509335.1 Longimicrobiaceae bacterium | reverse complement strand
TCTACCTTGAGGTCCAGGTGGACACTTGGGTTCACCACAAGCATGGGGCACCTCCCTTTCTCGCGATGGGGTGTGGTGCCTCATGTTTTTTCGTCCCCCCCTCCCATGTCAACGAAAATTTATACTGCCCAATCCTGGGAGAGGGGGCAACTGCTGGATCCTGAGTACGGACAAGCAGTTGCGTGAGGGATTTCGGCCCGAAGGGGCGAGACCGCGCGGCTGTTTGCGCGGGCTCGACTCCGTTACGCACGGTCGTTTCGTGCGTTACGGAGCCGAAGCCCGACCCCGGCGCAGCCGGGGGCACGCCCGAACCCTGCACTTTACACCCCCACAGTTGCGCGCCCGGAGCCACCGTCCACAGCTTTGGGAGGCGCTGGCGGGCGAGCCCCGCTGACGTTCACGACCCGGCGCCCTGGTGGCGCGCCGCCCCGCCGCCGTACCTTCAGAAAGCGTTTCGCGGAGCCCGCCTCGCGGGGGAACCAGACCCGCGGACCCGCCCCACCGCCCACCGGAGCCGACGCCGCGTGCACGCATCCATCCGCAGGGTCCTGAGCTCGCAGGAGACCGGGCTGGTCGTCGTGGTGGCGCTGGTCGCCGTGGGGCTCGCGCTGCTCGCGGGGTCGCACGTGGACCGCCGCACCGGCGAGATGGTCAACGACTTCTGGAACTCGCACACGCTGATCCAGACGGCCACCGACGCGAGCTTCTTCGCCATCATGGCGCTGGGGGCGACGGTGGTCATCATCTCGGGCGGGATCGACCTGTCGGTGGGGTCGATCTACGCCCTGTCCGGCGTGTGCATGGCCCTCCTGCTCCGCGCCATGGGCCCCATGGGCGACACGCCGACGGTCCTCCTGGGGTTCCTGGCGTGCGCCGGGGTGGGGCTGCTCTGCGGGCTGGTGAACGGCGCGCTGGTGGTGGGGCTGCGGGTGCACCCCTTCATCATCACCCTGGGCACCATGTGGATGCTGCGCGGCGTGGCCTTCGTCGCCACGCGGGCGGAAAGCATCCTGGTGCCGACGGCGCTCACCGCCGTCGCAAAGGCGCCGCTGGGGCTGGGGAGCGGGGGATTGTACCCGGTGCCCATGCTGGCGATGCTGGCGCTGACCGTGCTGGGCGCCGTCTACCTGACGCGCACCGTCCCGGGGCGGCACGTGTTCGCCTTCGGCGGCAACCTGGAGGCGAGCCGCTTCGCCGGGCTCCCGCTGGGGCGCATCCAGGTGGGGGTGTTCGCCGTGTCCGGGCTCACGGCGGGGATCGCGGCGTTCCTGGGGGCGAGCTTCTACGGCTCGGCGTCGTCGGGCGACGCGCAGGGCTACGAGCTGTACGTGATCGCCTCGGCGGTGGTGGGCGGGGCGAGCCTGGCGGGGGGGAAGGGGAGCGCGCTCGGGGCGATGCTGGGCGCCGTGCTGATCGTGCTCTTCCGGCAGTCCATCCGTACGCTGCGGCTGGACCAGAACTACGAGTGGATCGTCATCGGCTGCGCGATCATCCTGGCGGTGGTGGTGGACCAGTGGAGCGGCCGCATGGCGGCCCGGCGGCTGAGCCGGCCGGCGGAAGGCGCGCGGGCGCACGGGTGAATCCCCTGAGCGGAGAAACGAAGATGAGAGCACGGATCGCGCGGGGCGCGGCGCTCCCCCTGCTGCTGGCGGCGCTGGCGGGGTGCGGCGGTGGCGAGCGGGCGGCGGAAAAGGGTGGGGAGACCGCCGCGGCGGGCAAGCAGGCGGGGGCGGGGGGCGACGACGGCCGCATCCTGATCGCGCTGATCGCCAAGAGCTCCAACAACCCGGTGTTCCTGGCGGCGCGCACGGGCGCGGAGGCCGCGGCCAGGGAGATCTCGGCGCAGCCGGGCGGGCCGCGGGTGGAGATCGCCTGGCTGACGCCGCCGCAGGAGGACGGGCAGGTGCAGGCGCAGCGCATCCAGCAGGCGGTCAACGACGGCGCGGACGCCATCCTCATCTCCGCCTCGGACGCGGGCAAGGTGGCCGGCGCCATCGACGACGCGGTGGGGCGCGGGGTGGAGGTGATGACCTTCGACAGCGACGTGCCGCAGTCCAGGCGCTTCGCGTACTACGGCGTGGACGACGCGCAGGTGGGCCGCGCGGTGATGGCCGAGCTGGCGACGCAGATGGGCGGCCGCGGCTCGGTGGCGATCCTGGCCGGCAACCAGAACGCGCCCAACCTGCAGCGGCGCGCGCAGGGGGTGCGCGAGGAGGCGGCGAAGCACCCGGGGATCAAGGTGGTGGACGTGTTCAACCACATCGAGACGCCGCAGGACGCGGCTGCGGAGGTGATCCGCGTCAACAACGCCTACCCCGAGGTGACGGGCTGGGCGATGGTGGGTGGCTGGCCGCTGTTCACGCAGACGCTGCTCACCGACCTGGACCCGGCCCGCACCAAGGTGGTGGCGGTGGACGCGCTCCCGGCGCAGCTCCCGTACGTGGAGCGGGGGATCGCCCCGGTGCTCCTGGCGCAGCCCGTGTACCAGTGGGGGTACGTGGGGGTGAAGACCATCGTGGACAAGCTGGGCGGCAAGCCGGTGCAGGCGCGCATCCCCATGGAGCCGGTGCGGGTGAGCCGCGAGAACCTGGGCGAGTGGGCCCGCCAGCTGCAGGCGTGGGGGTTCACGGACGTGAGCCCGGCCTACCTGAGGCTGTAGGGCGCTCCATGGCCGAGCCCGCCGTCCGCTTCCGGGGGATCACCCGCCGCTTCCCGGGCGTCCTCGCCCTGGACGACGTGTCGCTGGAGGTGGCGGCGGGCTCGTGCCACGCGCTGTGCGGCGAGAACGGGGCGGGGAAGAGCACGCTGGGCAAGGTGCTGGCGGGGATCCACCCGCCGGACGCGGGGACGCTGGAGGTGCACGGCCGCGAGGCGAGGTTCGCGGGCCCGCGCGACGCGCTGGCGGCGGGGGTGGGGATGGTGCACCAGGAGCTGGCCTTCTGCCACAACCTTTCGGTGGCGGAGAACCTGTGCCTGGGCGCGCTCCCCGCGCGCGGCGGGCTGGTGTCGCGCGCGGAAACGACCCGCCGCGCGGAGGCGATGCTGGCGGAGGTGGGCGCCGGCGTGGACCCCACCCGCCTGGTGGGCGAGCTCAACGTGGCGCAGCAGCAGCTGGTGCAGATCGCCGCGGCGGTGGGGAGCGGGGCCCGCGTGATCGTCTTCGACGAGCCCACCAGCAGCCTGAGCCAGCCGGAGGCGGAGCGGCTCTACGACCTGGTGGGGCGGCTGCGGGCGCGCGGGGTCACCTGCATCTTCGTGTCGCACCGCATGCCGGAGATCTTCCGCCTGTGCGACGCGGTGAGCGTGCTGCGCGACGGGAGGCATGTGGCGACGCGCTCCACGGAGGGGCTGACGGAGGCGGAGCTGGTGCGGATGATGATCGGGCGGCCGCTGGGCGAGTACTTCCCGCGCCACCTGGACGCCGCCCCCGGCGAGGAATTGCTGCGGGTGGAGGGGCTGTCCGCGCCCGGCAGGTTCCAGGACGTGTCGTTCACGCTGCGGGCGGGGGAGGTGGTGGGGCTGGCGGGGCTGGTGGGCGCCGGCCGCTCGGAGGTCGCGCAGGCGCTCTTCGGGCTGGAGCCCGGGGTGACCGGGCGGGTGTGGGTGGGGGGGAAGCCGGCGAGGATCGGCAGTCCCGGCGCGGCGATCCGCCAGGGGCTGGGGCTGGTGCCGGAGGACCGCAAGAAGCAGGGGCTGGTGCTCATCGCGAGCGGGCAGCACAACACGTCGCTCCCCATCCTGCGGCGCCTGTCGCGCCTGGGGTGGATCCGCCGCGCCCGCGAGCGCAGGCTGGCCACGGAGTACTTCGCGCGGCTGCGGGTGCGCGCGCCCGGCGTGGACACGCCGGTGGCCGGCCTTTCGGGCGGCAACCAGCAGAAGATCGTGCTGGCCCGCTGGCTGGCGGCGCGCGCCCGCGTCCTCATGCTGGACGAGCCCACGCGCGGCGTGGACGTGGGTGCCAAGGCGGAGATCCACGCGCTGGTGGACGAGCTGGCGGCCGGGGGGAGCGCGGTGCTCCTGATCTCCAGCGAGCTCCCCGAGGTGCTGGCGCTCTCCAGCCGGATCCTGGTGCTGCGCGCGGGCCGCCTGGTGGGCGAGCTGCCGCGCGGGAGCGCCACGCAGGACGGTTTGCTCCGCCTCATGGCGGGGCTCGGCGAGGCGGATTGAACGGCGGGGTTCGACTGAACGGCAGAATTCGGGCGTGCCCCCGCTGACGCGGGGTCGGGCTGCGGCTCCGTAGCAGACGAAACTACCGTCTGCAACGGAGGCGAGCCCCGCCAAACCGCCGGCGGGTCTCGCCGCTTCGCGCTCGCATCCCTCACGCGGCATCGCGCTGGCGTCCGCGGTGCTTGCGGCGCGGCGCCCGGTGGATCACCTTTTTCGGCGTCCTCCGCTCCCGCGTGTCCTCCAGTTCCACGGTGCCGAAATGCCACCTCGTGTCCTGCTTTCCGCCGCGCTGCTGGCGCTCGCGCTCGCCTGCGGCGCCCGGCCGCTCGCCGCGCAGAGCCGCGAGTGCCGGGACCCCAGGACCCAGACGGCGATGAACCACTGCGCGCAGGAGGGGTGGCGCGCCGCGGACGAGGCGCTGAACTCAGCGTACGCGCGGCTCAGCGCGCGGCTCGCCACGCCGCGCCGGGCGAAGCTGCGGACCGCGCAGCTCGCCTGGATCCGCTTCCGCGACGGGCACTGCGACTTCGAGCGGTCGCTGCACGCGGGCGGCAGCATGCAGCCGGCGGTCTACTACGCGTGCATGGAGGCGACGACGCGCGCCCGGACGGCGCAGCTCAGGGCGGCGCTGGAGGCGGAGGGCTGAACATCGCGTCCGGCCGGTGGCGGCAGGGGGCAAACGACACGGGCCCGGGGATTCATCCCC
>JBEVLE010000137.1:0-4921 GCA_040509335.1 Longimicrobiaceae bacterium | reverse complement strand
AGCACCAGGTGGCGATCATCTACGCCCTGACGAACGGCTACCTGGACGGGGAGGACCTGCCGCAGCTCAAGGCGTGGGAGCGCGACTTCCACGTGTACCTGCGCACGCAGCACCCGCAGGTGCTGGACGCCATCCGCACGAGCAAGACGCTGGGCGGCGACACGGAGACGGGGCTCAAGGCGGCCATCGAGCGCTACGCGGAGCTGTTCGCCGACCCGCACTCGCCGGTGGGCACGGACGACTACCACCAGAGCCCCATCCTGCAGGAGACGGACGCCAACCGGCGGATGTCGGAGGAGCAGCTGCGGATGTCGTCCAAGCCGGAGACCAACGCGCAGGGCGCGCGGCAGTCGTACTGAGGAACAGCAGTACCTAGTGCCAGGTGCCAAGTGCCCAGGACTTCGGCCCCGGACACTTGGCACCAGGGACTTGGCACTAGGCACTTTCTAGCGAAGCGATACCATGGCCAAAGCCAGAGAACTCAAGGGCCGGATCCGCTCGGTCCAGAACACGCGCAAGATCACGCGGACGATGGAGATGGTCTCCACGTCCAAGCTCAAGCGCGCGCAGGACCGCGTGGCCGCCGCCCGGCCGTACGCGGAGCAGCTCGGCGACGTCATCCAGCGCCTCCTGACCCCGGAGCTGGCGACGCGCTACCCGCTGCTCCGGCAGCCGGAGCAGGTGCGCCGCGCCGCGGTGCTCCTGCTCACCTCCAACCGCGGCCTGGCCGGCGGCTTCAACGCCAACCTGATCCGCGAGGCCCGCACCCTGGTGCGCGACCTGCGCGGCCGGGGGGTGGAGGTGGAGATGCACATCGCCGGCAAGAAGGGGATCTCGTTCTTCCGCTTCCAGGGGGAGAACCTCCGCGCCGCGGTCGCCGACATCGGCGACCGTCCGTCCGCGGCCGACGCCGAGCGGCTGGTGAACCAGCTGATGGACGACTTCACCGCGGGCACGCTGGACGCGGTGTACGTGGTGTACGCCAAGTTCAACTCGGCGCTTTCCACCCCTCCCACCACCATGCAGCTCCTCCCGGTGCCGTCGCCGGAGGCGGGCGAGCGCGGCGGGGGCGGCGTGGACTACATCCTGGAGCCCTCGGCGGACGAGATCCTCAACCGGATCCTCCCGCTGTACGTGAGGAACGGGGTGTACCGCGCGCTGGTGGAAACCTCCGCCGCGGAGCAGGGCGCGCGGCGGACCGCGATGAAGAACGCCACCGACAACGCCGGCGACATCCTGGAAGCGCTCACGCGGACCTACAACCGCGTCCG
This sequence comes from Longimicrobiaceae bacterium, assembly GCA_040509335.1. GTDB lineage: Bacteria > Gemmatimonadota > Gemmatimonadetes > Longimicrobiales > Longimicrobiaceae > JAFAYN01. The sequence continues at coordinate 3,650 of JBEVLE010000137.1, read as the reverse complement.
CCAGGCTGCGATCACGCAGGAGATCGCCGAGATCGTCGGCGGTGCCGCGGCGCTGGAATGAGACCGAACCCAGACCAAGGAGAACGATAAATGGCAGCCATTGCCCCTGAGCGGGCGACCGTCCCGGCCGGCGCCGCCAAGACCGGCCGCGTGGTCCAGGTGATCGGTCCCGTGATCGACGCCGAGTTCGAAGGCAACCTCCCGGACATCTACAACGCCCTGGAGGTGTCGCGTCCCGGCACCGACGGCGTCAACGCGACCATCGTGCTGGAGGTGCAGCAGCACATCGGGCGCAACCAGGTGCGCGCGGTGGCCATGGAGTCCACCGACGGCGTCGTCCGCGGCATGAAGATCGTGGACACCGGCGGCCCCATCACCGTGCCCGTCGGCCGCTTCGCCCTGGGCCGCATCCTCAACGTGCTCGGCAACCCGGTGGACGAGGCGGGGACCATCCCCTCCACCGTCGAGCGCTGGCCCATCCACCGCCCGGCTCCGCGCTTCGTGGACCTGGAGGCCAAGGCCGAGATCCTGGAAACGGGGATCAAGGTCATCGACCTGCTCACCCCGTACGTGAAGGGCGGCAAGATCGGCCTCTTCGGCGGCGCCGGCGTGGGCAAGACGGTGGTCATCCAGGAGCTGATCAACAACATCGCCAAGGGTCACGGCGGCCGCTCGGTGTTCGCCGGCGTCGGCGAGCGCACCCGCGAGGGCACCGACCTGTGGCTGGAGTTCAAGGAGGCGAACCTCATCAAGGAGGAGAACCTCGAGGAGTCCAACGTCGCGCTGGTGTACGGACAGATGAACGAGCCGCCGGGGGCCCGCCTCCGCGTGGCGCTCACCGGGCTGACGGTGGCCGAGTACTTCCGCGACGTGGAGAAGCAGGACGTGCTGTTCTTCGTGGACAACATCTTCCGCTTCACCCAGGCGGGCTCCGAGGTGTCGGCGCTTCTCGGCCGCATGCCCTCGGCGGTGGGCTACCAGCCCACGCTGGCCACCGAGATGGGCCAGCTGCAGGAGCGGATCACCTCCACCCACGAGGGCTCCATCACCTCGGTGCAGGCGATCTACGTCCCCGCGGACGACCTCACCGACCCGGCGCCGGCGACCGCGTTCGCGCACCTGGACGCCACCACGGTGCTTTCCCGCGCGATCTCCGAGCTGGGCATCTACCCGGCCGTGGACCCGCTGGACTCCACCAGCCGCATCCTGGACCCGCAGTACATCGGCGAGCGGCACTACCGCGTCGCCACCTCGGTGCAGCGCATCCTGCAGCGCTACAAGGAGCTCCAGGACATCATCGCCATCCTGGGGATGGACGAGCTCACCGAGGAGGACAAGGTGATCGTGGGCCGGGCGCGCCGCCTGCAGCGCTTCCTGTCGCAGCCCTTCCACGTGGCCGAGCAGTTCACCGGCACCCCCGGCGAGTACGTCAAGCTGGAAGACACGGTGGAGTCGTTCGAGCGCGTGGTCAGCGGCGAGTTCGACCACCTGCCCGAGCAGGCCTTCTACATGGTGGGCGGGATCGAGGGCGCCATCGAGAAGGCGAAGCGCCTGGAGCAGGGCGGCTGATGGCGGCCCCCGCTGCGGGCGCCGGAGCCGGGGCGGGGGCGCTGCGCGTCTCCGTCCTGTCCCCGGAGCAGACCGTGTACGAGGGCGAGGCCACCCAGGTGGTCGTCCCCGCAATGGACGGGCTGCTCGGGATCCTGCGGGGGCACGCGCCGCTCATGGCGCTCCTCGGCGAAGGGATCATGCGCATCGAGAACGGCCGCGAGTCCGCGCAGTTCCGGGTCTCCGGCGGCTTCCTCCAGGTGGTGGACAACGTGGTGACGGTGCTCAGCGAGCACGCGACCGCGGCCTGAGCCTCCGTTCCGGAGCCGATCGCACGCAGGACCGCCCCCGCCGCTCGCCCGAGCGGCGGGGGCGGCGTTTTTCCCGCGCGGCTGGTCCGAAACTTGATTGCGTCCGGGGCGTCAGCCCCGCCCCGGTGGGCGGGACGCACGCACTTCAGTCCAGTGACGGAGAGAAGCAGATGTCTCGCAAGTGGATCGTTCGCACGCTCGCCGCGGCGGGCTTCGCCGCGCTTTCGGCCGGCGGCGCGCACGCGCAGGTCTTCACCCCCGCCTTCCAGTCGCCGCGGATCACCAACGACATCGGCGTGTACCTGAGCGACTTCGGCGACCTGGCGCTGGAGGGGATCTGGCGCGGCGGCCCCCTGGGGCTGCGCGTCGGGCTGATCGACGCCGGCGACGACCTGCTTTCCGTGGGCGGCGAGCTGCGCAACCCGGTGCAGGTGACCGCCCCCATCAGCCTGGCCTTCGTGGCGGGCGCGCAGGCGCTCGTCGGCGACAACACCGCCTTCGGCGCCCAGGCGGGGCTGAGCGCCGGCTACACCTTCAACACCCCCGGCGTCGCGTTCACGCCCTACATCCTCCCCCGCATCGCCGTCGTCGACGGGGGCGGAGACAGCGACACCGAGCTCGAGGTGCTCGCCGAGGTGGGGGCGGACGTGGAGTTCTCGCCGCGCATCATCCTGCGCTTCGGCGCCAACCTGTCCGACGTGGGCGCGGACTGGGGCATCGGCCTGGCCTGGCGCCAGTAGCCCCGCGCGGTAGATTGGATTCCTGATTCACACCGCCGGTCGCCGTGGCCGGCGGTGTTCTTTTTCCGGAGCAGCATGAAGCGGATCGACCTTCACATCCACTCCCGCGCCTCGGACGGGCACCTCGCCCCCACCGCCGTCGTCGACGCCGCGGTGGCGGGGCGCCTGGACGTCGTCGCCCTGACCGACCACGACACCGTGGCCGGCGTGCGCGAGGCGTGCGAGGCCGCGCGCGAGCGCCCCATCCGGGTGATCCCCGGCATCGAGGTGAGCACCCGCCACCACGACGCCGAGATCCACGTGCTGGGCTACTTCGTGGACCCCGGCTCGCCCTCGCTGGTCCGCCACGGCGAGGCCGCGCGCGACCGGCGGCACGACCGGGCGCGCAGGATGGTGGGCAAGCTCCAGGAGCAGGGCGTGCGGCTGGACTTCGAGGACGTGCTGCGCGAGGCGGGGCCGGACACCGCCTCCATCGGCAGGCCGCACATCGCCCGGGCCCTGCTGGCGGGCGGGCACACGCGCTTCTACGGGGAAGCGTTCGACCGCTACCTGGCGGACGGCCGCAGCGCCTTCGTCCTCACCGAGTTCCCCTCGGTGCGCGAGGCCATCGACATGATCCACGCCGGCGGGGGCCTGGCCGTGTGGGCCCACCCCCCGCTGGAACTGTTCGACAGCGAGGTGCGCCTTTTCGCGGAGTGGGGGCTGGACGGCGTGGAGTGCTTCCGCCCCAACACCCCGCCCGCCGAGTCGCTCCTGTTCGAGACCGCGGCGCGTGCGCTGGGATTGCTGCGCAGCGGCGGCTCCGACTGGCACGGTCCGCACCGCGGCCCGCTGGGCCAGTTCGCGGTGCGCGAGGAGGACGTACTGGAGCTGCTGGACGCCGGGGCGGGGCGTTTTTGAACGGCAACTGCTGGTTTAGGCGTGCCCCCGGCTGGCGCCGGGGTCGGGCTTCGGCTCCGTAGCAGACGAAACGACCGTCTGCAACGGAGTCGAGCCCCGGCGGAAACAGCCCCGCCGGGTCTCGCCCCTTCGGGCCGAAATCCCTCACGCG
>JBEVLE010000136.1:0-2706 GCA_040509335.1 Longimicrobiaceae bacterium | reverse complement strand
GCCGCCCCGGGTGGCGCCCGGGCCGGCCGCGCCGCCGCCTTCCGCGGCGGCTCCGGGCCGCATCCAGGTGCCCCGCTTCGCGCCGGCGCCGGCCGCGGCTCCCCCGGCGGAGCTGGAGGACGAGCTTACGGTGCGGCTGGAGATGCCCGGGGAGGGGCGGCTCCAGTTCCTCCCGGGCGCGCTGGAGGTGGTGGACGGGACCGACCGGCAGCGGGAGATCCGCTTCCTGCGCTCGGCCGGCGCGGTCACGGAGTACACCATCGGGCGCGCCGGCGGACCGCCCACCAGCCACGTGCAGCTCCCGGTGCCCACCGTGAGCCGGCAGCACGCGCGCATGCGCTTCGCCGACGGCGCGTGGACCATACGCAACCTGTCGAGCACCAACCCCCTGCGCGTGAACGGGCGCGAGCTGGACGTGGCGGAGGAGAGCCCCGCCCTCGCCGACGGCGACCGCATCGAGGTGGGCGAGGTGGTGCTCCGCTTCCGGGGGCCGGCGCGGTGAGCGCTCTCGCCACGGGGTACGCGACCGACCGCGGGCGGCGCCCCTCCAACCAGGACGCCGTGGTCGCCACCACCCTCCCCGACGGGCGCGAGGTGGTGGCCGTCGCCGACGGCATGGGCGGCCACGCCGCGGGCGAGGTGGCCAGCGCCACCGCGCTCTCGGCGCTGCTGGACGCGCTCGGCGGGGGCGCCGCCCTGGAGGACGCCTACCGCGCCGCCGACCTGGCCATCCGCTCCGCCGCCGAGCGCGACCGCTCGCTGGACGGGATGGGGACCACGCTGGTGGCGCTGCTGCGCTCGGGGAACCGCTACTGGATCGCCAACGTGGGCGACAGCCGCGCCTACCGGATCTCGGCCGGGGGGATCGAGCGGGTGACGCGGGACCACTCCTTCGCGGAGGAGGCGGTGCGCTCGGGGCAGATGACCGAGGAGGAGGTGGCGCGCTCCCCCTGGAAGAACTCCCTCACCCGCGCGCTCGGCACCGGGGACGCGGAGGTCGCGGCGGACGTGTTCGGCCCGTTCGCGGCGGACGCTCCGCACGCCGTGCTGCTGTGCAGCGACGGGCTGCACGGGGTGGTGCAGGAGGAGGAGATCCGCGCCTGCGTGGTGGACTCGGGCAGCTCCGCCGCCGCGGCGGAGCGGCTTTCCGCGCTCGCCCTGCGCGGCGGCAGCCGCGACAACGTCACCGCCGCGGTGCGCGACTTCGGGCTGCTGCTGCGCCCGGAGGCAGAGCCGCAGGCGGCCGCCGCCGCGCCGGCGCCTTCCCCGCGGCTCGGCCCGCCGGACGCTCCCCTCCCGCCGCGGGCCGCCCCACCGGCGGTCCGCCGCGCGCCGCGGCGGCACCGGCGGCGGCTCCCGGTTCCCCGCGAGGGGCTGCTCTTCGCCGCGTGCTGCGCCGCCCTGGTCGTGTGGCTGGCGTACTTCCTCGCCTCCTTCTGACCCGCGCGGGCGGGCAGAGCAGGACCCACTCCGTTCGTCGACAGGAGCCATGCACGATATCGCGGGCATCCGGGATGAGTTCGGGCCCGAGTTCGAGATCCTCCGTCCCCTGGGCCGCGGGGGCGTTTCCGTCGTGTACCTGGCCCGCGACCGCATGCTGGGGCGCACCGTCGCCATCAAGGTGATCGACGACCGCTACCTGGGCGACGCCGAGGCGCTGGACCGCTTCCGCCGCGAGGCCCGGCTCCTGGCGCAGCTCCAGCACCCCTGCATCGTCCCGGTGCACGCCGCGCGGCGGCTGGCCGACGGGCGCGTGGCGCTGGTGATGCAGCACATGGAGGGGCCCACGCTCCGCGAGCTGATCCGCCGCGAGGGCCCGCTCCCGTTCGCGCGCGCCGTGCAGGTGCTGCGCGACGTGGCGGACGCGCTGGCCTACCTGCACCGGCGCGGGATCGTGCACCGCGACGTGAAGCCGGAGAACATCTACGTGGACCCGGACGGCGCCCACGCCTTCCTGGCCGACTTCGGGATCGCGAAGCCGCTGGACGGCGACTCCGGCCTGACCCTCACGGGCGTGGTGCTGGGGACGCCCACCTACATGTCGCCGGAGCAGATCGACGGGGCCTGGCTCAACGGCCAGAGCGACCTGTACAGCCTGGGGCTGGTGGGGTGGGAGATGCTGACCGGAAAGCGGCCGTGGGGCGGGGAAACGCTGTACACCGTCATCTACAAGCAGAAGCACGAGTACCTTCCGCTCCTGGAGCAGCTCCGCCCCGGGATCCCCGAGCCCCTGCGCGTGGCGGTGGAGCGCGCGCTGCTCAAGGACCGGGCGCTCCGCTGGCCCGGCGCGGACGCCTTCCTCCAGCAGCTGGGCGGCCCCGCGCCCGCGGCGTCCGCCCCCGCGGACGGGCCCGCGGCCGCAGCGCCGCTCCCCGCCCTCCCGGCGCCCGCGGAGGAGGACGCCCTCACCACGGCGTTCCGCCCGGCGGTGCAGGTGGACGAGGTGTGGCGGGCGACCGCCGCCGGGGTGGAGCAGCGCACCCACGCCCGCCGCCGGCGCACCGCCGTCCTGGCGACCGTCGCGGCGCTCACCCTGGGCGGGCTCACCGCCACCGCCGCGCTCTTCGCCACCATGGGCGACGGCGACCCGTTCGTCACCTTCGCGCCCTCCGCCGCGGCGACCGCGGAGCCCGCCGGACCGGCGGTCAGGCCGTCCGCGCCGGCCGTGCCGGAGCCGGCCGCCACGGCGCCCCCGGCTCCCGCGCC
>JBEVLE010000135.1:0-27944 GCA_040509335.1 Longimicrobiaceae bacterium | reverse complement strand
CCCGCTCTTCTCTTTTCCCCCCGTCCGGCCCCGCTTAACTTGCCGTCGGGTTCCCTCGCCGCGGGCCGTCGTCCGCGGCTTCCAGACCGCTTCCGGAGGATTGTCCATGCGACTCACGAGGGTGGGACGGCGGGTCCTGGCGCTCGCGATGCTGGCGTGGGTCGGTGGTGGCACCCTGCACGCGCAGGGCGCCACCACGGGGAGCATCCGCGGGCAGGTGACCACGGCCGAGGGCCGGCCGCTCGCCGGCGCGCGGGTGACGGCGGCCAACGCGGAGACCGGGCTGCGTCGCGGGGCCGCCGCCGGCGAGGACGGGAGGTACTCCATCCTCCTGCTTCCCTCGGGCCCGTACACGGTGACGGTGCAGGGGCTGGGGCACTCCCCGGCCACGCAGACCGTCCGGGTCGCCACCGGCCAGGCGGCCACCGTGGACGTGCGGCTGGCGGCGGAGGCGGTGGCGCTGGAGGGGATCACCGTGAGCGGGGAGCGCGCCCGGGTGGACGTGACGCAGGGCGGGGTGGCGCAGCGGGTGGGGACGGAGCAGCTGGAGAACCTGCCGGTGGCGGGGCGCGACTTCACCGACTTCCTCAACCTGTCGCCGCTGGTCAGCCCGCAGCCCCAGGTGGGCACCGGCGGCCAGTTCTCCATCGGCGGGGCGCGCACCTCGGGAACCAACATCCAGATCGACGGCGCGGACGCCAACAACATCTTCTTCGGCGAGAACCGCGGCTCGTCCCGCACCCCGTTCACCTTCTCGCTGGAATCGGTGCGCGAGTTCCAGCTGATCACCAACGGCTACGACGTCGAGTACGGCAACTACCAGGGCGGGGTGATGAACGCCATCACCAAGGGGGGCACCAACCGCTTCGAGGGCTCGGCGTTCTACTTCCGGCGCGACGAGGCGCTGACCGGCAACGACTTCTTCGGGCGGGCGCCGGCGGACTACAGCACGCAGCAGTTCGGGGCGAGCGCGGCGGGGCCGGTGGTGCGCGACCGGCTGCACTTCTTCGTTTCGGCGGACGGGCAGCGCCGCAACCAGCCCTTCTTCGCCGGCGACCCGGCGGTGGCGGGGCTGGACCCGGCGCTGGTGTCGCAGTTCTTCGACGTGCTCCGCACCCGCTACGGCGTCGCCGACCCGGAGCGCTACTACGGGCGCTACGAGCAGGAGCAGAACAACCTGGCGCTCTTCGGCCGGCTGGACTGGACGGCCAGCGACCGCCACCGCCTGACCCTGCGGCAGAGCTACAGCGACTTCGAGCAGACCAACGACCGCATCGGCACGCGCGAAGCGTTCACCAGCGGCGGCCCCTTCAAGGACCGCGTGCTGACCACGGTGGCCGAGGTGAACTCCGACTTCGGCGGCGACGCCTTCAACACGCTGCGCTTCCAGTACTCGGACGAGGGGCGCCCGCGGGAGGCGAACCCCGACGGCGGCTACCTGCCGCAGCTTTCCGTGACGCTGGGGACGGGGCAGAGCATCGCCTTCGGCGGGGACGGCGTGCTGTTCCGCAACCGGCTGGACGAGCGCAAGCTGCAATTGATCGACAACTTCACCGTGCGGCGCGGCGCCCACACCTTCAAGGTGGGGACCAACAACATCCTGTCCAGCACCGCGAACACCTTCTGGCTGAACGGCAACGGCAGCTTCACCTTCGACTCGCTGGGCGCCTTCCGCCGCGGCATCTCCAGCCGCTACACCCGCTCGCAGCGCGCCTGCCCCGTGGCGCTGGTCAACAACGCGCAGGGCGAGCAGGTGGTGTGCCCCCGGTACGACGTGCCGGTGGCTGACTTCGACGTGCTGGAGTGGAGCCTGTACGCCCAGGACGAGTGGCAGCTCACCGACCGGCTGGTGGCGACCGGCGGGCTCCGCTACGGCGCCACCACCTTCCGCGACCAGCCGGACCGGCTCGCCGACCTGGAAAGCAGCTTCGGCGTGCGCACCGGGGTGGTCCCGGAGTTCACCGGGATCTCGCCGCGGCTCTCGCTGGCCTACAACCTGGGCGGCGGCGAGCAGGTGCTGCGCGCCGGCGTGGGGTACCTGATCGGCCGGGCCCCGGCGGTGCTGGCGGGGAACGTCTTCCAGACGGAAAAGCTGTTCCGCCAGCTCACCTGCACGGGCGCGGGGGTCCCCTCCATCGACGTGCCGTCGTGGCTGGGCGCCCCCGGGGGCCAGGCCAACCCCGCCGCCTGCCGGGGCACGGCGGGCGCGCAGGGGCCGCCGGAGTTCGCCATCTTCTCGGACGACTTCGAGCTCCCCGCCACCCTCAAGGCCAACGTGGGCTACGAGGGGGTGCTCCCCACCGGCACGCGCTTCGCCGCCGACGTCATCTACAGCGACACGCGCGACAACTTCACGGTCCAGGACGTCAACCTGAACGCGCAGCAGTTCACGCTCGCCGCCGAGGCCGGGCGGCCGGTGTACGTGCTCCCCGCGCGCGTCAACGTTCGCGGCGCCACGCAGGCCAACCGCGCGCGGTTCACCGCCTTCGACCGCGTGTACCTGAACGCCTCCGAGGGCGAGGCGCGGGCGTGGAACCTGAACCTGGAGCTGGAGCACCGCTTCGGGCGGGGGATCGAGGCCGGACTGCGCTACGGGTACAGCCGGGCCTCGGACAACGGCTCGTTCTCGTGCTGCACCAGCAACGAGGGGCTCAGCAACGCCCCCACCTCCGGCGACCCCAACTTCTACGGCGACCCCGGAGACCGCGACCGCGGAACCTGGGCCGCGTCGGACTTCGAGCGCCGGCACGTGGTGGTGGCCAACTTCCTGGTGCGCGCGCCCCTGGGGTTCCGGGTCAACGGCATCTTCCGCTCGCAGTCCGGGACGCCCTGGACGCCCACCGTGGACGGCGACGTCAACGGCGACGGGCTGACGTTCAACGACCGGGCGATGATCTCCCGCGACCTGCAGTTCGCCACCCGCGCCGACCGGGACAAGTTCGAGCAGCTCCTCGGCGACTTCGAGTGCCTGGGCGGCCAGGAGGGCCGCATCGCGCGGCGCAACAGCTGCCGCAACCCCTGGTGGAACTCGCTGGACATGCGCATCTCCAGGGACGTGCGCACCTTCGGGCGGCAGCGCGCGGAGCTGCTGGTGGACGTGTTCAACGTGCTCAACGGGCTCAACGAGGACTGGGGGCGCTTCGTGACGGTGGCCACCAGCGCCACCAACATCCTGCGGGCGGAGCGCTTCGACGCGGCCACGGGGCAGGTGGTGTACTCCACCAACTACTTCCCGGAGCGCGACGCGGGGAGCCGCGGGTTCGGCGAGGCGCGGCCGCTGGCGTTCGGGGACCCGTTCCAGTTCCAGGTGCAGATCGGTCTCCGCTACCGTATTTGAGGTTTTCTTCGGGATCTTTCTGAGTTGCGGGTTCTCGGGGGCGCCTCCGCTTCGGCGGGGGCGTTCTCGTTGTTCTGGATCTCAGGACGGCGAACTGCGGGTTTGGGCGTGCCCCCGGCTGTCGCCGGGGTCGGGCTTCGGCTCCGTAGCAAACGATACTACCGTTTGCAACGGAGTCGAGCCCCCGCAAACTGCCGCGGGGTCTCGCCCCTTCGGGCCGAAATCCCTCACGCGGGCTCCGCGCGTGGGGCAGGACGCCGTTCGCACGTTCGCACTCTCGCACTGCCGTCTCGCATTCGACTTGCGTCCGGCGGGGCGGCCGGGTACATCTACGCCCGCGCCGGCGCGCCTCTCCGGGCCGGCAATCGCAACGCACCGCATCGTCATGAAGCCATTCGTCATCGGGATCGCGGGGGGAACCGGGTCTGGGAAGACCACCGTCGCGCGGCGGATCTACGACTCGCTCCACCTGGACTCGGCCGTGTTCCTGGACCACGACTCCTACTACCGCGAGCTGGACCACCTCCCCATGGAGGAGCGGCGCCGCGTCAACTTCGACCACCCGGACTCGCTCGACAACGACCTGCTGGTCGAGCACCTGGAGAGGCTCATCGCGCGCGAGGCCATCGACAAGCCGGTGTACGACTTCGCGGCCCACACCCGCGCCGGCACCACGGTGAGGATCGAGCCGCGCGACGTGATCCTGGTGGAAGGGATCCTGATCTTCGGCGACCCGCGGCTGCGGGAACTGTTCGACCTCAAGATCTTCGTGGACACCGAGGCGGACGTGCGCTTCATCCGGCGCATGCGGCGCGACCTGGAGCTGCGCGGGCGCACGGTGGAATCGGTGATCGAGCAGTACCTGGGGACGGTGCGGCCCATGCACTTCGAGTTCGTGGAGCCCTCCAAGCGCTACGCCGACGTCATCATTCCCCGCGGCGGCAACAACACCCCGGGGATCGAGGTGATCGCCGCGCGCGTCCGCGAGCGCCTGGGCGGGAGCGGCGCGCTCCCGTAGCCCGCTTCCAGCGGCTGCGCGGTAGCGCGGCCGCTGGCCGTGCTCGCGTGATAGTGTACTTGACGACAAATAATATAGGGAGCTAGTTTGGGCCTGCCCCCGTGCGTCGCCGCGCCGAAGCGGTCGCCTGCGGCCGCGGGGGCAGGTCGGCTACCCCACCACAGCAGGAGTTTCCATCATGCAGCGTATCCGCGTCCTCAGAGGAATCGCCGTGCTCGCCCTGGCGGCACTCGGCGCCTGCGACACGACCCGCAGCACCTCCGTCCTCGAACCCATGGACCAGGTGGATGACCTGGCCCGGCAGGTGGAGGCCATGGGCTTCCGGAGCGAGGAGATGCAGGACTTCGGCGAATACGTGCTTGTCGAAGGCGACATCATGATCCCCAGGACGCAGCTGCGAAGCGGGCCCTCGCGCCGTACCAACGACCCCATGGGGCCGCGCTTCCAGTACCGGACCAGCAACCTGGTCGGCTCGCCCAAGGTCCAGCAGATCACGGTCGACCTTTCCGGGCTCGCCTCGCAGCCGGCGTGGCAGTCCGCCGCCGCGACGGCGCTGACCCACTGGAACGGGATCGCCGGCAGCTATGTCCGCATGGTGCAGGGCTCCCCGGCGGACATCACCGCGGGCACGACCTGCACGTCGTCCAACACGGCCGCGTTCGCGAATGTCCCCTCGGCGGGGAACCCGGGGAGCAACCTCTACGTGAACACCTGCTTCGGGTCCTCCACCACGGACGCGCAGAAGCTGCACAACATGGTGCACGAGTTCGGGCACACGCTGGGCTTCCACCACAGCAACTACGCGCAGCTCGGCGAGAGCGGGGCCTATCACATCTACGGAACGCCCACCAGCGGAAACGCGACCGGTTCGGTGATGAACGGCGCGACGGCCCTCAACTCGTGGGCGGGATTCAGTGCTGCGGACGCCCTGGCGACTCGCACCCTCTACCCGCTGCCGACACCCACGGGGCTGGCTGTCAGCCACCCGAGCGGGACGGTGGTCCTGAGCTGGAACCCGGTGGTCGGGGCCGCCTCCTATCTGATCCGGCGCGTGGAGGAGCGAACGGTGAACGACTGGATAAGCAACAACTTCCAGACGACGGTGACCGAAACCTGGTCGGGGTCGGTCTCCGGCACCTCCTACAATACGGGGAACGCCTGGACCGGCACCTCTTCCTGCATGTGGACCTACACCTGGTCGTACGACGACTCCAGCACCTATTCCTACCTCGTGGTGGCGGAATTCCCCAACGGCACGAGCGCATATGCGGCCTCGGTCCTGAGCGAGGACGCGGTCTGCTGAGGGTCGGTCCAGTCGGAACGGTTTTGAACAGCGGGCTCGGATGTGCCGCCGGCTGCGCCGGGGCCGGGCTGCGAGCTGCCTAGGGGAGCGAACGACACATCCCAACGCGGCCGAGCCCCGGGAAACCGCCCCGTTCTCGCCCCTCCCGGGCGCGCATCCCTCACGTGTGCCGTGGGAACATGTCCCGGCCCCGCGAACAGCCAAGGGCCGGCCCCCCTCGCGGGGAGCCGGCCCTTTTCACGTCCGAAGCGTCGTGGCTCAGACCGCCACGGCCTCCGCCGCCTCCAGCTCCGCGATCTCCTCCCGCACCTTGGCGATCATCGCCAGCTTCTCCGGCCGGTGCATGAACGCGCTGTCGAAGCCCATCAGCGACAGCTCCACCAGCTCCTCCCAGGTGAACCCCAGGTACCGGTGGGCACGCCAGTACTCCTCGGTGACGGTGGTGGCGGACATCAGCCGGTTGTCGGTGTTCAGGCTGAGGATGAGGCCCTCGTCGTAGTACTGCCGCAGCGGGTGCTTCTCGAACGACTCCACCGCCCGCGTCTGCACGTTGGAGGTCAGGCAGATCTCGATGGGCACGCGGAAGTCGTTGACGTAGCGCATCAGGTCCGGGTCCTCGAAGAGCCGCGTCCCGTGGCCGATACGGTTGGCCTTGCAGTAGTGCAGAGCCTGGTGGATGGACTCGGCCCCGTACGCCTCGCCGGCGTGGATGGTGGCCGCCATGTTCTTGTTGATGACGGTGTAGAAGGCGTCCTTGTGCTTCTTGGCCGGGTAGTTGTACTCCGCGCCAGCCAGGTCGAACGCCACCACCCCGCGGTCCTTGTACGCCACCGTCAGGTCCGCCAGGTCGCGCGAGGTGGCCGGCTCCATGTTGCGGATCCCGCAGATGATGATGGCCGTGCGGATCGCGAACTCCTCCTCCGCCTGCTTGAGCCCGCGCAGCGGCGCGTCCACCGCCTCGGTGAGCGGGAGCCCCTCCTGGGCATTGAGGATGGGGGAGTAGCGGATCTCGGCGTAGCGCACGTTCTCGCGCGCCAGGTCCTCGGCCAGCTCGTAGGCGATGCGCTCCAGGGCGTCCGCCGTCTGCATCACGGAAAGGGTGATCGCGAAGCGCTCCAGGTACTCCACCAGGTTGCGCGCGTCCTGCACGTGCATGTAGTCGCGCAGGTGGTCGGGGTCGTGCGCCGGCATCTTCTTGCCGTACTCCGCCGCCAGCTCCAGCATCGTCTCCGGCCGCAGGGAGCCGTCCAGGTGCACGTGCAGCTCGGCCTTGGGGAGGCGGTGCAGCAGCTCCCGCGTGACTTCGATCGCCATGTCCACCATCCTGTGCTGTTCGTATCGCGGCCCCGGGTCCCGGAAAAAACGCAGGCGGACGCACCACCGGTGCGTCCGCCTGTCGCGGAGGCCGTCCATTTCACCGCTCCGGTGGAGAATGATACGCTCCCCCGCCGCGCTCCGCCAGCGTCCCCTACCGCGCCAACTCCGCGCGGAACGGGACCCGCGTGGCGAGCCGCTCCCCGCGGGCCGGCAGGGCCTGGATGGCCCGCACCACGTCCATCCCCTCCACCACCCGCCCGAACGCCGCGTACCCCTCCTCGCCGGGCCCGCGGAAGTCCAGGTGCGGCTGGTCGCCCAGGACGATGAAGAACTCCGCGCGCGCGTCGCCTTCGGCGAAGCGCGCCATGGACACCGTGCCGTCGGTGTGCCGCAGCCCGGTGCGCTGCGTGCTCTCGAAGGGGACCGGCGGGAGGATCCGCGTGGAGTCGCCGTACCACAGCCCGCCCTGCAGGATCCCCGTGGGCGGCCGCATCAGCTCCGGCGGATCGCGCCGCACGCGGTAGAACGACGCCCCCGCGTACCGCCCCTCGCGCACGTAGCGCAGGAAGTTGGCCGCCGTGGCCGGCGCCCGCGCGGAGTCCACCTCGATGCGGATGGTGCCCAGCTCCGTCCGCACGTCCACCCGCGGCCTCGAAGGCCCGCACCCCGCCGCCACCCCGAGCCCCAGCAGGAACGCCGCGGCACGCGCGAGCCGGAAGCCGGCCCCCCCACCGCCACCCGCGTGAGGGATTTCGGCCCGAAGGGGCGAGACTCCACGGCAGTATCGTGGAGGCTCGACTCCGTTACGCAGCGTTGTTTGCTGCGTTACGGAGCCGAAGCCCGACCCCGGCGCCAGCCGGGGGCACGCCCGAACCCGCAGTTCGCTTTTCAAAGCCGTAAAGAAACCGGTCAGAGCAGAATCCCCACGACGCACGCGGTCATGAAGTTGGCAAGCGTCCCCGCGATCATGGCGCGCAGCCCCAGCCGGCTCAGGTCGTGCCGGCGCTCCGGCGCCATGCCGCCGATGCCGCCGATCTGGATGGCGATGCTGCTGAAGTTGGCGAAGCCGCAGAGCGCGTAGGTGGCGATCACCACCGAGCGCGGCGACAGGCTGGCGCCCTCCTGGAGCATGCTCCCCAGGTGCAGGTACGCCACGAACTCGTTGAGCGCCGTCTTTTCGCCGATCAGCGTCCCCACCGCCAGCGCGTCCTTCCACGGCGTCCCCATCAGCCACGCCAGCGGCGCCCCCAGCCAGCCCAGCACCATCTGGATGCTCAGCTCGGCGCCGAACCACCCCGCCACCCACCCGATCAGCCCGTTGGCGAGCGCCAGCAGCGCGATGAAGGCCAGCAGCATCGCCGCCACGTTGAGCGCCAGCGTCATCCCCTCGCTCGCCCCGCGCGCCGCCGCGTCGATCACGTTGGCGTCCACCTTTTCCAGCTCGATCTTCATCGTCCCGCGGGTGACGGGCTCCTCCGTCTCCGGGTACATGATCTTGGAGATGGCGATGCACGCCGGCGCCGACATCACCGAGGCGGCGATCAGGTGGCCGGCGATGTCGGGGAAGTAGGCCACCAGGATCCCCACGTACGCGGCCAGCACCCCGCCCGCCACCGTCCCGAAGCCGCCCACCATGATGCAGTGGAGCTCGCTCTTGGTCATGGTGCCGATGAACGGCTTCACCAGCAGCGGCGCCTCCGTCTGCCCCAGGAAGATGTTCCCCGCGGTGCTCAGGCTCTCCGCGCCGGAGATCTTCATGGTGCGCATCATCACCCAGCCGAACCCCTTCACGATCCACTGCATCACCCCCAGGTGGTACAGCAGCGTCATCAGGCTGGAAAAGAAGATGATGGTGGGGAGCACGTTGAAGGCGAAGAACGCCCCCGCGTTGGCCCACCCCGTGGTCTGCCCCACCGGGTCCATGGGCGGGAACCCGGTTCCCCCCGGACCCACCGGGATGTTGTTGTACACCAGGTTGCCGAACAGGAACTTGGCGCCCTCCACCGTATAGCCGATGAGGGCGTTGAAGGCGTCGTTCGCCGTGTCGAAGAACTCCAGCCCGGGCCGGGTCTTGAGGATCACCAGCGCGAAGATGAACTGCAGGCCCAGCCCCCACGCCACCAGCTTCCAGTCCACCGCGCGGCGATTGACGCTGAGGAGGAAGGCGACGAGGGTGAACACGATCAGCCCGAGCAGGCTCACGGCGCGCTCCGCGAGCGAGCCGCCGGTGGCCTGCTCCCGCGCGCTCGCCGCCCGCTCGCCGGCGGTGGGCGCGACCCCGCGCGCCTGGTCCACGGGCGTGCCGGGCGTTTCGGCGATGCCGCTGCCCGGCGCCTGCGCGTCGGGCGAGACCCCGGGCGCCGGCGTGGCGGGGGCGGCCGCGGTGTCGGCGGGGCGGGGGGCCGCGGCGGTGTCCGTCTGCGCGGAGGCGTACCACCCCGCGGACAGCAGAAGTGCCGCCGTGATCCACAGCGGCACCAGCCACCTGAACACTCTTTTCTTCGTCTTGCTGGCGGGCATCGGGGCGTGCCGTTGAACGGTGTGAGGAGGCCGGCGCGGGGCGGGGTGCGCCGGGGAACGGGGAGCGGACGGGCGGAAAGCCTGAATTGTACGCTCACCACTCCAGTCGCGCTACCTCGTCGCGCGACAGGTGCACGCCGCGCCGCTTGGCGTCCACCAGACGGCGCTTCTCGAAGACGCGGACGAGCACCGCGCCGGCCACGAACCCGCCCACGTGCGCCCACACCGCCACGCCGCCCTGCTCCCCCGCCTCCGGCCCGTGGGTGAGCACCCCGGTCGCCAGCTGGATGAAGAACCAGTAGGCCAGCAGGAAGAAGGCGTTCAGGTCCAGCAGGAAGAACGGCGGCACCCAGGTGCGCACCTTGACCTTGGGGTACAGGACGATGTACGCCCCCATCACGCCGCTGATGGCGCCGCTGGCCCCCACGGCGGGGATGGCGCTCGCCGGGCTCAGGAACACGTGCGCCAGCCCCGCCGCGACGCCGCACACCAGGTAGAAGACGATGAAGCGCAGGTGGCCCATGGAGTCCTCGATGTTGTTCCCGAAGACCCACAGGAAGAGCATGTTCCCCAGCAGGTGGCCCCAGCCGCCGTGCATGAACATGCTGGTGAAGACGCCGCCCCACACCAGTCCCTGTTTCGCGCAGGCGCCGGTCAGCTCGCACGGCACCGTGCCGAAGGCGTAGACCGAGGCTTCCAGCACGCGCGGGCTGCCCATGCCCTGGAGGAGCACCCAGGCCAGGACGTTGAGCGCGATGAAGACCACCGTGACGAACGGGGTGAGCTCCGTGGGGTTCTCGTCGCGAAGCGGGATCAAGCGCGGCTCCGTGTCTGGACGGGTTTTTGTGCGGATGACGTGCAGGCCGGCGCCGATGCAAGAACGGTGTCAGGGCGGCTTCTGCGCGTGGGGCCGCTCCGGAGCCCGGCGATACTGCTGCCGGTCTCCTGCGCGGGCTCCGGGAACCCCGCCAAACTGCCGGCGGGTTTCCCTCCGCGGGAGTGAGCCAGCCGAAACTGCCCGGCTGTCTCCCTCCGCAACGGATCTGGGGGGTACTGCGGAACTGCGAACGACACGCGCAGTTGCCCCCTCTCCCAGAATTGGGAGAGGGTGGCGAGCCTCAAGCGAGCCGGGTGAGGGCCGTGCCTACGGCCGCTGCTCGGCCGCGGCCTTGGCGGCGAGCGAGGCGGGGAGGATCTCCCAGTTCTTCTTGAACACGTCGCGCGGGGCGATGCTGCCGCGGCGGCGGATCTCCTGCACCAGCAGCTCGCGGATCCCCTCGCCCCGGTCGTACACCACCGGCGCGCCGATGAGCATGGAAAAGCCGCCGCTGCCGCTCGCGCGGTAGTTGTTGAGCGCGATGGTGAAGCTGTCCGTGGGGCGCACGGGGCGGCCGGCGCGCTCCAGGCGCACCACGCGCTGCCCCACGGGCCTGGACAGGTCCAGCGCGTAGTCCACGCCGCTCACCACGTCGAAGTTGTAGCCGGGCACGTCGGGGCTGGTGAGCCGCTCGCAGCGCGCGCCGGGACAGGGGAGGTAGTACTCGGCGCTCTTTTCCAGGTACCGGCGCAGCTGCTCGCCGGTGATGCGCACGGCCTTGAGGGTGTTGTCGTACACGTACAGCCCGGCCACGTCGGCCACGGTGATGGGGCCCCGGGGAATTCGCGAGGTGAGCGAGAAGGCGGCGGTGGCGGACAGGTCTGCGCCCGTGACCCTGCGCTGCACGTCGTTGATCAGGTCCAGGATGGGCGTGTCCTCCACGCGCGCGGCCGCCGAGCTCCACTCCGCCGCCGAGGTGCCGATGCGCTGGCCCACGTAGGCGCGGGTGCGCTCGTGCGCCGGGGCGAGCTCCGCCACGAAGCGCGGGTCGGCGGGGCGCATCCCCGGGCGGAAGATGCGGCCGTGCTTCGCGGACACGCGCCAGCCGCCCGCGGGGGTGCTTTCCACCTCCAGCGTCGCCGCCGCCAGCGAGGCCGCCCAGTTCCTGGCCTGGAGCACCAGCGTGCTCCCGATGGTGGTGTCCGCCAGCTCGCGGTGGGTGTGCCCCAGGAAGATCACGTCGATCCCCGGCACCTCCCTGGCCATGGCGGCGGCCGCGTTCTCCACCGGGACGCCGGTGGCCGCGGTGTCGTAGCTGGAGCCCTCCAGCCCGCTGTGCGCGGCCACCACCACCACGTCGGCGCCCTGCCGCTTCAGCTCCGCCACCACCGGGCGCACGCTGGCGACGATGTCGCGGAAGTCCAGCTTCCCCCGCACGTTGTCGCGGTCCCAGATGAGCACCCCCGGCGGCGTCACCGAGGTCACGCCGATGCGGATGGGCCGGCCGTCCACGACCCGCTCCAGCATCACCGAGGGCCGGTACGCGTGCCGGTCCGTCCCCGCCACGAAGGTGTTGGCCGACAGCCAGGGGAAGCGCGACTGCCGCACCACCGCGTCCAGGTGCGGGATGCCGTAGTTGTACTCGTGGTTGCCGATGGCCGCCGCGTCGTACTCCAGCAGGTTCATCGCGCGGGCCACCGGGTGCAGCTCGCCCTCGCCGAGCCTGGAGTGCACGAAGTCCAGCGGGTTGCCCTGCAGCAGGTCGCCCGATTCCAGGAGCGCCGTGCGCCCCGGGTTCGCCGCGCGGATGCTGTCGATGAGCGGGACCAGCCGCGCCAGCCCGTTCTCGGTGTCCCTGCCCGTGTAGTAGTCGTGCGGCAGCAGCCACCCGTGCACGTCGGTGGTGCCCATCAGCACCAGCTCGCCCCGCGCCGGAGCCGGAGCGGCGGCGGCGGGAACCGCATCGGGCGCGGGCGCCACCTGTGTGGCCGGCGCGCACCCGGCCGCCGCCGCGGCGAGCAGGGTCCGGAATCCCGCGCGAACGGCGCGGGGCGGGACGCTCTGAAGCATCGATCTCCTCGGATGGTCGTGATCACAGGGCCGGCGCCCCCCGGCGGCGGCGAGACCGGGTACACCGGTGGCCGCGGGATGCTCCGCGGAGGGTCCCCACCCGGCTCGCTTGAGGCTCGCCACCCTCCCCCAATTCTGGGGGAGGGCTTCCTGCCGGTCGGGGTGGGCGCGAGACCGGACGGGCGGGGTGTCGTGCAGTTGCGGTTCCGCAGTACCCCCCAAACTCTGTTCGGAGGGAGACAGCCGGGCAGTTTCGGCGGGCTCACTCCGGCGAAGGGAGACCCGCCGGCAGTTTGGCGGGGCTCCCGCAGCGGCCCCGCCACAGCGCCCAGGCCTGGATCGACATGACCATGGACAACAAACCCGTCTGGGACGACCACCCGGGCCTCGCCCTGCCCCGCCTGCAGGGCGACGTGGAGGCGGACGTGTGCGTGGTGGGGCTGGGCGGCTCGGGGCTGGCGTGCGTGGGGGAGCTGCTGGGGCTGGGCGCGCGGGTGGTGGGGATCGACGCGGGGCCGGTGGCGGGGGGCGCGGCGGGGCGCAACGGCGGGTTCCTGCTGGCGGGGACCTACCACTTCTACCATGACGCGGTGGAGCGGTACGGCCACGCCCGCGCGCTGCGCCTGTACCGGCTGACGCTGGCGGAGATGGAGCGAATGGCGGCGGAAACGCCGGAGGCGGTGCGGCGCACCGGCTCGCTGCGCGTGGCGTCGTCGGCGGAGGAGGCGGACGACTGCCGGGCGCAGCTGGACGCCATGCGCGCGGACGGGCTCCCCGCGGAAGCCTACGAGGGCCCGGAGGGGCGCGGCCTGCTGATCCCCACGGACGGCGCCTTCCACCCCATGCTCCGCTGCCGGACGCTGGCCCGGCGCGCGGTGGAGGCGGGAGCGCGCCTCTTCGAGCGCTCGCCCGCCCTGTCGGTGGCGGGGACGGAGGTAGCGACGGAGCGCGGCCGGGTGCGCTGCGGCCGGGTGGTGGTGGCGGTGGACGGGCGGCTGGACGCGGTGCTCCCGGAGCTCGCCGGGCGGGTGCGCACCGCGCGCCTGCAGATGCTCGCCACCGCGCCCGCGCCCGAGGTGAGCGTCCCGCGCCCGGTGTACGCCCGCTGGGGCTACGAGTACTGGCAGCAGCTCCCCGACGGGCGGGTGGCGCTGGGCGGCTTCCGCGACCACGCGGAGGCGGAGGAGTGGACGCACGCGGCGGAGCCGTCGGCGCGGGTGCAGGGGCTTCTGGAGCGCTTTCTCCGCGATGGCGTCGGGGTGCGCGCGCCGGTGACGCACCGCTGGGCGGCGTCGGTGGGGTACACGGCGGACGGGCTCCCGGTGCTGGAGGAGACCCGCCCCGGGGTGTACGCGGCGGGCGGCTACAGCGGGACGGGCAACGTGGTGGGCGCGCTGTGCGGCCGGGCCGCGGCGCAGCTCGCCGTGCGCGGCGCGTCGGAGATCGCGGACGCGTTCGCCGCGGACGCGCCGGCCCCCACGGCGGGGTGAACGGCCCCCACGGCGCAGATCGCAGGAATGACGAACGACACCGGCCCCGGAGGTCCACTCCCGAGCCGGTGTCGTTTTCGCGATGTCGCGTGAGGGATTTCGGCCCGAAGGGGCGAGACCCGGCGGGGCTGTTTCCGCCGGGGCTCGACTCCGTTGGGCTGCGTTGTTTGCAGCCCTACGGAGCCGAAGCCCGACCCCGGCGCCAGCCGGGGGCACGCCCAACCCCGCCGTTCAAAGCCGTTTAAGCTACCTCTGCGAAACCGCCATCCACTCTTCCGTCTTCTTGATGTTCCGGTCCGCCTCCGCCTGGTTCCCCAGCATCCCCTCCGCCTGGGCCAGCGCCAGGTGCGCGTTGGCATAGTAGGTGGGGAAGCCGCGGGTGGCGTCGTCCGGCCACGCGGGGCGGTTGATGAGGTCCCCGTACTGGAAGGCCTCCCACACCAGCTTGCGGTGCCGGTCCACGTCCACGTACGCCCCCAGGATGGCGTAGTACGGGTTGTCCGGCGGCATGGCCACGAAGCGCTGCGCCTCCTGCGGCGTGGTGAGCCGGTACGCCAGCCCGGTGCGCGTCACGAACGGCCCCAGCCCCAGCTGCCGGTGCGCGTCGCCGGTGGAGGCGAAGAAGATGGGACGGTCGCCCCACGCTTCCTTGATGATGGTGAGCATCAGCTGGTCGGCCGGCGTCAGGTAGCGCTGGCCGGGAATGGTGGCCTGCATCCCCCGCGCCTCGAAGATCACGTCCTCCGGCAGCGGGACGGCGCTCACCATGATCGCGTCGATCTGCGCGTCGGTGAGCGGGATGATGGACTTGGTGGGGCGCGCCGGGTTGCCGTAGAAGGACGGCGCCCCCTTGGGGTCGAACGGGCGCTGGCAGAGGATGCGCGTGCGGTCCCGCGCCCACGCGTCCGGCGTGGGGCAGGGGGCAGTGAGGCCGCGCAGCTGCTTGGCGTACCAGTCGGTGTTCAGGTACGTCCCCACGATCACCGTCACGTCGCGGCGGACGCCCTCCACCTCCTGCAGGTACCAGAGCGGAAAGGTGTCGTTGTCGCCGTTGGTGAAGAGCACGCCGTACGGCTCCACCGACTGGAGCAGGTTGTACGCGAGGTTGCGCGCGGCGTAGTCGTCGGAGCGGTCGGCGTACTTCCAGTTGAGCAGGAGCGGGAGCAGCGCCGCCAGCAGCACCGGCGAGGTCACGAGCACGCGCCGCGGCGAGGCCACGCCCTCCTGCAGGCGCAGCCACAGCGCCACCAGCCCCAGCCCGGCCCACAATCCCCAGAGCGAGAAGGAGATCAAAAAGAAGTAGTCGCGCTCGCGGACCTCGGCGAGGCTGAAGTCCAATCCCTGCGCCTGCACCTGACCGAAGCCGTACTTGAAGTTCATGTACAGGAGCAGCCCCACCGACAGCGTGCCGAAGAGCGTGGCCATGTACGCGAAGCTCTTGCGGTCGCGCCGGTAGTGCTGCATCGCCCCGAAGATCCCCAGCCCCAGGAAGAGCAGGGTGACGGGGAGCCGCGCCGGGGCGAAGTACCCCTGCACGCCGCCCAGGGAGCGCGACCACTGCCAGTCGAAGTACTGGAAGTAGTTGGCGAGCTGTGCGCCCAGGGGCGCCATGCGCTCGCTGACCGGCGGCTTGCCGTACTGCTCGCGGTTCAGCGCCGCGGACAGGGCGTCGCACCCGGAGCTTCCCATGGTGAAGATGCTCTGCAGCGCCGATCCCAGCCCGTCCGGGCAGACCGGCTGCGCCTCGTTGATGATGGGGTTGAGCGCCGAGCGGATGGGGAGGAAGAGCTGAACCGAGATGGCGAGCAGGATGGCCGCGAGGCTCCAGGCGTAGAGCCGCCAGTTCAGGAGCGACCCCAGCTTGACCATGCCGATGAACACCAGCAGCGCGGGCGCCGCCAGCAGCGCCATGCGGTGGTTGCCCTCGGACGACAGGAACACCACGAACGCCATGAACACCAGCACGTTGTCGTCGTGCCAGCGGGTCCCGGACACGCCCACGTGCTCCTCCACGTGGTCCCGCCACAGAAAGGCCATCCACGACACGATGGCGACGGTGAGGAAGCTCACCGTGTACACCTTCTCGTTGACGTTGGACTGGCTCCACACCGTGAACGCCGTCGCCGAGATTGCGACGCACGCCGCGGCGCCCAGGCGGCGCACCGTCTCGCTGCGGCTGAAGAAGCCGATCACCCGGTGCATGACCAGGAACCAGAGCGCGTGCGAGGCGGCGCTCATCAGCGCGGAAAACAGGTTCACCCGCACCGGGATGGACAGCCCGGTGAAGCCCAGCAGGCTCTCCCACACGTGCGCCAGGAGCACGAACAGCGGGTTCCCGGGGGGGTGCGGGATCCCCAGGATGTGGGCCGTGGCGATGTACTCGCTGGTGTCCCACGTGGCGGTGGTGGGCGCCAGGGTGATCGCGTACAGGGCGAACACGGCGATCCCGGCCACCAGCGCCCACAGGTAGGGCGGGCGCTGGTGGACGACCTCGGAGGCCGTGGCGGTGCGCGTCGCGTGGACGGTTTCCGCGGAAATGCTCATGCGTTGACCGGCGGCGGATTCGGTGACGGGTGCGGGCGGACGGGAACCAGGGAAAGTAAGACCCCGCGGCCACGTTGTCGATCCCGGCCGCTCCGCACGCGCCCGCCGGGGCGGGGCCGGCGGGGCGCGAAGCCCCGCCGCCCCGGGCGGCTAGCGGAGGTAGAAGGCGAGCCCCGCCGACAGGTAGTTGGCGGCGTCGTCGTCCAGGGCGAGCCCGAACTCGGCCAGGAAGTCCAGGTTGCGGCTGATCCCGTACTCCAGCCCCGGCACCAGGTACAGCCTGCCGTCGTCGTCGAGCGGCTCGTCCAGGAGCGTGTGCGTGTAGTCCAGCGCCGCCAGCAGCTCGGCGCGGGGGGTCAGGCGGAAGCTGGTGAGCGCCGCCAGGTCCAGCCCCGTCGCGTCGGCGCCGTCGCCCTGCGCCAGGTGGGCCCCGCCCCGCACGGACACGTTCAGGGCCGACGTTCCCGGGGCCGCGCGCAGCAGCCAGTACTCGGCGTTCGCCCCCAGGTAGGTCGCGCCGTCGTAGAAGGCGGCGCCGAGCTCCACGTCCACGCGGTCGGTGAAGCCGTATCCGCCCCGCACCACCACGCCCAGGGTGTTGTCGGCCTCGTCCTCGCCCAGCACCAGCATGGGGTATCCCACCAGCTTGAAGTTGCCGCGCTGGATCGTTTCGGCGGATTCCATCACGCCGAAGTCCTGGGCCGCCGCCGGCGCGGCCCCGAGCGCGCCCAGGGCGAGCGCGACCGTCAACGCACGAAGCGTCATCGTCCGTCCTCCTCAGAATTCCGTGAGCCATCCGCGGGCACCCGCGGCCAGCCGCGGATGCATGGCAAGAACGGTGCAACCGGCCGGCCCCCGCCGGCCTGCGGCCTTGCGGGGGCGGGGAAGCATGCATATACACGGCGGGTGGCGGAGGCGCTCCCGCTGTGGACGCAGGCCCACCGGCGGGTGGTCGCCGCCCTCGGCGCGGAGTCTGCAGCCGAGCTGCGCCTGCGCTTCGACGCAGCGGCGGCGGCCGCCGCCGCGGCCTGTCCCACCCCCTCACCCGGGATCGCTCCATGACCGAGATCGCAGCAGGACTGCCGCGGGTAGTGTCGCAGGACGAATGGCTCGCCGCGCGCACCGAGCTCCTGGCGCGGGAAAAGGAACTGACCCGCCAGCGCGACGCGCTCGTGGCCGACCGGCGCCGGCTCCCGATGGTGGAGGTCGTCAAGGACTACGTGTTCGAGGGGCCGGAGGGGAGGGTGGGGCTGGCGGAGCTGTTCCACGGGCGGCGCCAGCTGATCGTGGGCCACTTCATGTTCCACCCCGACTGGGACGCCGGCTGCCCCGCCTGCTCCGCCGGGGCGGACGAGATGTCCAGGGGGCACCTGGAGCACCTCAACAAGCGCGACACCACCTTCGTGTACGTTTCCCGCGCGCCCATCGCCAAGATCGAGGCGTACAAGGCGACCCGGGGGTGGACGTTCCCGTGGTACTCGTCGTACGGCAGCGACTTCAACTACGACTACAACGTCACCCTGGACGAATCCGTCGCCCCCATCGTCTACAACTACCGCACCAGGGAGGAGTACGAGCGGATGGGCGAGCCCTTCGAGGGCGAGCAGCCGCTGGAGCGGCCGGGGCGGAGCAGCTTCCTGCGGGTGGGGGACGCGGTGTACCACACCTATTCGGTGTACGCGCGCGGCCTGGAAACCATCGGCGGGTCGTACTACCTGCTGGACGAGACGGCGCTGGGGCGGCAGGAGGACTGGGAGGAGCCCAGGGGCCGCGCGGAGGCCGTGCGGGGCGCCGTTCCCGACTTCGCGTCGTGAGCGGCACGCGCCCCGAGGACGGCTGGCCGGCGGGGCTGAGCGCGCCGGCCCGGCGGGCGCTCGCCGGCGCGGGGTACGCGGGGCTGGACCAGCTCACCCGGGTGAGCGCGCCCGAGCTGCTGCGGCTCCACGGGATGGGGCCCAGGGCGCTGGAGCAGCTCCGCCGGGCCCTCGCGGAGCGGGGGTGGAAGCTCGCGGACGACGCGTGAGGCGCCCCCGGTCCGGCCGGCTCCTGGCGCACCCGGCGGGGGGCGCGTTAGACATAGGAGGCGGACCGCGGCGGCGGAGCTCCGCGCCTGCCTCACCCTGCACCGCGACCAGGATCCATTGACCCGCACCGCCCGGCCCGTCCCGCCTCCCGCCGCGCCCTCCCGGGCCCCCGCGGGACGCTACGACCGGTCCATCGTGGAGGGGCCGCTGCGCGTGGCCGTGTGGAAGCTCGCCTGGCCCACCATGCTCACCAACATCATCGGCGGGCTGCAGGGGATGGTGGACCACGTGCTGGTTGGGCACCTGGTGGGCTACCAGGCCAACGCGGCCATCGGGGTGTCCTGGCAGATCTTTCTGGTGGTGATCGCCTTCATCGGCTCGCTGTTCACCGGGATGAGCGTGCTGGTGGCGCGCTTCGCCGGCGCGGGCGACGTGGCGAGCGTGGACCGCACCGTCTACCAGGCGTTCCTCACGGCGATCGGGATCTCGCTCTTCATCATGGCGCCGGTGGGGTGGTTCCTGTCGCCGTACCTGCTGGACCTGGCCAACGCCGCGCCGGCGGTGAAGGCGGAGGCGCTGCCCTTCCTGCGCGTGATGTTCATGTTCAGCAGCGGGATGCTCGTCTTCTTCATGCTGGGCGGGGCGCTGCGCTCGGCCGGCGACGCGCGCACCCCCATGGTGCTGGGGATCGCCATGACGGCGCTGAACCTGGTGCTGAACGTGGTGCTGATCCGCGGGCTGGGCCCCATTCCGGCCTTCGGCACCATGGGCTCGGCGATGGGGACGGTGATCGCCTCCGGGCTGGTGGCGGCGTACGCGCTGGCGAAGCTGTGGGGCGGCGGATGGGTGGTGTCTTTCCCGCACCGCGGCGGCCTGGGGCCGGACTGGACGGTGATCCGCTCGCTCTTCCGCTTCGGCCTTCCCACGGGGATCCAGGGGGTCGCCATGAACGTGGGCGGGGTGCTGATGCTCGCGTTCATCGGCTCGCTGGCGCAGAGCGCCGCCGCGCAGGCGGCGTTCGCCGTGTCGTACTCGCAGATCTTTTCGCTGGTCACCTGGACCGCCATGGGGCTGATGGGCGCCGCCGCGGCGGTGGCCGGCCAGAACCTGGGCGCGGGGCAGCCCGACCGCGCGGCGGACGGTGTGGCCGTGGCCGCGCGCATCGGCTTCGTGGGCGCCGCGGTGCTGGGGGTGTTCTTTTTCGTCATCCCCCGGCAGCTGCTCGCCGTGTTCGGCATGAACGAGCCGGAAGCGGTGGAGATCGGCGTGCAGCTGCTGCGGGTCCTCAGCGTGTCGGGGCTGTTCATCGCCGTGGCGCTCACCTACACGGGGGGCCTGCAGGGCACCGGCGACACGCGCAGCCCCCTGTACATCTCCGTGGTCTCGCAGGTGGCGGTGCCGCTGGGGATCTGCTTCGCGATCCAGCGCGTAGGCACGCTGGACCCCATCGACATCTGGACGGCGATCCTCGCCGGGCACGCGGTGCGCTGCGCGCTGAGCGTGGCGCGCTTCAACCAGGGGCGCTGGCGCGGCATCGTCGTCGACATCGGCACGACCGCGCGCTGACGCCGCGTCCGACACACGACCACACGCGCGGAGGAGCCATCGTGACGGAAAGCGGCACGCCGCGGCCGGGGCCCGAGCACCGGCGCCTGGAGGCGTTCGTCGGCAGGTGGGAGACCCGGGGCGAGGTGCTGGCGGGTCCGCACGGCCCGGCGGTCCCCATCGCGGGTGTGGACAGCTACGAGTGGCTGCCGGGAGGGTTCTTTCTGCTGCACCGCGTGGACGTGCGCATGGGCGGGGAGCCGGTGGAAGCTCTGGAGGTCATCGGGCACGACGCCGACGCGGGCGGCTACTTCATGCACTCCTACGACAGCCAGGGCAGCGCGGGCACCATGCGGGCGAGCGAGCAGGACGGGGTGTGGACCTTTCAGGGGGAGGCGGAGCGGTTCACCGGCGGCTTCGGCGACGGCGGGCGGGTGCTGTCGGGGCGCTGGGAGCGGCGCGAGGGCCCGGAGTGGATTCCCTGGATGGACGTCACGCTGACCCGGGCCGGCTAGGCGTGCGCTCCGGCAGGCTCCGGTGTTTGGGGTCGGCCGGGGGCGGCTGCTCCGTCGGTGCGAAACTCGCCCACGCTCCGAGCGAGGGCAGGATCACGCTGGCTTCGAACAACGCACCTCCTGCGCAGCCTCCCCCGACCTCCCGACGCAGATCGCAACTGCAACGGCCCGGACCGACAGGGGCCAGGAGCACGACACACCGGAGCGCGAGGATCGCAGCGTGGAAATTCCCCTCCCCCGGAACGGGGGAGGGTGGCGAGCCTCAAGCGAGCCGGGTGGGGGGCCTCCCGCGGACGCCAGCGCCACCCCCGCGTGAGGGATTTCGGCCCGAAGGGGCGAGACCCCGCGGGGCTGTTTCCGCGGGGGCTCGACTCCGTTAGGCAGCGTTGTTTGCTGCCTTACGGAGCCGAAGCCCGACCCCGGCGCCAGCCGGGGACACGCCCAACCCCGCAGTTGTCGTAAGCCGTTTCCGTTCAGCCACTCACCGCCGCGGCGCGATCCTCCACAGCTCCCCGTTGTCCGCGTCCGTCACCACGTACAGCGCCCCATCCACCCCCTGGCGCACGTCCCGAATCCGCTGCCCGCGGTCGGCGAGCAGGTGCTCCTCGCCGGTCACCCGGTTGCCCGCGATCTCCAGCCGCACCAGCCGCATGGACGCCAGCCCGCCCACGAACAGGCTCCCCCGCCACGCCGGGAACGCGCTGCCGGTGTAGAACTGCGCGCCCGACGGCGCGATCACCGGGTCCCAGTAGTAGACCGGCTGCTCGGTGCCGGGCCGGGTGGTCGTCGCGGTGCCGGCGGCGGAGCTGATGGTGCCGCCCCGGTACTCGATGCCGTACGCCGCCACCGGCCAGCCGTAGTTCTTTCCTTTCTCCACGCGGTTCAGCTCGTCGCCGCCGCGCGTGCCGTGCTCGATGGTCCAGAAGCGGCCCTGCGCGTCGAAGCCGGCGGCCTGGATGTTCCGGTGCCCCAGCGACCAGGTTTCCGGGAGCGCGCCGGCGCGCCCCACGAACGGGTTGTCGCGGGGCACGGTGCCGTCGGGGCGCACGCGCAGCGTCTTGCCCAGGTGGCTGCCGAGCTCCTGCGCCTGGGGGCGCGTCTCGCGGTCGGAGCGCTCGCCCATGGTGACGTACAGCATGCCGTCCGGCCCGAAGGCGAGCCGCGACCCGTAGTGCATGTTGTTGTCGTACGTGGGCCGCGTCCGCACGATCACGCGGACGCTGTCCAGCCGGGTGCGGTCGCGGGAAAGCACGCCGCGCGCGACGCTGGTGCCGTTGCCGCCCTGGCGCGGCTCGGTGAAGCTCCAGAAGACGGTGCGGTCGGCGGCGAAGCGCGGGCTGAGCGCCACGTCCAGCAGCCCGCCCTGGCCGCGCGCGTCCACGGCGGGGAGGCCGGCGATGGGCGCGCCCACCTGGCCGGCGGCGGAAACGATGCGCAGCCGCCCCGCCTTTTCGGTGACCAGGAAGGCGCCGTCGGGAAGGGGCTCCACCGCCCACGGCTTCTGCAGCCCGCGCGCGACCACGGTCACGCCGAAGGCGACGCCCGAGCGGACGCCGCAGGCGCGGGTCTGCCCGGCGAACGCCGGCCGCTGGCCCTCGCCGTTGGCCGGGCGCGTTTCCAGCGGCGTGCAGCGGGCGCCCTGCGCCTGGGCGCGGGCCGGGGCGGGCTCCGCGAGCGCCGCGAGGAGGGTGGAGACGACGAGCGGCGCGGCGAGCACGAGTCGGGTTGGGCGCATGGGTCCGTCCGTGGGGTCCTGGAAGGGTGGATCCGTGGAGATGCGGTCTCCGGGCGAGTGCCCGCCATTGCAAGAAACGGTGCGGGCTGGCGGTTCGCGGCCCGGCGCCGCAGAATAGGCGGGATCGGCACGCCGACCGGCGCCGACCCCCCGATCCGAGAGCCAGGAGGATTCGCGACGATGCGCTTCATGATCATGTTCAAGGCCGACGCGGACACCGAGGCGGCCGCCCCCGCGTGCATCGCGCTCCCCGAGATGGGGCGCTTCATCGAGGAGCTGAGGTCCGACGGGGTGCTCCTGGGCACCGAGGGGCTCAAGCCCAGCGCGTACAACGGGGCGCGCCTGCAGCGCTCCGCGGGAAAGATCACGGTGACCGACGGGCCCTTCGCCGAGGCCAAGGAGCTGGTCGCCGGCTTCGTGCTGGTGGAGGTGCCGTCCAGGGACGCGGCGGTGGAGCTGGCGGAGCGCTTCCTGGAGGTGGCGGGCGAGGGCTCGGCGGAGGTCCGCGAGGCGTTCGAGTCGCCGCACGCCATCGCCCACTACCTGGCCTCCGCCGTGGCGTAGCGGCGGCGCAGTGCGGGGCAGGGAAGCGGCGCGCGCGGGCCGCCGGGGCGCACCGCTCCGGCGGCTCCGTCTTTGGAGCCCTCCGCCGCGGCCGTGTCGATTTCCGCCGGGCCCGTTCGACGTACGTGCAGGAAGGGCGATCCACGAGCGGGACTTCACGCGACGAAAGGGAGGAGGGCCATGCGCTTCATGATCATCCGCAAGGCGGACGCGGAGACCGAGGCCGGGGTGATGCCGACGGAGGAGCTGGTCGACGCCATGATGAAGTACAACGCGGAGATGGTGGACGCCGGGATCATGCTCGCCGGAGACGGGCTGCAGCCCAGCTCCCGGGGCGCCCGCGTCAGGTTCTCCGGCGGCCGGCCGATGGTGACGGACGGCCCCTTCGCGGAGGCCAAGGAGCTGGTCGCCGGCTACTCCATCATCGACGTTGCGTCGCGGGAAGAGGCGATCGAGTGGGTGAAGCGCTGGCCGCAGGTCGACGGCCACGGCGAGGTGGAGATCGAGATCCGCCCGCTGTACGAGGCGGACGGCTTCGGCGACGAGTTCACGAGCCGGATCCGGGAGCAGGACGAGAAGATGCGCGCCCGCGCGGCGGAGCTTCACCCGCCGTCGTGACGCGGGTCCCGCCGGCGTGTCGATTTCGCCGGGCCCCGTTCGACGTGTTCGTAGAAAGCCGGACCGAACCCCTGAACCCCAGCCGAGAGACACGACGATGCGATTCATGATCCTGGTCAAGGCGAACGCGGATTCCGAGGCCGGCACCCTCCCGAGCACCGAGGAGCTCGCCGAGATGGGCCGGTACAACGAGGAGCTGGTGAAGGCGGGCGTGATGCTCGCCGGCGAGGGGCTGCACCCCAGCTCCAGGGGGGCGCGCGTGAAGTTTTCCGGGAGCGAGCGGACGGTGGTCGACGGGCCCTTCGCGGAAACCAAGGAACTGCTTGCCGGCTTCTGGCTGATCCAGGTGAAGTCCAGGGAGGAGGCCGTGGAGTGGGTGCGGCGCATCCCCTTCCGGGAGGGCGAGGTGGAGATCCGCCAGGTGGCCGAGGCGGCGGACTTCGCGCCGAGCGACCCCACGGGCGAGCTCATGGCGGCGGAGGAGCGGCTGCGCGCGCAGGTCGCCGCGCGGCAGGCATAGGGCGACGGGGGCGCCGCGGCTTCCGGCCGGCGTGTCGATTCCGCGGAGCCCCGCTCGACGTACAGGCAGGCGCAACCGGGCCGCACCGGCGGCCCGACCCGACCTTCACACGACGGAGGACAGCATGGCCGAACCGGTCCGCCCCACCAACGGAGTGACGCCGTACCTGATGATCCGCGGCGCGGCGGAAGCCGTGGAGTTCTACAAGCGAGCCTTCGCGGCGGAGGAGGTGGTCCGCACCCCCACCGAGGACGGCAGCAAGCTGATCCACTGCCACCTGCGGATCAACGACGCGGACGTGATGATGTCGGACGAGTTCCCGGAGTACGGCTCCGAGCTGGACGGCGCGCCGGGCGGCGTGATGCTGCACCTGGACGTGGACGACGCCGACGCGTGGTACGCCCGCGCGGTCGAGGCCGGCGCGACGGCGACCATGCCGGTCGTCGATGGGTTCTGGGGCGACCGCTACGGGCAGCTGCGCGACCCCTTCGGCCACACGTGGTCCGTCGGCTCGCCCAGGAAGTGACGGACGAGGCCCGACCTGATTCCACACACCCACGACCGGACAAGGACACCATGGACACCACCGTTCTCCAGCGGGAGCCCGCCGCCAGGACCGCGCCGAGCACCACGGCCGCCGCGGCGCCCGTTTCCAGGAAGTCGCTCCTCGCCGGACGCGTGATCGGCGCGCTGCCCGTGCTGTTCCTGCTCTTCGACGGCGTCGGCAAGCTGGTGAAGCCGGCTCCCGTGGTGGAGGGGACGGTCCAGCTCGGGTACCCGGTGAGCGTCCTCGTCCCTCTCGGCATCGTCCTGCTCGCCTGCACGGTGCTGTACGCGGTGCCGCGCACGGCGGTGCTGGGCGCGGTCCTCCTGACGGGCTACCTGGGCGGCGCGGTCGCCACGCACGTGCGGGTGGGCAACCCCATGCTCACCCACACCCTGTTCCCGGTCTACTTCGGGGCGATGCTGTGGGGATCGCTCTGGCTGCGCGACCCGCGGCTGCGCGAGCTCCTCCCGCTGCGCCGCTAAGCCCCGTGGAGCGGGCCCCCGGACGGCGGGCCCGGCTTGCGCCGGCGGAGACGGACGCTATAGTCCGTCTCCGTGACTACCGAGACGACCACCCTGGAAACGCACCGCGCCATCGACGCGGTCTGGAGGATCGAGTCCGCGAAGCTGATCGCGGGGCTCGCGCGCATGGTGCGCGACGTGGGGCTCGCCGAGGACCTTGCCCAGGACGCGCTGGTGGCCGCGCTGGAAAAGTGGCCGCGGACGGGAGTCCCGGACCGGCCGGGGGCCTGGCTGATGGCCGCCGCCAAGCGGCGCGCCATCGACCACTTCCGCCGCGACAGGCTGCTCGACCGCAAGCACCAGGAGCTGGGCCGCGAGCTGGAGGTGCGGCAGGAGGCGGCCGTGCCGGACCTCGATGAGGCGATCGACGATGCCATCGGCGACGACCTGCTGCGGCTGGTGTTCACCTGCTGCCACCCGGTGCTCACCCGGGACGCGCAGGTGGCGCTCACGCTCCGCCTGCTGGGGGGGCTGACCACCGAGGAGATCGCGCGCGCCTTCCTGGTGCCGGTGCCCACGCTGGCCCAGCGGATCGTCCGGGCCAAGAAGACGCTCACCGACGCCCGCGTCCCCTACGAGGTCCCCCGCGGACCCGAGCTGGCCGGGCGGCTGTCGTCGGTGCTCGGGGTGGTCTACCTGATCTTCAACGAGGGGTACTCGGCCACCGCGGGCGACGACTGGACGCGCCCGGCGCTCTGCGAGGACGCCCTCCGCCTGGGCCGCATCCTGGCCGGGCTGGCGCCGGGCGAGCCGGAGGTGCACGGCCTGGTGGCGCTGATGGAGATCCAGGCGTCGCGGCTGCGCGCGCGGGTGGGCCCCACGGGGGAGCCCGTGCTGCTGCTGGACCAGGACCGGGGGCGCTGGGACCACCTCCTCGTCGGCCGCGGGCTGGCGGCGCTGGCGCGCGCCGAGGCGCTGGGGGGCGCGCGGGGCCCGTACGCGCTCCAGGCGGCCATCGCCGCCTGCCACGCGCGGGCCCGCACGGCCGCGGAAACGGACTGGACGCGCATCGCGGCGCTCTACGACGCGCTTTCCCGGGTGGCGCCCTCGCCGGTGGTGGAGGTGAACCGCGCGGTGGCGCTCGCCATGGCCTTCGGGCCGGCGGCGGGGCTGGAGCTGGCGGACGAGCTGGTCGCGGAGCCGTCGCTGAAGGGGTACCACCTGCTCCCCAGCGTGCGCGGCGACCTGCTCTTCAAGCTGGGCCGGCTGCACGAGGCGCGCGCGGAGTTCGAGCGCGCGGCCTCGCTCACCCAGAACGCGCGCGAGCGCCGGCTGCTCCTGGACCGCGCCGCGGCGTGCGGCGGCGGCACGGCGTAGCCTGGCCGCGCGACCTCCTTGGCTCCGTCCGCGGCGCCGATTACACTGCTGACCCCATCCCTCCTTCCCCCTCCGACCCGGAGAACGCCCATGGCTCCCGACCGCTCCGACGGCTTTTCCGAAGGCGACGTGCTGCTGCTGGTGGGCACCATGAAGGGCGCGTTCGTGGTGTCGTCGAATGCCGGGCGCCGGGAATGGCGGGTCCACGGGCCCCATTTCCGCGGCGAGACCGTGTACTCGCTGGCCTTCGACCAGCGCGGGGGACGGACGCGGATGCTGGCGGGGACGCAGAGCTTCCACTGGGGGAGCGTGGTCCGCGCCAGCGACGACTTCGGGGCGACGTGGAGCTCGCCGGAGCGGCAGAACGTGCGCTTTCCCGAGGAAAGCGGGCTGGCGGTGGCCAACGTGTGGCAGCTGCGGCCGGGGCGCGACAGCGAGCCGGACGTGATGTACGCCGGGGTGGAGCCGGCGGCGCTCTTCGAGTCGCGCGACGCC
This sequence comes from Longimicrobiaceae bacterium, assembly GCA_040509335.1. Taxonomy (GTDB): domain Bacteria; phylum Gemmatimonadota; class Gemmatimonadetes; order Longimicrobiales; family Longimicrobiaceae; genus JAFAYN01. Next base: position 1,127 of record JBEVLE010000135.1, on the reverse strand, counting down.
GGGGAAACGTGGAGCGCCGTGGAAGGGCTGCTGAGCCACGAGCACCGGCCGCGCTGGATGCCCGGGGGCGGGGGGCTGTGCCTGCACACCATCGTGCTGGACGCGGCGGAGCCGCGGCGCATGGGCGTCGCCATCTCCACCGCCGGCTTCTACCGCACCGACGACGGCGGGCGCAGCTGGCAGCCGCGCAACCAGGGCGTGCGGGCGCAGTTCCTCCCGGACAAGTACCCCGAGTTCGGGCAGTGCGTGCACAAGGTGGTGAACCACCCCGCGCGCCCGGAGCGGCTCTTCCTGCAGAACCACTGGGGGCTGTACCGCAGCGACGACTGGGGCGACAGCTGGCACGACGTCGCCAACGGGGTGCCCTCGGACTTCGGGTTCGCCATGGAGATGCACCCGCACGACCCGGACACGGTGTACATCGTGCCGCTGGAATCGGACGAGTTCCGCGTGGTCCCGGAGGCGCGGCTGCGCGTGTACCGCACCCGCGACGCGGGCGAGTCGTGGCACGCGCTGGAGGGCGGCCTCCCGCAGGAGGGCGCGTACGAGACGGTGCTCCGCGACGCGCTGGCCGCCGACACACACGACCCGGCCGGCATCTACTTCGGCACGCGCGGCGGCAAGCTCTGGGGCTCGGCGGACGAGGGGGCGAGCTGGAGCGAGATCAGCGACGCGCTCCCGCCCATCGTGTGCGTCAAGGCCGCCGTGGTGGGCGCACGCTGACCCGCCTCACCCTCAACCCGCGCGAGGACCCCATGGAGATCACCGTCGCCCTCCCCGGCGCCCTGCAGCCGTACGCCGCCGGCAGCCCGGAAGTGACGCTGCAGGCCCGCTGCGGCACGGTGGGCGACGCGCTGGGGGCGCTGGCCGGCCGCTACCCCGGCGTGGTGGACCGCGTGGTGGACGAGCGCGGGACGGTGCGGCGGCACGTCAACGTGTTCGTGGACGGCGACGACATCCGCTTCCTGGCGGGGCTGGACACGCCCGTGCGGGAGGGGAGCACCATCGTCATCTTCCCGGCGGTCAGCGGCGGGTAGCGCCGCCGGCGGGACATCCCGCCGAGCGCCGGGCGGCAGCAGCGCCGCGCCCCGGAGGACCAGAAAAGGAGCCCCGCGATGAGTGGAATC
>JBEVLE010000134.1:0-7342 GCA_040509335.1 Longimicrobiaceae bacterium | reverse complement strand
CTGCCGCTGTCGTTCGCGCAGCAGCGGCTGTGGTTCATCCACCAGTTCGCGCCGGAAAGCGCCGCCTACAACATGCCGCACCCGCTGCGCCTGCGCGGCGCGCTGGACGTGGGCGCGCTCCGCCGCAGCCTGGCGGCGCTGGTCGCCCGGCACGAGGCCCTGCGCACCGTCTTCGCCGTGGTGGACGGCGAGCCCGTGCAGGTGGTCCACGACGACGCTTCCGTGACTCTGCCGGTGGCCGACCTGTCGGGGCTGGCGGCGGCGGCGCGCGATGCGGAGACGCGGCGGCTGATCGGCGAGGAGACGCTGCGGCCGTTCGACCTGGCGCGCGGGCCGCTGATGCGCGCGCTGCTCCTGCGCGCCGGGGCGGAGGAGCACGCGGTGCTGTTCACGCTGCACCACATCGTGGCCGACGGCTGGTCGCTGGGCGTGCTGGTGCGCGAGGTGTCGGCGCTGTACGGCGCGTTCTCGCTGGGCGAGGCGCCGCGGCTGGCGCCGCTGCCCATCCAGTACGGCGACTACGCGGCCTGGCAGCGCGCCTGGCTCGCAGGCGAGGCGCTGGAGCGGCAGGTGGGGTGGTGGCGGGAGCGGCTGGCGGGCGCGCCGCCGCTGCTGGAGGTGCCGACGGACCGGCCGCGCCCCGTGGTGATGAGCGAGGCAGGGGCGTCGCGGCCGTTCGCGCTGTCGGCGGAGGTGTCAGCGGCGCTTGCGGAGCTGTCGCGGCGCGAGGGAGCGACGCTGTTCATGACGCTGCTGGCGGGGTGGCAGGCGCTGCTGTCGCGGTGGAGCGGTCAGACGGACGTGGTGGTGGGGACGCCGCTGGCGGGGCGGACGCGGCTGGAGACGGAGGGGCTGATCGGGATGTTCGTCAACACGCTGGCGCTGCGGGCGGAGCTGCGGGACGGGGCGGACTTCCGGGCGTTGCTGGGCCAGGTGCGGGAAACGACGCTGGGCGCGTACGCGCACCAGGAGGTGCCGTTCGAGAAGCTGGTGGAGGAGCTGCGCGTGGAGCGCAGCCTTCGCTACACGCCCATCTTCCAGGCGCTGTTCGCGCTCCAGAACATCGAGCCGGGTACGCTGGAGATGGGCGCGGTGGAGGTGGAGCCGCTGTCGCGCGAGGAGGAGACCGCCAAGTTCGACCTCAGCCTGGTGCTCGCCGAGGAGGGCGGGCGCCTGGGCGGCGTCCTGTCGTACCGCGCGGCGCTGTGGGAGCCCGCCACGATCGGGCGGATGACGGAGCACCTGCGCGTGCTGCTGGAGGGGATCGCCGCCGCGCCGGAGCGGCCGGTCGCGGAGCTTCCGCTGATGCCGGCGGAGGAGCGGGCGCAGGTGCTGGAGCGGTGGAACGCCACCGCCGCGGACCGGCCGCGCGGCCTTGGCTTCCACGAGCTGTTCGAGGCCCACGCACGCCGCGCCCCCGACGCCCCCGCTCTGGTCTTCGCCGGCGCGACCGTCTCCTACGCCGAGCTGGACCATTGGGGCGAGCGCCTCGCCGGCCGCCTGCGGGGCCTGGGCGTGGGGCCGGAGGCGCGCGTGGGCGTGTGCCTGGAGCGCGGGCCCGCGCTGGTGGCGTCGCTGCTCGGCGTCCTCAAGGCGGGCGGCGCGTACGTCCCGCTGGACCCCGAGTACCCCGCGGACCGGCTCGCCTTCATGCTCGCCGACTCGGGCGTGCGGGTGGTGGTGACGCACGGGGCGCTCGCGGAGCGGCTCCCCGGCTTCGACGGCGAGGTGGTGCTGCTGGACGGGATCGGCGGCCCCGGGTCCGAAGCGGAGAGCGCGCAGCAGGCCGCGGCCTCCGGGGACGCGCCGATCTCGCACCCGCCGACGCCCGACAACCTGGCGTACGTCATCTACACCTCGGGATCCACGGGCACGCCCAAGGGCGTGCTGGTTCCCCACGACGGGCTGTGCAACGTGGCGCGGGCGCAGGCGCGCGACCTGGGCGTGGGGCCGGACGACCGCGTGCTCCAGCTCGCCTCGCCCAGCTTCGACGCCTCGGTGTTCGAGGTGGCGATGGCGCTGGGGAGCGGCGCCGCCCTCGTCCTGGGGACGCGGGACGAGCTCGTCCCCGGGCCCGAGCTCGTCCGCCTGCTGCGCGAGCAGGGCGTCACCGCCGCGGTGCTTTCTCCCTCCGCCCTGGGCGCCCTCCCCGAGGCCGACCTCCCCGCGCTGCGCACGCTGATGACCGCGGGCGAGGCGTGCCCCGCCGAGCTGGTGGACCGCTGGGCCCCGGGCCGCCGCTTCCTCAACCTGTACGGCCCCACCGAGGCCACCATCTGGTCCACCACGGCCGCGTGCCGGGCGGGCGGAGGGACGCCGCCCATCGGGCGGCCGGTCGCCAACACCGCCGCGTACGTGCTGGACGGCGCGCGGGAGCCGGTGCCCGTGGGCGTCCCCGGCGAGCTGTACGTGGGCGGCGCCGGCGTGGCCCGCGGCTACGGCGGACGGCCGGAGCTCACCGCCGCGCGCTTCGTCCCCGACCCGTTCGGCGGCGGGAGCGGCGCGCGCCTGTACCGCACCGGCGACCGCGTGCGCTGGCTGCCGCGCGGCGAGCTGGAGTTCCTGGGCCGGGTCGACGCCCAGGTCAAGGTCCGCGGCTTCCGCGTGGAGCCGGGCGAGGTGGAGGCCGCGCTGCGGGCGCATCCGGGCGTCGCGGACGCGGCGGTCGTCGCGCGCGAGGACGAGCCGGGCCGCGGAGCGCACCGGCTGGTGGCGTACGTGGTGGCCCGCGGGGGCGCGGCGCCCGAGACCGCCGGGCTGCGGGCGCACCTGCGCGAGCGCCTGCCGGAGCACATGGTCCCCTCCGCCTTCGTGGCGCTGGAGCGGCTCCCGCTCACCCCCAACGGCAAGCTCGACCGCGCCGCACTCCCCGCGCCCGACACCGCCGCCGGGGGGCGCGAGTACGTGGCGCCGCGCACCCCGCTGGAGGAGGTGCTGGCCGCCATCTACGCCGAGGTGCTGCGCACCGAGCCGGTGGGGATCCACGACGACTTCTTCGAGCTGGGCGGGCACTCGCTGCTGGCGACCCGGGTGGCGTCGCGGGTGCGCGAGGCCTTCGGGGTGGAGATGCCGGTGCGCGTCCTGTTCGAGGCGCCCTCCGTGGCGGCGCTGGGCGAGCGCGTGTCCACGCTCCAGCCCACGGCGCGCGTGGAGGACTGGGAGATGGAGGAGGAGATGGCGAAGCTCGCCGAGCTTTCCGAGGAGGAGGTGCAGCGCCTCCTCCGCGAGATCTGACCGTCCTGGGAGCGGAGGGAGAGCGGATGAGCGGAGTGCCGGACCGGCTGGCGAACCTTTCGCAGGAGCGGCGTCTCCTGCTCCAGCGCATGCTGCTGGAGCGGGCGGGCGCGGCGGGCTCCACCCAGGAGATCCGGCCGCGGGGGACCGACGGTCCGGCCCCGCTGTCCTTCGCGCAGCAGCGCCTGTGGTTCATGGACCGGCTGGATCCCGGGAGCCCCGCCTACAACATCCCCCACGCCCTGCGGCTGCGCGGCCGGCTGGACCGGGGCGCGCTGCGGCGCGCGCTCACCGCCGTGGCGCGGCGGCAGGAGTCGCTGCGCACGGTCTTTCCCGAGGTGGACGGCGAGCCGGTGCAGACCGTGCTCCCCCCCGCGCCCGTCCCGCTCCCCGTCGTGGACCTGTCCGGCCTCCCGGACGGGGCGCGCGACGCCGAGGCCGGGCGGCGCCTGTACGCCGAGTCCATGCTCCCCATGGAGCTGGCGCGCGGGCCGCTCTTCCGTGCCACGCTGCTGCGGCTGGGCGACGAGGAGCACGGGCTGCTCCTCACCCTCCACCACATCGTTTCCGACGGCTGGTCCAACGGGGTGCTGGTGCACGAGGTGTCGGCGCTGTACGAGGCGCTCACCGCCGGGCGGCCCTCGCCGCTCCCGCCGCTGCCGGTGCAGTACGCCGACTTCGCCGTGTGGCAGCGCGAATCCCTGTCCGGCGAGAGGCTGGAGGCGCAGCTCGGCTGGTGGCGCGAGCGGCTGGCCGGCGCGCCCCCCGTGCTCGACCTCCCCACGGACCGGCCCCGTCCGCCCGGGCTCGCCGCCGGGGCCGACGTGCGCGCCTTCCACCTGCGCCCGCAGACCGTGCGCGGGCTGCGCGCCCTGGCCCGCGACGAGGGCGCCACCCTGTTCATGGTGCTGCTGGCCGGCTGGCAGCTCCTCCTGGGGCGCTGGAGCGGGCAGCCGGACGTGAGCGTGGGCACCTCGCTGGCGGGGCGGACGCGGCGCGAGCTGGAGCCGCTGATCGGCTTCTTCGTCAACACCCTGGTGCTGCGCGCCGAGATGGGCGGCCGCCCCACCGGGCGGGAGCTGCTGGGGCGGGTACGCGAGATGGTGCTCGGCGCCTTCGCGCACCAGGAGGTGCCCTTCGAGAAGCTGGTGGAGGAGCTGGCCCCCGAGCGCTCGCTCCAGCACACCCCGCTCTTCCAGGTGATGTTCGTCCTCCACAACCAGGAGCGCGCCGAGGTGCGGCTGGGCCCGGTGGACGCGGAGCCCATGGGGCGCGGCGGGGAGGTGGCCAAGTTCGACCTGCGCCTCACCGCCGAGGAGGACGGCGACTACCTGGGCGCGCAGATCACCTTCCGCACCGCGCTCTGGGACGGGGCCACCGTGGAGCGCATGTGCGAGCACCTCCAGAACCTGCTCGCCGCCCTCGCCGCGGCGCCCGAGCGGCCCGTGGCGGAGCTCCCCATGCTGGGCGCCGCAGAGCGCGCCCGGGTGCTGGAGGAGTGGAGCGCCACCGCCCCCGGCCACCCCGCCGGCGCGTGCGTCCACGACCTGTTCGCGGCCCAGGCGCGGCGCACCCCGGACGCCCCCGCGCTCCGCTTCCGCGGCGAGGCGCTCAGCTACGCCGAGCTGGACCGCTGGTCCGCGCGCCTGGCGAGCCACCTGCGCGGCCTGGGCGTGGGGCCGGAGACCCGGGTGGGGGTGTGCCTGGAGCGCACCCCGGAGCTGGTGGTGGCGCTGCTGGGGGTGCTGCGGGCGGGCGGCGCCTACGTGCCGCTGGACCCGGCGTACCCCCGCGCCCGCCTGGCCCACGTGCTGGAGGACGCGCGCGCCGCCGCCGTGGTGACGACGTCCCACCTGGCCGAGCGCCTGCCGGAGGGGCATCCCCCCCTGGTGCTGCTGGACGCCGACCGCGAGCGCATCGAGGCCGCGCCGGACGCTGCGCCGGAGAGCGGCACCCACCCCGAGAACCTGTCGCACGTCATCTTCACCTCGGGCTCCACCGGCCGGCCCAAAGGGGTGATGATCCGCCACTCGTCCGTGGTGGTGCTGCTGCACTGGCTGCGCGAAATCGTGTCCGACGCGGAGCGCGCCGCGACCCTCTTCTCCACCTCCGTCAATTTCGACGTGTCGGTGGCCGAGGTGTTCGGCACGCTGGCCTGGGGCGGCACGCTGCACCTGGCGGAGAACGCGCTCGCCCTCGCGGAGATGCGGGACGCGGGGATCGTCCACGCCAGCATGGTCCCCACGGCCGCCGCCGAGCTGCTGCGGATGGACGGCATCCCGCCCAGCGTGCGGACGCTGAGCCTGGGCGGCGAGGCGCTCCCCCCGGAGCTGGCGCGGGCGCTGTACGCCACGGGCACGATCGAGAAGGTGGGGAACCTGTACGGCCCCACCGAGGACACCACCTACTCCACCTGGTGGCGGGTGGAGCCGGGCGCGGAGCGCATGCGGGTGGGGCGGCCGGTGGCAGGGACGCGGGCGTACGTGCTGGACGACGAGCTGGAGCCCGTGCCGGAGGGCGTCGTGGGCGAGCTGTACCTGGCCGGCGACGGGCTGGCGCGCGGCTACGCCGGCCGCCCGGACCTGACCGCCGAGCGCTTCCTCCCCGCCTCCTTCGGTCCCGCGGGTTCGCGGATGTACCGGGTGACGGACCGCGTCCGCTGGCTCCCGGACGGCACGCTGGAGTACCTGGGGCGCAGCGACTTCCAGGTCAAGGTGCGGGGCTTCCGCATCGAGCTGGGCGACGTGGAGGCCGCGCTGCGGGAGCATCCCGGCGTGCGCGACGCCGTGGCCGTGGTGCGCGAGGACGCCGCCTCCGGCGGGCCCGGCGAGCGGCGGCTGGTGGCCTACCTGCTCCACGGCGAGGGGGGCGCCGCCCCGTCCCCCCACGCACTGCGCGGCTGGCTGCGCGAGCGGCTCCCGGAGTACATGGTCCCCTCCGCCTTCGTGGCGCTGGAGACGCTTCCGCTGACGGGGAGCGGCAAGCTGGACCGCCTCGCCCTCCCCGCGCCCGAGGGGCCTGCGCCGGAGCAGGCGTACGTGGCTCCCGCCGGCGAGCTGGAGGAGCGGGTGGCCGCGCTCTTCGCCGAGGTGCTGGGGGCGGAGCGGGTGGGCGCGCACGACGACTTCTTCGACCTGGGCGGGCACTCGCTGCTGGCCACCCGCGTCGCCGCGCGCCTGCAGAAGGAGCTGGCGATGGAGGTACCGGTGCGCGTGGTCTTCGAGTCGCCCACGGTGGCCGGGGTGGCCGCGTGGATCGAGGCCGCCCGCCCCGGCGAGGAGCTGGAGGAATGGGAAGTGGACGAGGAGTTCGCCCGGCTGGGGGAGCTGTCGGACGAGGAAGTCATGCGCCTCCTGGGCGAAGGGTGAGCCGACGATGAACGAAGCAGCACCCGAGCGTTTCGCCGGGCTTTCCCCCGAGCGCCGCATCCTCCTGCAGCGCATGCTCCTGGAGCGGGCGGGCGCGACCGGCTCCGCGCAGGAGATCCGCCCGCGGGAGGGCGGCGGCCCCGCGCCGCTCTCCTTCGCGCAGCAGCGGCTGTGGTTCATCGACCGGATGGAGCCGGGGAGCCCCGCCTACAACATCCCCCACGTCCTGCTGCTGCGCGGCGAGCTCGACGTGAATTCGCTGCGGCGCGCGCTCGCCGAAACGGTGCGGCGGCAGGAGTCGCTGCGCACCGTCTTCGCCCTGGCGGGCGACGAGCCGGTGCAGACCGTGCTCCCCGCCGGGCCCGTGCGGCTTCCCGTCGCCGACCTGCGCGCCCTCCCCGAGGCGCATCGTGCCGGCGAGGCCCGGGCGCTGCTGGACGCGGAGCGGTCGCGCGCTTTCGACCTGGCGCGCGGCCCGCTCTTCCGGGCGCTGCTGGTGAGGATGGACGAGGACGACTGGCGGCTCGCCCTGGTCGTGCACCACGTGGTGTCCGACGGGTGGAGCACCGGCATCCTCACGCGCGAGGTGTCGGCGCTGTACGCCGCCTTCCGCGCCGGGGAAGCGTCGCCGCTCCCCCCGCTGCCGGTGCAGTACGCCGACTTCGCCGTGTGGCAGCGCGAGCTCCTGTCCGGCGAGCGCCTGGAGGAGCAGGTCGCCTGGTGGCGCGCCCGGCTGGCCG
>JBEVLE010000133.1:0-8924 GCA_040509335.1 Longimicrobiaceae bacterium | reverse complement strand
TGCGCATCGGCAGATGCTGGAGAGCGCGCTCGCAGATTTGGATGCGAAGATGCGAAAACTCGACGAGCAGTCGTAGGCCCAAGCTTAAGCTTGGGCAACGGTGACGCCCGAGCTCACCAGTCGCCGCCCAAGCTACGGCGGTCCGCCGGCCGGCCTGCGCCAGGGCCACGGCGGTCCACGAAGCTATGCGAAGGTGGACGCTCGGGCCTGCGGACGTTGATTAGAGCCTGTACGTCTTCTTTGCCAGGTCGTAGCTGAGAGCGTGAATCATCTCGGACGCGTCGTCCATGGTGACGATGTGACGGGAGACGAGATCCGCGAGGAAGTTGGCGTCCACGCGGCGTGCGACGTCGTGGCGTGCGGGGATTGAGGGGAATGCGCGAGTGTCGTCGTTGAAGCCGGCGGTGTTGTAGATGCCGGCCGTTTCGGTGGTGCGCTCGCGGAAGCGCTTCATCCCCTCGGGGCTGTCGTGGAACCACCAGGGCGGCCCCAGCCGCAGCGCCGGGTAGTGCCCGGCCAGCGGCGCCAGCTCCCGCGCGTACGTGGATTCGTCCAGCGTGAACAGCACCAGCGTGAGCCGCGGGTCGTTGCCGTAGGCGTTCAGCAGCTCGCGCAGGTTGCGCGTGTACTCGGTGGCCACGGGGATGTCGGCGCCCTTGTCCAGCCCGAACCGCTCGAACACCCGCGCGTTGTGGTCGCGCAGCGCGCCCGGGTGGAGCTGCATGACCATGCCGTCCCCGGTGGACATGCGGGCCATCTCCATCAGCATGTGCGCCTCGAAGCGGCGCTGGTCCGCCGCGTCGGCCCGGCCGTCCTGCGCTCTGCGGAACAGGCGCGCGGCCTCCGCGTCCGGCAGCCGCTCGGTGTACGGCTCCAGCACCGCGTGGTCGGTGGAGACCGCGCCCAGCGAGCGGAAGAAGGCGCGGCGCTCCTCCAGCGCGGCCACGAAGCCGGCGTAGTCGGCCACCGGCGCGCCGTGGGCGGCCGCCAGCCGCTCCACCTCGGCGATCCACCCCGGCGCGGCGATGCGGAAGACGGCGTCCGGGCGGAAGGTGGGGACCACGCGCCCGCCCCACCCCGAGTCGCGGATCGCGCGGTGGTGCTCCAGCGAGTCCGCGGCGGCGTCGGTGGTGGTGAGCACCTCGATGTTGAAGCGCTCGAACAGGGCGCGCGGCAGGAACTCCGGCGAGGCCAGCTTTTCCGCGATCTCGTCGTACACCCGCTGCGCCGTCGCTCCCGTCAGCCTGCGCCGCACCCCGAACACCTGGCCCAGCTCGTGGTCCAGCCACGCCCCGGTGGGCGTGCCGCGGAACAGGTGGTAGTGGTCGGCGAAGAGCTGCCAGATGCGCCGCGGGTCGGCCTCGACCGGGGTGCCGTCGCGCGCGGGGACGCCCAGCGACTCCAGGGGCACGCCCCGGGAGTACAGCATGCGGAAGATGTAGTGGTCCGGGACCACGATCAGCGCCGTGGGCTCCGGGAACGGCTCGTTGTCCGCCAGCAGCCGCGGGTCCACGTGCCCGTGCGGGCACACCAGGGGGAGCTCCCGGGTTTCCGCGTAGAGCGCGCGGGCCAGGCCGCGGACGGTGGGGTCCGGGTCGAAGAAGCGGTCCTCGTGCAGGACGAGCTCGCCGCGGGGTGCCGGGCCGGCCTGCCGGGGGTACGGGATCACGGGGTTGTCCATGAAAGAGCGCGGGGTGCGGGGCCGGTGCGCGGAGCGCGCCGTCCCGCCGCGGGACGGAGGAGACGGGACGCCGCGCCGGCCCCCGCGGGGTGGCGGGAAGCGGCGTTCCCGTGCATGATTGTTCGCAGTCGGAACATTTGTGATGCGAGAAGAGGTGCCGGGTTCCTGCCCGTGACCGCGCCGCTGCCCCGCGAGACCCTTGCGTCCCAGCCCGCTCGACCCCAATTTGTTCTTGCGACGAACAAAACGCAAGGGGCTCGTTCCGGCCCCTCGTCCGGGCTCCCGCCGGGAGGTATCATGCAGGGCCGCCCACGCCGCCGGAGGTTCCCGCTGCCCAGCCGACGCCGATGAGAAAGATCAACACCCGCGACTTCAAGCGCGCCACGCGCTCCACCTCGCGGGACATCAACCGCAAGATCCTCCTCAACCTGGTCCGCGAGCACCAGCCCATCTCCCGCGCCGACCTGGCGCGCCGCATGGAGGTGGGGCGCGGGATGGTGACCACGCTCGCCAACGAGCTGCTCGCCGACGGCGCCATCATGGAGGGGGCCGTCGGCGAGGCGCCGCGCGGGCGCAAGCCCACCATGCTGTTCGTGCGCACCCGCGACCGCCTGGTGGTCGCCGTGGACGTGCGCTTCTCGCGCACGTACGTGATGCTCAGCGACTTCTCGGGGACGCAGCTCGCCCTGGAAAGCTTCGAGACCGAGTTCGACCCGGCGGAGCTGGTGGCGGAGATCGCGCGGCGGGTGGAGCGGATGGTGGGCACCTACGCCGCCAAGTGGCAGGTGGAGGGGGTGGGGCTGGTGGTGCCGGGGATGGTGGACCGCGCCAGCGGGCGCATCCTCAACTCGCCGCAGCTGGGGTGGCGCGACGTGGACATCCGCGACGCGCTGGAGGAGGCGCTGGAGCTCCCGGTGCAGATCGAGAACGCGCCGCTGGCGTGCGCACTGGCGCACATGTGGCTGGGCGAGCGCGGCGACGGGGCGGGGGACTTCGTGTACGTCACCGTTTCGGACGGCGTGGGGGCCGGGGTGGTGGTGAACGGGCAGGTGGTGCGCGGCCACGGCCACACCGCCGGCGAGTTCGGGCACGTGCCCATCAACCCCGACGGCCCCCTGTGCCTGTGCGGGTCGCGCGGCTGCTGGGAGGCGTACACCTCCAACCTGGCCACGCTGGCCCGCTACCTGGGCGGGCAGGACCTGTCCCCGGCCGAGAACCGCGAGCTCCTCAAGCACCACGAGGTCACCTTCGCCGACCTGGTGACCCGCGCGCGCACCGGCGACGCCCGCGCCCTGGCCGCGCTGCGCGAGACCGGCCGCTACCTGGGGCTGGGGCTGGCGACCATCGTCAACTCCATGAACCCGTCGCGCATCGTGGTGGGCGGCGAGATCACCTCCGCCTGGGACCTGGTGGCCGACCTGGTGCGCGCCGAGGTGGAGGGGCGCGCGCTCACCCGCGCCGCCGCCGCCACCCCCATCATCCCCGAGCAGACCAGCACCCACCCCCGGCTCCGCGGCGCCACCGCGCTGGTGGCCGCGCCGGTGTTCGCCGCGCCGCAGGTGGCGTAGCCGCCCCACCCCGTCGGGGCCCGCGGGGGCCCGGAGAGCCGCATGCACGACAAGCTGTCCCGCCGCGAGTTCGTCCGCGCGCTGTCGCTGGGCGCCGGAGCCGCCGTGCTCGTCCCCGGCTTCCTCCCCGGCTGCGCCGTGCCCGGGGCCTCGCTCCCCGGCGCGGCCGCCGGGTCCGCGGGCGCCGGCACCGGGTGGGCGATGGTCCCCGGGATCCTGGCGCGCATCCGTCCCCCCGTCTTCCCCGCGCGCGACTTCCCCGTCACCGGCTTCGGCGGCGTGGGCGACGGCACCACCGACAACACCGGGGCCTTCCGCCGGGCGATCGCCGCGTGCCACGAGGCCGGCGGCGGGCGGGTGACGGTTCCGGCCGGGTGCTGGCTCACCGGGCCCATCCACCTGCGCAGCAACGTGAACCTGCACGTGCAGCGGGGGGCGACGGTCGCCTTCAGCCGGGACCCGGCGGCGTACCTGCCCGCGGTGTTCACGCGCTGGGAGGGGATGGAGATGATGGGCTACTCGCCGCTCATCTACGCCTGGGAGCAGGAAAACGTCGCCGTCACCGGCGAGGGGACGCTGGACGGCCAGGCCGACGAGACGCACTGGTGGCCGTGGAAGGGCGGCCGCGACGCCCCGCTCCCCAACCAGCTCGCCGCGCGCGCCCGCCTGGGGGAGATGGTGGAGGCCGGCGTGCCGGTGGAGCGGCGGGTGTTCGCCGAGGGCTCGTACCTGCGCCCGCAGTTCATCCAGCCGTACCGCTGCCGCAACGTGCTGATCGAGGGGGTGACCATCGTCAACTCTCCCATGTGGGAGATCCACCCGGTGCTGTGCACCAACGTGACGGTGCGCGGCGTGAAGATCGACACGCACGGCCCCAACAACGACGGCTGCGACCCCGAGTCGTGCCGCGACGTGCTGATCGAGGACTGCCTGTTCGACACGGGCGACGACTGCATCGCCATCAAGAGCGGTCGCAACGCCGACGGGCGCCGCGTGGACGTGCCCAGCGAGAACATCGTCGTCCGCCGCTGCCGCATGAAGGAGGGGCACGGCGGCGTCACCATCGGCAGCGAGATCAGCGGTCACGTGAGGAACGTGTTCGTGGAGGACTGCGAGATGGACTCGCCGGTTCTGGACCGCGCGCTGCGCTTCAAGAACAACGCGCTGCGCGGGGGCGTGCTGGAGCACGTGTACATGCGCAACGTGCGCGTGGGCGAGGTCGCCGACGCGGTCCTCAGCGTGGACCTGTACTACGAGGAAGGCCAGTCGGGGCCGTTCGTGCCGGTGATCCGCGACGTGGAGATGCGCAACGTGACCAGCCGCAGGAGCAGGTACGGGCTGTACATGCGCGCCTACGAAAAGTCCGAGATCTCGGACGTGCGCATCGTCGACTGCCGCTTCGACGGCGTGGAGCACGGCAACGTGACCGAGGGCGCGCGCGGTCTCCGCTTCGAGCGCGTGCTCATCAACGGCCGCCCCGCCACGCCCGCCTCGCACCCGGCCGCCCCCAAGACCGCCGCGGACGCGCTCCCCAGCGACGTGCGCGTGCCCTCCAATCCCGCCCGCCCGGAGGCCCCGTGACCCCCGCCCGCGCCCTGACGAGACACGCACGCACGCTCGCCGCCGCCCTCGCGCTCGCCGCCTCGCCACTCGCCGCGGGGGCGGCACACGCGCAGGTCGCGCACCTCCCCGCCGGCACCGGGCTGGGCGAGGGCACGCCGCAGCCCGGCGACGCCCCGCTCCCCATCCCCAACGCCGCGCCCCGCGCGCGCCGCTCCCCTGACGGGCGCCCCTGGTCGGTGCGCGCGGCCGAGTCGGTGATGCGCCGCAGCCCGCAGACGCACCGCCGCTGGGACTACACGCAGGGCGTGGTGCTGGGCGCCATCGAGCGCGTGGGCGTGGCCCGGCGCGACGCGGCCATGATCCGCTACGTGGACGCCAACATGGCGCGGTGGGTCACCCACATGGGCGACATCACCGGCTACCGGCTGGACGAGTACAACATCGACGACGTGTCGCAGGGGCGCCTGCTCTTCGGCACGCTGCAGCGCACGCGCGACGAGCGCTACCGCTACGCCGCCGTCATGCTGCGCGAGCAGCTGCGCATGCAGCCGCGCACCGCCGAGGGCGGCTTCTGGCACAAGAAGATCTACCCGCAGCAGATGTGGCTGGACGGGCTGTACATGGGCCAGCCGTTCTTCGCGCAGTTCGCGAAGACCTTCAACGAGCCCGCCGCGTTCGACGACATCGCGCGCCAGTTCCTGCTCGTCGCCCGCCACACGCGCGATCCCCGCACCGGGCTGATGTACCACGGCTGGGACGCCGCGAAGACGCAGCCCTGGGCGGACACCGCCACCGGGCTTTCCGCGAACTTCTGGGGGCGGGCGATGGGGTGGTACGTGATGGGCGTGGTGGAAACGCTGGACCACTTCCCGGCCGACCACCCGGACCGGAGCGCCATCATCAAGACGCTGGCGGACGCCGCGGAGGGGATCGCGCGGGTGCAGGACCCGGTCACCGGGCTCTGGTGGAACGTGATGGACCAGCCCGACCGCGCCGGCAACTACCTGGAGGCCAGCGCCAGCAGCATGTTCGCCTACGCCCTCGCGAAGGCCGCGCGCCTGGGCTACGTGGACGCGCGCTACCGCGCGGTCGCCGAGCGCGGCTTCGACGGGCTGCTCACCAACCTGGTGCGCGAGAACCCGGACGGCACCGTGTCGCTGGTCAACGTGGTGCAGGTGTCCGGGCTGGGCGGCAGCCCGCGCAGGGACGGCTCGTACCGCGACGGCTCCTTCGCCTACTACGCCAGCGAGCCCGTGGTCACCGACGACTACAAGGGCGTGGGCCCGTTCATCCTCGCCGCGCTGGAGCTGGGGCGGTGAGCGTGTCGTTCTCGCTGGAGGGGAAGCGGGCCCTGGTCACCGGCGCGAGCCGCGGGCTGGGGCAGGCCATCGCGGTGGCGCTGGCGGGGGCCGGGGCGGACGTGGTCTGCGCCAGCTCCCGCCGCTCCGGCACCGACGACACCGCCGCGTTCGTGCACGCCGCCGGGCGCGAGGCGTGGCAGGTGGAGGCCGACCTCGCCGACCGCGCCGCCGTCCTCGCCATGGCCGACGAGGCCGAGCGCCTGGCCGGGCCCATCGACATCCTGGTCAACAACGGCGGCACCATTCGCCGCCACCCCGCCGCCGGGCACCCGCTGGAGGACTGGGACCTGGTGCTGCGCACCAACCTGGACTCCGTGTTCCTGCTGTCGCAGCGCTTGGGGCGGGAGATGGTGGAGCGCGGCGCCGGCAAGATCGTCAACGTGGCCTCGCTGCTCGCCTTCCAGGGCGGGATCACCGTCCCCGGCTACGCCGCGAGCAAGCACGCCGTCGCCGGGCTCACCAAGGCGCTCGCCAACGAGTGGGGGCGCCACGGCGTGCAGGTCAACGCCGTCGCCCCCGGCTACATGCGCACCGACAACACGCAGGCGCTGCGCGACGACCCCGCGCGCTCCGAGCAGATCCTGGCGCGCATTCCCGCCGGGCGCTGGGGCGAGGCCGAGGACCTGGCCGGCGCCGTGGTGTTCCTGGCCTCCCCCGCGAGCGACTACGTCAACGGCCACGTGCTGGTGGTGGACGGCGGCTGGATGGCCCGCTGAAATCCGAAACTGGAGTGAGCACGATGCACTACCTGCCTGGACCCGGGGAGACCCGCCGCATGGAGACCGCGGAGCTGCGCGACCGCTTCCTCCTCCAGGGGCTGTTCGCGCCCGGGGCGGCGACGCTGCGCTTCGTGGACCTGGACCGCGTGGTGCTGGGCGGCATCGTCCCGCTGGGCGGGGCCGTCCGGCTGGACGCGCCGGAAGCCATGGCCGCCGCGTACTTCCTGGAGCGGCGCGAGGCGGGCGTGCTCAACGTGGGCGGGGCGGGACGCGTCGTCGCGGACGGCGCCGAGCACGCCATGGCCAACCGCGACGGGCTGTACCTGGGCCGCGGCACCCGCGAGGTCGCCTTCCACAGCGACGACCCGGCCCATCCCGCGCGCTTCTACCTGGTCAGCTACCCCGCGCACGCCGGTTTCCCCACCGCGCACGTGCGCCGGGACGACGTGCAGGTGGCCGAGCTGGGCACCGCCGAGCACGCCAACCGGCGGCGGCTGTACCGCTACTTCCACCCCGAGGGCGTGCCCACCGCGCAGCTGGTGATGGGGATCACCGAGCTGCTGGAGGGGAGCGTGTGGAACACCATGCCGGCGCACACCCATGCCCGCCGCACCGAGGTCTACCTGTACTTCGACCTGGCCGCGGACGCCGTCGTGTTCCACATGATGGGCGAGCCGGACCACACGCGGCACCTGGTGGTGCGGGACGGCGAGGTGGCGCTGTCGCCGGGGTGGTCCATCCACTCCGGGGTGGGCACGCGCAACTACACGTTCTGCTGGGCCATGGGCGGCGAGAACCAGGAGTTCGCCGACATGCAGGGGGTTGCCATGGGCAGGCTGCTCTGAACGGCTTCCGAACGGCGGGGTTCGGGCGTGCCCCCGGCTGGCGCCGAGGTCGGGCTTCGGCTCCGTAACGCAGCAAACAACGCTGCGTAACGGAGTCGAGGCCCGGCGGAAACAGCCCCGCCGGGTCTCGCCCCTTCGGGCCGAAATCCCTCACGCGGGGCCCGCGCTGGCGTCCGCGGGGGTGGGCCCCCTCACCCCCCGGCCCCCTCCCCCGCAAGCGGGGGAAAGGGGGAGAACGGCCACGACACGCCGGAAATCGAGGGTCAGGAAGCCCTCCCCCAGAATGGGGGAGGGTGGCGGCTCTCAGGCCGCCGGGTGGGGGCCGTCGCCGTGTTTTCCACGAGGAAACGACCATGGACGAGAAATCGCTCTTCACCGAGTTCTGGGCCAAGGAAGCGAAGACCACGCGCGCGGTGCTGGCGAGGATCCCGGAGGGGTCGGACTACCGGCCGGATCCCAGGTCCCGCACGGCGCAGGAGATCGCGTGGCAGATCGTGTGCGAGGAAAAGATGATCATCGAAGCGCTCGAGAGCGGCACGGTGGAGTGGGCGCCGCCGCCCATGCCCGCGGCCATGGCCGAGGTGGTCGAGGCGTACGGGACGCAGAGCGACCGCATCGTGGAGCGCTGGAAGGCCCTGCCCGCCGAGCGCTGGGAAGGCACGCTCGACTTCTTCGGCGGCCGGCGGCCCGCGTCGCCCATGGCCTGGAGCTTCCTCTTCGACATCGTCCACCACCGCGGGCAGATCTCCACCTACCTGCGGCCCATGGGCTCCACCGTGCCGCAGATCTACGGGCCCAGCGCGGACGAGCCGTAGCGGGCGGCCGCGTGCGCGGGTTTCCGGGCGGGCTCAGGAATTGCTGCGTTAGGCGCGCGATCCCGACAGCCCCGTCCACCCGGTCCGGAGGCGCAGATGAAGAACAAGCAGGTCTACGACACCGCGTTCAAGCGCGCCGTAGAGGGCAAGCCCCAGCGAACCCTCATGGAAACGGTGCTTTCCCCGTTCGAGGACGTGGAAACGCGGATGTCGCGCGAGGCCGGCGAGCGGGAGGGGAAGGCGGCGAAGGCGAAGCAGGACACCGTTCCGGAGCCCCTGGTCCCGCAGCCCTAGCGGCGGTCCCGATCGTCGGCCGGCTCTCGACGGGGACGACGAGATGGCCCCGTACCGCGGGATGCGGTACGGGGCCGT
>JBEVLE010000132.1:0-8418 GCA_040509335.1 Longimicrobiaceae bacterium | reverse complement strand
CGCCGGACCTGTCCGGCGGGGCTCGCTTTTGCTATGCTCCAGCAGTCGGCTGCCGAATCAACCCGCATCTCCGCGAGGCTCGATGCTGCCCATCTCCGTCGACCAGGACAGGATCGCCGAGTTCTGCCGGCAGCACCGCATCCGGCGGCTCGCGCTCTTCGGCTCCGTGCTGCGCGACGATTTTCGTCCTGACAGCGACGTGGACGTGCTGGTGGAGTTCGAGCCGGACCACGTTCCCGGACTTCTCGGCATCGCGCGGATGGAGCGTGAGCTTTCAGGGCTGTTCGAAGGCCGCAGGGTGGACCTGCGCACCCCGGCGGACCTGAGCCGCTATTTCCGCGACGAGGTGGTTTCCACCGCACGGATCCAGTACGATGCCGCCTGACATGGTCCGCGTGCGGCACATGCTCGACGCCGCCCGCGAGGTGCAGGATTTCGTGGCCGGCCGGAGCAGGGAGGACCTCGACCGCGATCAGCTGCTCGTACGGGGCGTTACAAGTCGATCGAGATCATCGGCGAGGCTGCCAGCCGGGTGTCGGCCGGTTTCAGGGCAGCGCACCCCCAGATCCCCTGGCAGGACGCCGCCGACATGCGAAACCGGCTGGTCCACGGGTACTACGACATCGACCTGGATGTCGTGTGGAGCACCGCGAAGCTGGATGTCCCCGCCCTCATCCTGCTCCTGGAGACGCTGATCGCATCGACCTCGCCGGAAGATTAGGCGTTACGACTAGGAGGCGGTTCAGCCACACCGGTGACGTCCAGCGGGGGGTTTTTCCTTCAGAGTGCTTTTGTGCCCGGAAGGTGGTCAGGCTTCGGTCCTCCTCCGGCATCCGAGCGTCGCCCAGGCGCTCCCTCCCGCAAGGCCGAAGGGAGCGACCACCGGCACGCCCGCCGCCCACCCGCCCGCGACACCCACGAGCGCCCCGGCGCCCGCGCCCAGCAGCGCGCGGCCGAAGCGGTCCAGGTAGCTGCACCCGTCCCCCATCTCCGGAATCGCGGCGAACACCGCCGTCCCCACCACCGCGCCCGCCACCCCGCCGAAGAGCGCCGGCACGAGCCCGGGGTCCTCGCAGCCGGTGCAGTGCGGAAAGACCGCGTACGACGCCGCGCCCACGCCCAGCGCTCCCGCCACCATCCCCAGCCCGCCGAGTGCCGCCCGCGAGATGAAGCGGTCGCTGCGGCCGGACGGCCGCGCCGCCGAATCGGGTGGAGCCTGGCCCGTGGGGAAGGCGACGACCGCCCCGGCCGCGACCTCCACGGCGGGGAACGACGCGTCGGCGCGGAGCTGGGCGTGGACGGGGGTGGCAAGGAGCGCCGCCGCGACGGCGAGCAGTACGGGTCGCATGAAGCTGGTTCCGGGGTGCGAAGAAATGAAGGACGTGTCGGGACTAGCGGGAGCGGGACGAAGGGGGGGACCGGCGGCGCGGGCCGCCGCCGGTCGCAACGTCCATGGCGGCGACCTCCTCCGGGGCGAGGCGGCGGTAGGCGCCCCGGGGGAGCTCGCCGAGCGCCAGCGGACCGACGGCCACCCGCACCAGCCGCAGCACCTCCACGCCCAGCGCCTCCAGCAGCCGGCGGATGTGGCGGTTCCTTCCCTCGTCCAGCACCACCTCCAGCCAGCTGTTGCGGGTCCCGGCGCGCAGCAGGGCGGCCCGCTTCGCGGCGAGGAAGTCGTCCCCGGCGGCCACGCCCTCCGTCATGCGGCGCAGCAGCGCGTCGTCGGCGACGCGGTCCACCTGCACGTGGTACGTCTTGTCCAGGTGGGTGGCGGGCTCGGTGATGCGCGCCGCCCAGCGGGTGTCGTTGGTGAAGAGCAGCAGCCCCTCGCTGGCGCGGTCCAGCCGCCCGACCGGGGCGAGGAAGGGGAGCCCCGGGTCGTCGAGGAGATCGAAGACGGTGCCGCGCCCGCGCTCGTCGGAGGCGGTGGTCACCAGGCCGCGCGGCTTGTTCAGCGCCAGGTAGACGCGCGTCTCCGCGCCCACGCGCGCCCCGTCCACCTCGATGCGGTCGCGGTCCGGGTCCACGCGCAGCTCGGCGTCGCGGCGGACGGTGCCGTTCACGCGCACCCGGCCCTCCGCCACCAGCGCCTGGCCCTGCGAGCGCGAGCAGAAGCCCAGCTTGGAAAGCGCCCGCGCCAGCCCCACCCCGGGGCGGCGGTCCGGGACCGGGCCACGCGAGCCGCGAGCCGCCACCCGTGCGCTACCGGCCGCCGGCCGCGGCGGCCGAGCCCGGCGCGTGCGTCCGCACCGTGTCCGCGGCGGCGGTGTCCGCGGGCTGGGGAATCCGCCCGGGGAGGCACACCCGGAGTCCCCGTCCCCCGACCACCGCGACGGTGCAGGGTCCCCGCGTGGCCCGCACCGCGATCCCCACGCCCCGCACCGGTTCGGGCGAGGGCGAGACCGCGGGGGGGAGCCGGGAGGAACAGGCGGAGCAGACCAGGACCAGGGCGGGCAGTGTGGATCTGCGCATGGGACGCTCCGGGTGAAGGGTCACGCCTCGGCGGACGGGCTTCCTCCGCACCAGACGGCGGGAGGAGGCCCGCGGTCACGACGAATCGTGCATCCTCCCCGCGGCCGTGGCAAGCGGCAGGGTTGTCGCCGGGAAGTGGGGTCATATCTTTGACGGCGCGGGGGATGGGTCCCCCGCGCCCGCCCGTCCCCCGCCGCACACGTCCCCCCATGGCCTGGCAGTCCACTCCCTTCTTCCCTCCGCTGGTCGTGTCGGCGCTGATCCTCGCGCTGCTGGGCTCGTACGCGTGGCGGCACCGCCAGGTGCGCGGCGCACCGGGGTTCATCATCCTCATGGGCGGCGGCGCCGTGTGGGCGGTGGCCTACGGGCTGCACCTGGCCGCCGCCGACCGCGCCTGGGCCGCCATCTGGATCGGCTTCATCTACCTGGGGATCGTGGCGCAGCCCATCGGCTGGCTCTTCCTGGCGGTGGAGTACGCCGGGTGGGGGCGCGGGCTGAACCGCGGCAACGTGTCGCTGCTGGTGCTGGCGCACCTGGCCTTCGTGGCGCTGGTGTTCACCAACGACCGGCACCACTGGGTCTTCCGCTCGTACGAGATGGTGCGCGCGGGCGGGCGCATGGAGTTCGCCGCCGTGCCGGCGGCCGGCTTCTGGGTCAACGTGTGGACGTCGTACGCGCTGATCCTGTTCAGCATGCTCCTGCTGTTCGTGCGGGCCGGCTCCGCGCCCCGCCTGTACCGCTGGCAGGTGGCCATCCTGGTTACCGGGTGGGTGCTCACGGCCATCCCCAACCTCCTGTTCCTGCTGGGCGACAGCCCCGTCCCGGGGATCAACCTCACCCCCTTCGTGTTCCCGCTCAAGGGCGCGCTGCTGACCGTCGGCATCTTCCGCTTCGGGCTGCTTTCCATCGTCCCCGTCGCCCGCGACGCGGTGATCGAGGCCATGCAGGAGGGGGTGATCGTGCTGGACGGCTCGGACCGGGTGGTGGACATCAACCCCGCCGCGCAGGCCATCCTGGGCGCGCCCTCGCGGCGGGTGATCGGCGGGCCGGTGCTGGACCTGCCGCACCTGGGGGAAGCCTGGGCCGCGCGCGGCCGCTCGCCGGGCGCGCCCGAGCTGACGGTGGGCGCGGGGGACGACGCCCGCACCTTCGACGTGCGGGTGTCCTCGGTGTCGGTGCCGCGGAGCGGGCTCAGCGGCCGCCTGGTGGTGCTGCGCGACGTGTCCGAGCGCGCCCGGATCGAGCAGGCGCTCCAGGACGCAAAGGACGCGGCGGAGGCGGCGAACCGCACCAAGAGCCAGTTCCTCGCCAACGTCAGCCACGAGCTGCGCACCCCGCTCAGCGGCATCCTGGGAAGCTGCGAGATCCTGGTGGAGGAGGCGGCCACGCCGCCGGCCATGGTCCCCGACCTGGAGCGGATCCGCGCCTCCGGGTACGAGCTGCTGCGGCTGATCGACGAGCTGCTGGACCTTTCCAAGATGGAGGCGGGGCGCATCGAGCTGTCGCCGGAGCCGTTCGAGGTGGCGGTGCTGGTGCGCGAGGTGGCGGACACGGTCCGCCCGCTGGCGGAGCGCAAGGACGTGGCGCTGGACGCGGACGTGGCCCCGGACCCGGGGTGGGTGCTCGCGGACCGGGTGCGGCTGCGGCAGGTGCTCCTCAACCTGGTCGCCAACGCCGTCAAGTTCACGGAGCGCGGGACGGTGCGCTTGGAAGCCCGCTGCGAGGGCGCCGCGGGGGAAACGGGCCGGGCCGTCTTCCGGGTGCGGGACACGGGGATCGGCATCACGCCGGAGCAGATCGAGCGCCTCTTCCAGCCCTTCGTGCAGGCGGACGCTTCCACCACGCGCCGCTACGGCGGCACCGGGCTGGGGCTGGCCATCGCCGAGCGCTTCTGCCGGCTGATGGGCGGGAGCATCGCGGTGGAGAGCGTCCCCGGCGAGGGGTCCACCTTCACGGTGACGCTCCCGGTGCGGCGCATCGCCGTGGCCCCCGCGGAGGCGGGCCCCGCCGCCGCGCCCGCCGGCGGCGCGACGGTGCTGGTGGTGGACGACGACGTGATGATCCGCGACGCCATCGCCCGCATCCTGCGCGCGGAAGGGCTGCGGGTGGTCACCGGCGGGACGGGGGCGGACCTGCTGGACCTGGCCCGCGAGCACGCGCCCGACCTGGTGACGCTGGACGCCATGCTCCCCGACATGTCGGGGCCCGAGGCGCTGGCGCGGCTCCGCGAGCAGCCCGGCGGGCGCGAGGTGCGGGTGGTGATGCTCACCGGGCTGGACCGCGAGCACCTGGACGGCGCGGCCACCGACGCGGAGTACCTGTCCAAGCCGGTGGACCGCCGGCGCCTGGTCGCCACGGTGCACCGGGTCCTCGCCGGCCGCGCTCCCGCCAAGGCGCCGGCGGCGGATGCCCCCGGCGCGCCCCGGGCGGAGGCGCCCGCCGCCCGGGCCGGCAAGGTGCTGCTGGTGGAGGACGACTCCACCACGCGGGGGATCCTGGCGCGGCGGCTGGCGGGGCGGGGGTTCCGGGTGGTGGAGGTGGCGGACGGGCTGGGGGCGGAGGCGGCGGTGGTGTCGGAGCGGCCGGACGTGGTGCTGCTGGACCTCAGCCTCCCCGGCAAGGACGGGTGGACGCTGGCCGCCGCGCTCAAGGCCGAGCCGGCCACGCGCCCCATCCCCATCATCGGCCTGACGGCGCACGCCATGCCCGGCGACCGGGAGCGCGCGCTCCAGGCCGGGTGCGACGAGTACGAGAGCAAGCCGGTGGACTTCCCGCGGCTGCTCTACAAGATGGACGTCATGCTGGGAGCCGCGGCCGCGTCGGCGGAGGGCGAGGCGGTCCGGCCCGCCGGGGAGCTGGCGGGGGCGGCGGGGGACTGAGGCCGAAGATCGTCGTGCGCCTGCTTTTCCCCGCGTGTCGCCATATCAAACGTTTCCTTGTCCACGCCCCCGCGTTCCGGTAAGCTGAGACAGGCGCCGCGCGGCATCTGGACGTCGGCGCCCCGGGAACGCGGTACCCAGGACGCAGCATGCTCGCCCCGCCCACCACTCCCATTCCGCCGCTTCTCGTCGCCATGACCGACCTTCCGCCCGGCGCCGCCCCCGGGCCCGGCGCCGAGCCGCGCGATCCGGCCCTCCTGCTGGACGCCGTCACCTTCGCCGCCAAGGCGTTCCTCACCGCCGAATCGCTGGAGTCCGCCGCGGCCGCCGTGCTGCGGCGGCTGGGCGAGGCCGCGGGCGCCGCGCGCGCCTACGTGCTGGACGGCGGCGCCGCCTGCCGCTGGCCGGAGTCCGACTGCGAGGGGCCCGCCGTGCACCTGCGCGCCGCGTGGAGCGATTCCGGGTGCGGGCCGGGCCCCGAGAGCGGCGGGGAGGCCGGCGCGCCGTGGGAGGCCGCGCTCGCCGGCTGGGTGGACGCGCTCCGCGCCGGGACCACCGTGCAGGGACACACGCGCGAGCTCCCCTCCCCCGCGCGGGAGCAGCTGGCGGCGCGCGGGGTCCACTCGCTGGTGCTGGTCCCCGTGTTCGTGAGCGGCGGGCTGTGGGGCGTCACCGGGTTCGACGCCTGCGACGCCGAGCGGAGCTGGTCCCAGACCGAGCTGCGGGCGCTGCACGCCGTGGCCGACCTGTTCGGGGTGGCCGTGGGGCGGCAGCGATTGGAGATGACGCTGTCCGGGCAGCGCCTCCAGGCCGTTCTCCAGGCCGAGGTGGGCTCCGCCGTCACCGAAAGCACCGGCTCGCTCGACGGGCTGCTGCAGCGCTGCGCCGAGGCCGTGGCGAAGCACCTGGACGCCGCCCTGGTCCGCATCTGGATCACCGACCAGGGCGACCCCGGCACCCTCAACCTGCGGGCGAGCGCCGGGGTGCGGACCCGGTTGACCGGCAAGTACAGCCGGGTCCCGCTCGGCCTCTTCCCCTTCGCCGGGGCCGACGTGCGCCGCCAGCCGCTGGTGTCCAACCAGGCCCAGACCGACGGCAGCCTGGACGACCCGGAGTGGGCGGTGCGCGAGGGGCTCACCGCCGCCGCCGGCTACCCGCTGGTGGTGGAGAACGGCCGGCTGGTGGGGGCCATCGTCCTGTTCCGCCGCCGGCGCCTGCACCAGGGGGACGTGGACGCCTTCGCCTCGGTGGGCGACGAGATCGCCCTCGCCATCGAGCACGCCCGCGCGCTCGACGCGCTCCGCGGCCGCGAGCGCCAGCTCGCCGAGGCGCAGGAGCTGGCCGAGATGGGGAGCTGGCAGTGGGAGGTCGAGGCCGACCGCGTCACCTGCTCCGACAACCTGTACCGCATCTTCGGGCTGAACCCGCGCGAGCGCCCCATCAACTCCGCCGCCGTGCTGCGCCGCGTGCACCCCGACGACCGCGCCGTCGTCGCCGGCGCCCTGGGCGCCGCCACCCGCGAGCTGCGCCACTTCGACTTCGAGGCCCGCATCGTCCGCCCGGACGGCGAGGCCCGCGCCCTCCACTGGCGCGGCGAGGCCGCCGCCGTCCCGGCGGGCGCGGCCGCGCGCTTCCTGGGCACCTGCCAGGACATCACCGCACGCCGCGAGGCCGAGGAGCGCTCGCGGCGGCTGGTGCGCGAGCAGGGGGCCCGCGCCGAGGCCGAGGCCGCCCGCCGCCGCGCCGAGTTCCTGGCCGAGGCCAGCCGCGTGCTCGGCGCCTCCATCGACCACCGGGTGACGCTCGCCTCCCTGGCGCGCCTCGCCGTCCCCGAGCTGGCCGACTGCTGCATCGTGGACCTGCTGCGCGACGGGGGCTCCACGCTGCGGGTGGGGATCGCCCACGTCGATCCCCGCAAGGAGGCCATCCTGTGCCGCCCCGGCAGCTTCGACCTGGACGCGCTCACCCCCGTCCACCCGGTGCTCCGCGCCCTGCGCGACGGCGAAGCCTCGCTGCTGGCCGAGGTCACCCCGCAGATGCTCGACGAGGCCGTGCTGGAAGGTCCCCGGCGCGACCTGCTGCGCGACCTCGGCCCCACGTCCGTGGTGGTGGTCCCCCTCCAGGCCGGGGACGACATCATCGGCGCGCTCACCCTCATGGTGTCCGAGTCCGGCCGCGTCTACGCCGAGGCCGACCTGGACCTGGCGCGCGAGCTGGCCCGCCGCGCCTCGCTCGCCGTGGAGAACGCCCGCCTCTTCCGCCAGGCGCGCGAGGCCGTGCAGGCCCGCGACGAGGTCCTTTCCGTGGTCGCGCACGACCTGCGCAACCCCGTGGGCACCGTGATCATGGGCGCCAACCTGCTCCTGGACGAGATCCCGGACGGCGAGCGGCCCTTCGAGCGCAAGTACCTCCAGATCATCCGCCGCTCCGCCGAGCGCATGGACCGGCTGATCCAGGACCTGCTGGAGGTCAAGCGCATCGAGACCGGAAAGCTGGCGCTGGAGTGCCGTCCCGACGACCTGGCGCGCGTGCTCGCCGAGAGCGTGGAGATGCTTCGCCCCATGGCCGCCGCCGCCGCGCTCCGCCTGGAGGAGGAGGTCCCCGGGGGGCTGCCGCGGGTGCTGGTGGACGCGCTGCGCGTGCAGCAGGTGCTTTCCAACCTGGTGGGCAACGCCCTCAAGTTCACCCCCGCCGGCGGGGTCATCACCCTGCGTGCCGTCCCGCGCGCCGCCGAGGTGCAGGTGTCCGTCGCCGACACCGGGCCCGGGATCTCCGCCGAGCAGCTCCCCCACATCTTCGGGCGGTTCTGGCAGGGCGGGCGCAAGGACGGCCTGGGCGTGGGGCTGGGTCTCGCCATCGCCAAGGGGCTGGTGGAGGCCCACGGCGGGCGGATCTGGGTGGAGAGCGAGCCCGGCCACGGCACCGTCTTTTCCTTTACCGTACCCGTTGCTCCCGAGGCTTCTACGGCTTGACGGCTACGGCTTGAACTGCGGGTTCGGGCGTGCCCCCGGCTGGCGCCGGGGTCGGGCTTCGGCTCCGTAGCAGACGAAAGCCCCACCCGACGGCC
>JBEVLE010000131.1:0-18372 GCA_040509335.1 Longimicrobiaceae bacterium | reverse complement strand
AGGGCACCGGGCGAAGGCCGGGTGCCCTCCGCCGCGTCCGGGGGCCGCCCCGGCACCTTTCGTGCGCCCGGGCGGTAGCACCCCGAAAGCAGCAACCGTCCGCCCAAGGCCCGGATCCGCAACGTGATGCACCCGCCCACGCCCGCCGCCGTCCTGCTGGCCGCGCTGCTCGCCGCCTGCTCCCCGCGCGCCGAGACACGGCCGCAGCCCGAGCGCGCCACCCCGCTCCCGCCGGTGACGGTGGGCGCGCCCGCGTCCCGCCCGCGCCCGGCCGACGACCCGTGGGTGGAGCGGACGCTGGCCGGGATGTCGCTGCGGCAGCGGGTGGCGCAGCTCGTCTTTCCCTGGATCGCCGGCACCCCCGCCGACGCGCAGGCCGGCGAGGCCGAGCGGCTGGCGCGCTGGGTGGAGCGCGACGAGGTGGGCGGGCTGATCGTTTCGCGCGGCACGCCGGCGGGGCTCGCGGCAAAGCTGAACGCGGCGCAGGCGCGCAGCCGCGTGCCGCTGCTGGTGGTGTCCGACCTGGAAACGGGGCCGGGGATGCGCCTGACCGGGGGCACCAACATGCCGCCTGCCATGGCCTTCGGCGCGGCCGACGACGCGGCGCTGGCGCGCGAGGCGGGGCGGATCACCGGCGTGGAGGCGCGCGCCGTGGGAATCCACCTGACGCTTGGGCCGGTGCTGGACGTCAACTCCAACCCCCGCAACCCCATCATCAACGTCCGCTCCTTCGGCGAGGACCCGCAGCGGGTGGCTCGCCTGGCGGGCGCCTGGATCGCCGGGGCGCACGAGGGCGGGCTGCTCACCGTGGGCAAGCACTTTCCCGGGCACGGCGACACCGAGACCGACTCGCACGTGGGGCTCCCGACCATCGACGCGGACCCCGCGCGGCTCGCCCGCGTGGAGCTGCCCCCGTTCCGCGGCGCGATCCGCGCGGGGACCGACGGCATCCTGGTGGGGCACATCGCCGTCACCGGGCTGGAGGGCGCGGGCGCCCCGCCCGCGTCGCTGTCGCCGCGCATCGTCGGGGGGCTGCTGCGGGGGGAGCTGGGGTTCGACGGGCTGGTGTTCACCGACGCGCTCAACATGGGCGCCGTCACCCGGCGCTACGCCGTCCCCGAGGCCTCGGTGCGGGCGCTGCTGGCCGGCGCCGACGTGCTCCTCCAGCCGCCCGGCGAGGGCGCGGTGATCGACGCGGTGGTGGCCGCCGTGGAGTCCGGGCGCCTGCCGCGGGCGCGCGTGGACGACGCCGCCCGCCGGGTGCTCGCCGCCAAGGCGCGCGCCGGGCTGCACCGCGGCGCCCGCGTGGACCCCGCCGCCCTGGGGCGGCTGGTGGGGAGCGCGGAGCACGCCCGCGCCGTCCGCCGGGTGGCCGCGGCCGGGACCACGCTGGTTCGCGACCGCGGCGGGCTGGTCCCCATCCCCGCGCGGGTGCGCAGGGTGCTGCACGTGGCGTACGGGCTCCCCGGCTCCGGGCGCTCCGGGCTGGGGAGCGCGCTCGCCGCGCCGGGGCGCGAGGTCGAGGAGGTGCGCCTGGACGGGCCCGTCACCGCGGCCCAAATCGCCTCGCTGCGCGCCCGCGCCGCGGACGCCGACCTGGTGGTGGCGTCCGCGATGGTCACCCCGCGCGAGTACCGCGAGCTGTCGCTGCCGCCCGAGTTCGGGGCCTTCGTGGAGGAGCTTTCCGCCGCGGGAAAGCCGGTGGTCGCGGTGTCGCTCGGCAGCCCGTACCTGCTCGCCGCCTTCCCGTCCGTGCCCGCGTACCTGGTGGCGTGGAGCGCGTCCGCCGCCACGCAGCGCGCCGCGGGCGACGCACTCGCCGGGCGCGCGCCCATCACCGGCCGCCTGCCGGTGGCGCTCCCGCCCTTCCACGTGGCCGGCGCGGGGATCCAGCGGTCGGGATCTCCGGTGGGGAGATGATGCCCGATCCTGGCCTAAAGGGGATGAACAGCAGGGTTCGGGCGTGCCCCCCGCGGGGCGCGGGGGTCGGGCTGCGGCTCCGTAACGCACGAAACAGCCGCGCGTAACGGAGTCGAGCCCGCGCAAACAGCCGCGCGGTCTCGCCCCTTCGGGCCGACATCCCTCACGCAGGCTCCGACGCGGCCACTAGGTCCAGCTGGATCTCTGACTCACACGGTTCCCGCAGGCTCCGCATCCCACCCCATCCACCGCCGACCAGACCGGCGCCGGGACACGCTCCCTGCGCCGGTCTCGTTTCGTCCACTCGTCTCGCCGTCCCACGCGCGGGCCACCCCTGCGGGTCATGAGTGTCCCACGTGGGGCGCGGCGTTCCAGTACCCTCCCGCCCGCTCCCCCGCCCCAGGATTCGTCCACCTTCCCCTAGCTCCCGCCGGTAGAACGAGGTTACGGACGCGTCCATAAGCATGCGTTTACTGGCTTGTATGTTGCGCCCCTGGTCCGCCCGTCGCCGGGGAATTCCGCTCCGCGTGCTGCACTTCCGGACCGTCCCGACCGGCCAGCCGTTCCCCCGCCGCGCAGCCGCCGCGCGGCCCGCGTCCACCGCCGACCCCGCCATGATCCGCCCCAGCTCCTCCACGCGGCCCGCCGCCGCCCCGCGAACGCTCCCGGTCCGCTCCCGTGCTTTCGGCTGACCTGTCCGCGCGCCTGGACCTGGGCTCCGCGCTCGGCGGGCTCATGGACGGGCTCGCCGGCCCCACCACCGTGCTCCAGGGCGCGCAGGCGCCCGCAGGCGCCGGCGGCGCGCAGGCGTCCGCGCAGCTCGAGGTGCGCGTGGAGGTGTCGGGGGTGGACGCGGCGGTGGGGCGGGTGTCGGCCAGCGTCCCGGCGCTGCTGGCGACGCTCCCCGGCCCGGGCGAAGCGGTGGCGACGCTGACGCGGGCGGTGGACGCGGTCGAGCGCGTCACCGCGGGCGACGTGCCGGGGCAGGTGCGCGCGCTGCTCGACGCGCTGCGCGCCGCGCTGGAGGAGGACACCGACGGCGACTTCCTGGCGGTGATGCAGCGGATGCGGGATCTCCTGGCCGCGCGGCCCGAGGCGCGGGCGCTGTGGGAGCTCCTCGCCGGGGCCGCGGGGGCCGGCGGGGTGGAGCTGGGGCCCGCCGTGGGCACCATCGCCGGGATCGTCCCCGCCGCCGTGGGGACGCTGCGCGCCATCGCCGCGCTGATGAGCCTGGAATCCACCCTGGCCGAGGGAGAGCGGCTCACCGGGATCATGGCCGCGCAGCTGGACCCCGCCGACGTGGCGCGGGAGCTGGGCGCGCTGCGCGGCGCCTTCGAGCTGGCGCTGGGCCGCGTGCGCGCCCTCGCCGACGCCGGGGCCGCGGCCCCCGAGGGGCTGGCCGCGCAGGCCGTGGCCGAGGTGACCGCCGCCGCCGCCCGGCTGGCGCTCACCGAGGAGCTGCTGGCGCGGGCGATGGGCTTCGGCGAGGCCACGCTGGTGCACTTCGACGTGGCGCGCATCGAGGCCGACGTGCGCGCCGGCGCCGACCTGCTCCGCGGCGTGGACACCGACGCCGTGGGGCGGGCGGTGCGCGCCCTGGTGGACCAGCTCGCCCCCGCGCTGCGGCTGGAGCTGGACGTGGGCGCGCTCCCCGCCCAGGGGCTCGACGCGCTCCTCGCCCTGCTGGAGGGCCAGGCCGAGGCGATCGCCGCCGCCATCGGCGGGCTGGACCTGGCGCCCGTCGCGCAGCCCGTCACCCGGGGGATCGAGGCCGTCACCGCGCCGCTGGCCGCGGTGTCCGACGTGGTGGAGCGGGTGAGCATGGCGGTCCGCGGCGCGCTGGAAACGGTGCGGCAGGGGGTGGCCGCCATCCCCGTGGAGGAGATCGCCTCCGCGATCCGCACCGTGCTGGGGCCCGTGGTGAAGGCGCTGGACTTCGCGCGGGAGCTGGTGGCGCGCATCGAGGAAGCGCTGCGCGCCGTGGCCGAGGCGGTCACCGGGGCGCTGGAGGACGCCGAGGCCGCCATCGACACCTTCCTCGCCGAGGCCGACCGCCTGCTGGGCGCCGCCGCCGACTTCGTGGAGTCGCTGAACCTGGACCAGGTGGCGGGCGAGGTGGCCGAGCGGGTGCGCGCCTTCGCCGGGGCGCTCGCCGCCGCCGAGATGCGCCCCTACTTCGACACCACCGTGGACCTGGTGGACACCGCCACCGACGTGATCGAGGCGCTCCCCCTGGGGCTCCTCCCCGACGACATGAAGGCCGAGCTGGACGCCGCCGTGGCCCCGGTGCGCGCCATCGACGTCGCGGGGGTGGAGGAAACGGTGGAGGGGTGGCTCCAGATCGACGCCGAGGGGCGCTTCGCCGCGCGCGGAGTGCTGGAAGAGTCCATCGCCGAGGTACAGGCGGGCTACGACGCGCTGGTGGAGGCGGTGCGGCAGGGCGACCCGCGGCAGCTGGTGGCGCCCATCGAGGCCGAGTTCGCAAAGCTGCGCGAGCGGGTGGCCGCCCTCTCCCCGGAGCTGGGGCTGCAGCCGGTGCAGGACGCCATCGACCGGGTCAAGGGCGCGCTCGCCGGGGTGGACCCGGGCGCGCTGCTGCGCCCCGTGGACGACGCCTTCGCCCGGATGCTGGAGGTGGTGGACGAGTACGCCCCCGAGCGGCTGCTGGGCGACGTGGTGGCGCGCGTGGACGCCGCCCGCGCCAAGATCGTGGGCGAGATCAAGCTGGACGAGTGGGGCCCGTCGCTGGACTGGGCCGCGGACCAGGCGAAGTCGCTCGCCGGCCGCCTGGACCCCTCCGGGCTGGAGGACGCCCTGCGCGTGGCGCTCGCCGACGCCGACGCCTTCCTGGCGCATGCCGGCGGCGGCGTGCTCGCCCTCCCCTTCGGCGACATGGTGGCCGCCATGGCGGGGGGCGCCGGGGTCCGCACCGACCCGCGCAGCTTCGCCACGGTGTGGGGGTGGCTGCGCGGCGCGGACGGGGGCGGCGGGGCGCTTTCGGCGCGCGGCACCCGCATCGAGGCCAACGTCGCCGCCACGCGGGAGGCGGTGGCGGGGGTGGACCTCCCCGGCCTGGCCGTGGAGCTGGGCGGGCGCGCCGACGCGCTGCGCGCCGCCGTGGCCGCGCTCCCCGCGGACTCGCCCGCCCGCGCCGCGCTGGAGCCCGTGCTGGCGCGGCTCCGCCCCGGCGTGTCGCTGGCGTTCCTGGACGCCAACCGCGGCCGCTACCTGGCGTCGCTGCAGACGGCGGCCACGCGCTCCGCCTCGCTGCGCCGCGTGGGGCTGGCGCAGGTGGACGACACCGTGGACGGGCTGCGGGCAGCCTTTTCCCCCGGGGCGCTCCTGGGCGAGTTCCTGCGCGCGGTGCTGGGCCGCATGGGGATCACCGGCCTGGAGGAGGGGATCCAGGGCGTCGTGCGGCGCGTGCTGGCGGTGGCCTCGCCCGAGCGGCTCGCCGCCATCGTGCGCCCCATCGCCGCCGCGCTGCAGGGCAAGGTGGCGGAACTGGTGGACGCGCTGCTGGCGCCGCTCCAGGCGGGGATAGAGCGGCTGAAGTCGCTGGTGGACGCGGTGGACCTGCGCCCCTTCGTGGACTCGCTCACGGCGGTGCACGCCGAGGCGCGCGGGCGCATCGAGGCGCTGTCGCCGCGCGTGCTGCTGGCGCCGGAGCTGGGGGCCTTCGCCGCGCTTCAGGCGGAGCTGGCCGGCTTCGACCCGCTGGCGCCCGTGCGCGCCGTGCTGGACGCCCTGCGGGAGACCGCGCTGCGGGTGCTGGCCAAGCTGGACGCGGAGGCGCTGCTGGAGCACCCCATCCGCATCTACGACGAGATCCTGGCGGCGCTCGCGGCGCTGGACCTGGGGGCGCTGCTGGCGCCCGTGCTGGACACGCTGGACTCGCTGGCGGCGCAGGTGGACGAGGGGCTGGACCGCACCACCGGGGCGCTGGAGCGGCTGCAGGCCGCGCTCCCGGCGCCGGGGAGCGGCGGGGGCTCGGCGTCGGTGAGCGTTTCCGCCTCCCTCACCGTCTGAAAGGAGCGACCGCGTGCCCGCCGTACTGACCCACAAGGCCATCATGCTGCTGGCGCGCGAGCGCCTGGCGGACATCCGCGCCCGCCTCACCGTCAAGAAGAACTCCGGCGGGCAGCTCACCGACGTGGAGCTGCGCATCCTGCACCTGGCCGACAAGGCGCACACGCTCCTCAGCCGCGCCATGCCGGTGGACGCCGACGTCACGCTGGGGGTGGGCTCGCTGGGGGCGGGAGTCTCGCGCTTCGCGGTGATGGGCTCCATGGGCCCCGACATCACCGGCTTCTCGGGGGTGCTCGCCAACCCCGCGGGAAAGTGGGTGTTCGACCTGGTGCACAAGGGCACCCCCGACGAGAACCGCGAGCCGGTGGTGGCGCGCTCCACCGACCTGGTGCTGGAGATGTGGCGCGAGGCCTCCCGGCGCATCGACGCGCGTCCCGCGGACAACGACGCGCAGCGCGCCAAGAAGGCCGAGGCGCGCGACGCCGTGCGGGCCTACCTGCTGGGCCACCTGTGCCACATCGCCGGCGACGCCATCTGCCACCCCTTCATCCACGACGTGGAGTGGCACCTGGGGGTGGGCTCCCGCCCCAAGCTGGACCACGGCGGCGGCGAGATGTCCATCGACGCGCGCGTGGCGACCCGGGTGATGGGGCGCGCCGCGGTGCGCGAGGGGCAGGGGTGGGGGGTGTGGTGGCCGGGCAAGGGCGACGTCCCCCCCGAGCTGTTCGCGGCGTACGACGCGGCGCTGGAAACCATCTACAAGGCGCGCAGCGACCGGCCCAAGGGGTTCGGCGGCTTCGAGGCGGAGCAGACGGAGATCGGCCCGCTCCGCCTGAGCGAAAAGTTCGTCCGCGACGGCTACTCGGTGCTGCGCGGCGGCGCCGTGAACATGGTGTACGGCTGGGGATACGGGAGCTGGTGGCTGTTCCTGGCCCCGCTGGCGCTCTCGGTGATCGCGGTTGGGCCGCTGGCGGCGGCGCTCCCCAGGGGGCGGCGGCTGACGCAGGAGGCCATCGTGGAGGTGGACGACGAGCGCGCCTGGTCCGAGTTCCTGACGCTCCCCATGGCGGCCACAGCGCTGGTGCCGGTGTTCTACGGCACCTGGATCGCCTCGCTGACCACGGTGGGGGTGGAGGGGATCACCATCTTCGGGCAGATCAGCGCCTGGATCAACCTGGCGCTGGCGGGGGTGTTCTTCGGCACGCTGGCGCTGGACGACGTCCCGTGGCCGGTGCGCTGGTTCCTGTTCTTCGGGCTGCCCATGGGGACCGGGGTGGCGCTGGCGATCCTGGGGCTCACCAACCTCAAGCACCGCAAGGGCGCGCTGGTGCTGGCGATGATCTACGGCGCCCCGGCGGTGATCGCCCTGCTCTACGGGGCCGTCAACCAGATCGTGGGGCTGGTGGGATCGGGGATCGGCGCGGGGATCGGGGAGGCGGCGTCGGACGACGCGGCGGGCGGGGCCGACGTGGGGCGGGCGGTGGGCCACTGGCTGACCACCGGCGTGGTCATCGTGCTCGCCGGGGTCGCCTGGTTCCTGCTCCCCTCCAAGCTGCGCGACGTCAAGCTCCCCGAGCGCCCCGAGCCCTTCCCCGCCGAGCGCCGCCACTTCGTGCGGCTGTTCGACGACACCACGCTCTTCCACCACCTCCCGCTCGCGGCCGCGGCCGCCGGCGACCCGGCGACCCCCACGCTCGCCCAGCGCTACTTCCCCGCGGAGGCGCGCAAGCTCCTGGTGCTCTGGTGGGAGGGGGGCGGCGACCTGTTCATCCGCTCCCGGCGCACGCACCTGGAGTTCAGCCTGGCCGCCGCGGGGACCGACCCGCAGACGGTGCCGGGGCCGCTCACCCCCATGACGCCGAAGGAGTTCGGCGACCTGCTCACGCGCACCGTCAGGGACGGCGCGAGCGCCACGGGAAAGCTCAAGACGGAGCTGGCGTTCGCCGGCGACGCCGCGCTCGACCTGGAGCTCCCCCCGGGGGCGACCTTCGCCGACGAGGGCGACCTGCTGGAAACGGTGGAGGGGCACGACCAGGCGGCGGCGCGCTGGATCCCCGTGGGCAAGACCAAGGAGGCGGGCTACGTGCTGCGCCACGCGCCCAAGGCGCTGCAGGCGGTGCGCTTTTCCCGGGTGGGGCCCACCGCCTTCGACCCGCGCGTGGAGGACGAGGTGGCGGGCGCGGGGACGGTGAGGAGCGAGCGCATCACCCTGACCGGCACCGGCACCGACTTCCGCGCCTTCTTCACCCCCGGCGACCGGGTCAGGGTGGCGGGGCAGGTGAGGACCGTGACGCTGGTCCCCGCCGGCGACCGGCTGGTGATCAGCGCGCCGCTGGACCCCGAGGCCCCCGCGGGGACGGCGTACTCGCGCCTGGGCTCCAGCCGCGAGGTGATCGACGGCTACGAGTTCGTGAGCGACCCCGCCGCCGCGAAGCTGGGCGGGGAAACGATCATGGACTACGCCGCCGACTTCTCGGCGCTCCTGTGCATGGGCGCCACCTCCCACCTCCTGGACCGCGCCGAGCTCGCCGTCCCCGACCTGGCGGGGAAGAAAGGACCCGGCGACGGCCCGGTGGCCGAGACCGTGGAGCCGGTGCACCAGGTGTTCCGCAACTGGAGCCTGGACCGGCGCCGCGTCAACGAGTGGCGGATGCTGGTGGCCGGCGGCGCCGTGACCGAGAAGCGCGGCGACCCGCGCGCCTACGACTCCGCCATGACCACGCCGCCCCCCGCCCCCGGGGTGCCGGACCCCAACTACGAGGAGCGCACCATCCTGTCGCAGGGGTGGGTGCCGCTGATGCGCCGCTGGATCGCCATGGCGGAGCAGCCCGCGCAGGACGCCTCCAGCCCCATCCAGAACGGGGCCGGCCCCGGGCAGCCCAGCAACCGCGACCTGTCGCGCGCCATGGCGTACCTGCTGGACATGCCCGACCCCGTCGCCATCCACTGACCCCGAGCCGCACCGCCGAGAATGCCCGACGAAGTGCAGGACAGGACGGAGGACAAGCCGCTGGACCGGGTCGCGAGCCTGTACAGCTGGCTGCAGACCGGGCCGCAGGTGTACCGGGCCGCCATCCAGGCGTCCATCGACCACGCGCGGGCGGCGCAGGTCGACGCGCTGCGCGAGCCGTGGATGCCGCTGGGGCCGCGCAACGTGGGCGGGGCGGTGCGCAGCCTGGCGCAGAACCCCGCGCGGCCCACGGTGTGGTACGCCGGCACCGCGCAGGGCGGGCTGTGGAAGTCGGAGAGCGACGGGTACTCCTGGTTCCCCATCGGCGAGCCGGAGCTGATCGTCCCCATCGGCGCGGTGGCGCTCGCCCCCTCGGACCCGGAGATCGTCTACGCGGGGACCGGCGAGATGGCGTTCAACACCGTGCAGGGCGCCGGGATCTTCAAGTCCGTGAACGGCGGCCGGAACTTCGTCCGGCTGGAGGGGCCCGACTCCGGCCCCACCGCCGGGCGGCCCGGCGCCGCCAACTTCTTCACCCGCATCCGGGTAGACCCGGACCACCCCAACCGCTTCTGGGCGGCCACCGACACCGGGCTGTGGCGCTTCGAGCCGGGCACCGGCTTCCAGCTCGAAGCCCTGCCGGCGGGGTCGGCGGTCAACGACCTGGCGCTCTTCCGCGACCCGGCGGACCCCGCCAACAAGCTGGTCCTGGTGGCGGGAGTGGCCACGGCCGGGATCTTTCGCGCGGTGTGGGACCGGGCCGCCCCCGGCGCGGCGGTGTGGAACCCCGCCGTCCTCCCCGGGGCCGTCCCCGCGACGGGGCGCGTGCTGCTCACCTTCTGGGTGCCGCCCGCCACGGGGGCGCTCGCCGCGCTGCCGCCGCTGGGCTACGCGGTGCTGGAGACGGCGGTGTCCGGGCCCAGCCTGGTGCTGAACTCCACGGACCTGGGGCAGAACTGGAACCTCCCCGCCGCCCTGCCCGCCCCGGCCCCCGCGCCCGCTTCGCCGCAGCCGATCGCCGCGCCCGCCGGGGGCCAGGCGTGGTACAGCATGGCCATCGGGGTGGATCCCGACAACCAGCAGAACGTGCTGGTGGGGCACGTCGACGTGCACCGCGACACGGCGGGCGGGAGCGGGGTCTGGACCACCGTGCTCAACTGGCTCCGCTACGACCAGGGCGACCGCGCGCAGCACGCCGACATCCACGCGATCCAGTTCGACCTGCGCCCCCCCACCGCCCCGGGGCGGCCGCGGCGGCTGTGGGTGTGCAACGACGGCGGCATCTCCACCACCGACGACATGGGCGCCACCTGGCGCAAGCGCAGCTACGGGATCGTGGGGGCGCAGTTCGTGGACGTCACCTCGCACCCGGTGTTCCCCGGCCTGTGCGGCGGGGGGATGCAGGACAACGGCACCTTCGTGAGCTTCGGCGGGCCCACCTGGTACCGGCTGTTCGGGGCCGACGGCGGGCAGATGGCCTTCGACCCCTCCAGCCACCGGCGCTTCTTCGCCAGCACCCAGGCCAACGTCCTGACCGTGCAGCTGGCCGCCCCACCCGCGCCCGCGGGGACGCTGAACGTCGCCACCCTCCCGGACCTCCCCCCGCCGGGGAACCAGATCATCCCCAGCCTCGGGGTGGTCCCCTTTCCCGGCGCGATGCGCCCTCCCTTCATCGGTGTGGCGGAGGGACACCCGGCCACGCCCAACCTGCTGCTCATGGGGCGGGAGGGGGGCGCCTTCAGCACCACCAACGGGACGGGCACCCGGCAGGTGAACCTCCCCATCGCCTTCGCCCCCTCCCCCGGCCCGGGGGTCAACGGGGAGGAGGTGAGCGCGGCCGCGTTCGCCGCGCCGCCGGCCACCGACATGTGGGTGGGGACCACGGCCGGGCAGCTGTGCACCAGCCAGGCGGCGCTTCCCGCCTCGCCCGCGGCCGGAACGGCCGGGGTGTCGGGGCCGGCGTGGACCGCCCGGCCGCTCCCCTGGCCGGGAGCCGGGCAGGCCGTCGCCGGGATCGCCGTGCACCCCGCCAACCCGGACGTGGTGGCGGTCTCCGGGATGGGAATGCCCGGCGAGGTCTTCCTCACCCACAACCGCGGCGTCAACTGGCAGCGCATCCGCGGCGCCGGGGTCACCGACCTCCCTCCCTCGCCCATCACCAGCGTGGCCTGGGACCCCGCCAACCCGCGGGTTCTCTTCGCCGGGACCGTGGCGGGGGTGTACGTGTGCCGCAACCTCGTCGCCTTCGCGGGGGCCGCGGCGCTCCCCGCCGCCCCCGCCACGACCCCCGTGTGGGAGCTGTGCAGCGACGGGCTCCCGCTGGTGCAGGTCAACGACCTGTCGGTGACGGCGGTGACGAACACGCTGCGCTGCGCCACCCACGGCCGCGGCTGCTACGAGTGCAACATCCGCGGGGCGACGCCGGCGGCCCTCGCCCTCCCGGCGGTGCGGCTGCTGATCCGCGACCACGTCGCGCAGGACGGGCGCGCCTACGCCGTCGCCAACGCGGTGCCGGACGACCCGCGCGTCCTCCCGGCGACGGTTTTCAACCCGCAG
The DNA here is from genome assembly GCA_040509335.1 of Longimicrobiaceae bacterium. Lineage (GTDB taxonomy): Bacteria > Gemmatimonadota > Gemmatimonadetes > Longimicrobiales > Longimicrobiaceae > JAFAYN01. Next base: position 6,917 of record JBEVLE010000131.1, on the reverse strand, counting down.
CAGGCGTACGACCTGCGGGTGGACGCGCCCGCATCCGCCGCCGGCGAGCCCGTCCCCTTCCGCCCCGAGGCGTTCGCCTTCGGCGAGGCGATCGACGGGGTGGAGTTCGACGAGATGCTGGTCCCCGACCGGCCGCTCGCGGGCGAGGTCAACCAGGTGTACGTGCAGGTGCACAACCGCGGCACCGGCCGCGCCCAGAACGTCGTCGCGCACCTGTACTTCGCCGACGCCGGCAACCCGGTGGCGCTCCCCGCCGTCGACGCGGCAAAGCTCAACTACCCCGACGAGCCGGCGGAGGACTCGGCGTGGAAGCGCGCCGCCCCCGCCCAGTCGCTGGGCACGCTGGGTCCGGGGCAGCCGGTGGTTGCGCGCTTCGCCTGGACCCCGCCGCTGGAGATCGCCGCCAACGTGGTCCTGCTGGCCGTGGTCACCGGGGACGCGGACGTGCTCGCCGCCGTCCCCGCCGGGGACCCGGCGGCCTTCGTGGCCGCGGAGCGGCGCGCCGTGCTGCGGGTGAGCGCCGTGGACCGCGACCCCCTGTTCATCCGCGACGGGGTGGACGACGACGGGCGCCGCGGGCTGGTGGCGTGGGGCGGGCGCAGCCCGGACATCATCGTCCGCCGCGCCGCCGTGGCCGACCCCGCGACGGAGTTCCGGGCGCCGGACAGCCACCGCCTGGAGGACCGGGTGAGCGCGGGGACCAACCACGTGTACGTGCGCGTCACCAACCGCACCCAGCTGGCGGTGAACGCGCGGGTGCGCCTGTTCCAGGTCCCCACCGCGCTCCCCGCGCCGGGGAGCACGTGGACGCAGATCGACGTGGACCAGCCGGTGGCCGCGATCGCGGCCGGGCAGTCCGGCTTCGCGCACTTCACCTGGGCCGGCGTAGCGGACCCCGGCGGCCCGTACGGGGCCTTCACCCTGGCCGCCGCCGCCAGCGTGGTGGACGCCGCGGGCAACGTGCTGGACGCCTTCCCGGACGTGTCCACGGTCACGGGGATGGAGGAGTTCTGGCGCTTCTTCACCCGCGAGCCGCTGGCCAACAACGCCGCCGTGCGCGCCCTCCGCTTCCAGGCCGTCCCATGATCGTCCGCCCCATCATCGGCGGCTGGGAGCCGCCCCGCATCGAGCGCATCGCTTCCGTGGAGCAGCGGCGGCTGGCGGTGCTCCCGGTCCCCGGCCTCGCCGGCGACCTGCACCAGGACCTGGGGCGCGGCGCCCTGGCGGTGGAGATCGCCGGGTCGCTGTCCGGCGACGAGGCGCGCGACGCCTTCCTGGTGGAGGTGCGCGCCCGCTTCCTGGCCGGCGAGCCGGTGGACTTCGTGGCCGACATCGTCGCCGAGAGCGAGCTGGAGCAGGTGCTCATCGAGGAATTGCGCCTGGAGGAGGTGGCCGGGCACCCCGACTCGTTCCGCTACGCCGTGGTGCTGCGCGAGTACACCGAGCCCCCCGAGCCCCCGGCGCCGGGGATGGACTTCGGGCTGGAGCTGGACCCCGAGCTGGACCTGCTTGCCGGGCTGGGGCTGGACATGCTCGACCTCCCCGCCCTGCTCCCCACGCTCCCCGAGATCGGCGACGTGCTCGCCCCGCTGCAGCCCGCCGCGGAAGCGCTGAACCAGGCGGTGGCGGGGGCGGGGGTGCTGCTGGACCCGCTCAAGAAGCTGCTGGGGGGAGGCTGACATGGCCGAGCGCGCCCTGCTGGCCGCGTTGAAGGCGCACCTGGAGGGGGCCGGCCTGGTCCCCGCCCCGGCGGCGGTGGGCCCCGCCGAGCCCGAGGCCGCGGCCGACCTCCCGGCGCTGGTGCTTTCGCTGGAATCGGCGGAGCGCGCCGGGGGCGGGCTGGGCGAGACCGTGGCGCCCGTGTCCGGCGCCCTCCCCTGGCGGGCCGAGATCGACCTGGCCGACCCCGTCCTCCCCGGCGACCCGCCGTTCCGCCTGCTGGACGACGCCCGCAAGGTCCTGGTCCTCCCGCACGGCGGGCTGGTCCGCGCCGACGGCACCGAGGGCGAGATGGCCGAGGGCGACCTGGTGGTGACGCTGAACGGCGGCCCCCGCAAGCACACCGCCGACCCGGCGACGGGGACGGTGACCTTCGCCACCGCGCTCCCGCCGGCGGGCCGGGTGGAGGCGAGCTACTTCGTGGGACAGTGGGAGCGGCGGGTGCGGCGGCTCGCGGGGGCGCTGCGGGTGGACGCCTGCGCCGCCTCCGCCGCCGACGCCGCCGCCCTTTCCGAGGCGGCGCTGGACGCGCTGGACGGCGAGCGGGTCCGGCGCGGGGTGCCGCGGATGCTGGCCTGGGGCGTGGCCGGGGTGTCCAGCATCGGCGCGGCCGAGCAGGGAAGCGGCGCGCGGCGGCGTACGCTGCGCTTCACGTTCGTGTACGAGCACGTGGTGGACCGGCCCGAATCCTCGGGCGGCGTCATCCGGAGCATCCCGATCACGGCGCACCTGGGCTGACCTGCCCGAGGCGTCCCAACCCTCCCCAAAGGAGAGGACGATGAGCGAGACCATCGGCGAGATGATCATCCCGGGCACCTACATCGAGGTGCGCTCGGAAGGGCTGATCGGCGTTTCCGGGATCGGCACCGGGAACGTGGGGGTGGTAGGGACCGCCAACCGCGGCCCCGTGGACCAGGTGCGGGTGCTGGGGAGCTACGCCGAGGCGCTGGAAACCTTCGGCAGCTACGACGCCTGGCCCGCCGTCCCCGCCGACGTCCCCAAGGCGCTGACGCTGGTGCGCGCGCTGGAGCAGGCCTTCCGCGGCGGCGCCAACACCGTGTACGCCGTGCGCGTGGCCGACACCGGCGACGCCGCCATGGCGAGCACCACCTGGGTGGTGCAGACCGGCGCCGCGAAGGACGCCTTCACCCTCACCGCCACCTCGCCGGGCACCTGGGCCAACGCCGTGCAGGCGCGGCTGGAAACGGAAGGGTCGCCCGCCACCTCCGCCACCCTCACCCTGACGCTGGGGCGGGTCAAGGAAAGCTTCAGCGCCGCCACCGCCGAGGCGCTGGCCGCGCAGGTCAACGAGGGGAGCCGCTTCGTTGCCGCGGGCGCGGTCGCCGCCGCCGAAAAGAGCAAGGTCCCCAGCGGCGTGGCCGCCCCCACGGCGGTGACCACCGACGGCTCCCCCATCGGCACGGCGCAGCTCGCCGGCGGGCTGGCGCTGCTGGCCAACCAGCCGGTGAACATCGTGGTCGCCGGCGGCTTCGACGCAAAGACCGCCGCCGGGACGGTGCTGGCGCACCTGGAGGCCACCGAGAACGACGGGCGCGAGCGCATCGCCGTGCTGGGCGCGTCCACCGACACCCCGGCCGACATCATCTCCAACGATTCCAGCAAGGGCTCCAACCCGCGCCTGGTGCTGGTGGCCCCCGGGATCGTCGCGGACGACGCGGCGCGCACGGGCGCCAACCGCCGGGTGCGCCTCCCCGCCCCGTACGCCGCCGCGCTGGTGGCCGGGAAGATGTCCACCTTGGCCCCGCACGTGAGCCTCACCAACAAGGACGTGCCGGCCGACGGCCTCACCCGCGAGTACACCCGCGCCGAGCAGAAGCAGCTGCTGGGGAGCCAGGTGATGGTGCTGGTGCCCAACCTGGGGATCCGCGTGCTCAAGGGGATCACCACCGACACAGGCGCTTTCCGCCAGGTGTCCGTGCGGCGCGTGGTGGACTACGCCAAGGCCGGGGTGCGGCTGGGCTCCAACCCGTACATCGGGCGCCTCAACAACGTGCGGGTGCGCGCCGCGCTCAAGGCCACCCTGGACGGCTTCCTGTCCGGGATGGTGCTGGACGAGATGCTGACCGGCTACACGCTCGACGTGTCGGCCACCCGCGCACAGGAGATCACCGGACAGGCGGTGGTCACCATGACGCTCCAGCCCACCTTCTCGATCGATTTCGTGAAGGTCATCATGAACCTCCAGTAGCGCACAGGGGCAACCAAGATGCCGACCACGACCGTGTACACGGGGGCCGACGGCTCCATCTCCGTGGCTGTGGAGCCCGGGCCCGCCGGCGACAAGGCCAAGGAGGTGGCCGACCGCTACTCCCTCACCCCGGTGGGGCGGGTGTCGGGGGTCACCATCCGCGTGACCAACGACGTCAAGGCCTTCCACGAGCTGGGGCAGCGCTTCGCGACGGAGCTGCGCCCGGGGAACATGAACGTCTACGGGACCATCGAGCGGGCGCACATCAACGGCGCGCTGCTGCGCCTCATGCTGGGCGAGGCGGCGGACAGCCGCCCGGCGGGGGCCTTCGTGGGCCCGTCCTTCAACCTGTCGGTGCGCCTGCAGAACCCGGCGGCGCCGGACTCCAGCGCCTCGGTGACGGTGATGGGGGTGCAGATCAACGAGTGGAACTACACCGTGCCGGAGGACGACTTCGTCCTGGAGCGCGCCTCGTTCCGGGCGCTGTGGATCAAGACCGAGGAAACCGGCTGAGGGGGCGTAGATGCCGATGCAGCTGACGGCCGAGGACCTGCTCGCGGGCGGGTCCGCCACCCACGTGGTGCGCCTCCCCGAGAGCCTGCTGCGCCCCGGCGCGAACGGCGACTCGCCGGGGGAGGGCGGAGAGGTGACGCTCCGCCCGCTCCTGGTGCGCGACGTGGACCGGGTGGTGCGCGCCGCCCGCGAGCAGCGGGTGCTCACCAGCGTGCTGATGGTGCAGCAGGCGCTGGTGTCGCCCAAGCTCACCGTGGACCAGGTGTCGGAGCTCCCGGCGGGGCTGGTGCAGGCGCTGCTGGAGCGCGTCAACGCCATCAGCGGCCTGGCCGTGGGCGAGGACGACCTGGACCGCGCCGTCCGCGCCCCGCTGGCCCGCGCCTGCTTCGTGCTGGCGCGGGAGTTCGGGTGGACGCCCGCCGAGTGCTCGGAGCTCACGGTGGGGCAGGTGCTGCTGTACCTGGAGATGCTGGCGCGCGACGGCGAGGGCGGGGGCGGCGGATGAGCCCTGTCCCGCACCCCGCGCTCCGGCGGATCCTGGCCGCCGCGGCGATGCCCGGGCGCTGCCTGGAATCGCTGGACGCCGCCGCGCCCGACCTGGCGGCGGTTGCCCGCGACCTGGAGGGGGCCGCCCTGGTGGTGGACCGCTCGCTGGAGCCGCTGGCCCGCGGGATCGACCTGGCCGCGGTGCTGGGGCGGGCCGCGCCGCCGCGGGACCGCGCGGACGGCCGCGCGCCGGGATCCGTCACCCGGCTCGGTGTTCCCCGCCCGGAGGAGGCGCTGCCGCCGGAGCCGCCGCGGCGGTCTCGCCGGGTGCCGGACTCCGCGGAGCCGGCGGAGGCGCGTCGGGGGCCCGCCCTGGAGCACGACGCGGCGGCGGTGGCGGCGGTGCTGTCGCGCTTCGCCCCGGCGGCGGACGCGGGGCGGGCTTCACGGGAGTCCTTTGCGGGAGATGCGGGGGCGTCGGGTCCCGCGCGTCGGACGGAGCCCGCGCGGACATCGGCCGACGTGGCGACACGGATGCCGCGCGCGGTGTCGGCGGACACGGTGGACGGCGGACGCGCGGACGGCGGCGGGGCGGACGGCGGGCGGCGTTTCCCGACGCGGGAAGAGGCCGCGGCGGAGCTGCGGCGCCGGACGGAGGCGACGGCGGGGGACGCGGGGCTCGACACGCCGGTGCGCGTCGGCCAGCCCGCGGCGGAGGTGGCGGTGCTGCTGCGGGACATCGACGCGGCGCCGGAGGGTGGACGCTCGGCGGCGGGTGGCCGTTCGACGGCGGACGACGGACGGGCCGCTTCGGCGGCGCATCCGACGTCCGCGGCGACGCCGGGAGGACCGACGCCGGCGATCCCGGGCGACCGGGACGCCGCGCGGGACGACGGGCACCTGCACGAGGTGCTGGAGCGGGTGCGGGCCGTGGCGGCGCGGCGGACCGTCGCGGCGGAGGGGATCGGACGGACGCGTCCCGAAATGGATGCGTTCGGGGGCGGGGACGAGGCCCGCGGGAACGGGGCCGACGCGGAGGCGGCGGACCCGCCGCGGGCGCCGAAGCCGGCGGCCGTGGCGGCGGCGGGCGGGCTGCGGGGGCTGGCGCAGCGGGCGGAGGCGGCGGGGCAGGTGCTCGCCCCGCGGGGGGTGACGTTCCCGTCGGCGGCCGGGGAGCCCGCGGCCGGGGTGGTGGCCGCCCGCGCCGACGAGGCCGAGCTGGCCGAGCGCATCGACCGGCTGCTGCGCCGCGAGGCCCGCCGCCAGGGGATCGACCTGGAGGGGGTGGGACCGTGAGCCTTTCCCGCCCCCGCGCCGTGCTCACGCTGGACGGCCGCGCCCTCACCTCCGCCGAGGCCGCCGTGGCCCGCCTGCGCGTGCTGCTGGGCGTGGGCGGCGCGCACGACCCCGCCGAGGTGGTCGTGTGGCCCGCGTCCAAGCTGTCCGCCGCGACGCCGGGGAGCACGCTCGCCATCGCGCTGGGCGAGGAGGGCGAGGAGGAGGACGTGTGGGCGGGCGAGGTGGCCGAGGTGTCCGCCGGGCCCGACGGCGTGGTGCTGGACGGTCTCGCCGGGACCGTCGCGCTGGGGCGGGAGCGGCTGTCGCGCACCTACCTGGACCAGACCGTGGCCGACGTGGTGAACGACCTGGCCGGCTCCGCCCCCGTGGACGAAGTGGGCGGCGACCTGGAGCTCCCCGCCTACACCGTGGACGACCGGCGCACCGTGTGGGCGCACCTGCGCGAGCTGGCCGCGCTCTCCGGATCGGATTTGGGCTCCGCGCCCGACGGCGGGCTGCGCTTCGTCCCGCCGCGCACCGGGAGCGCCGACCACACCTTCCGCCACGGCGCCGAGCTGCTGTCGTGGACCGCCGCCGCCGGCGTCGCGCGCGCCGCCCCCGCCGTGGCCGCCCACGGCGCCGCCAGCGAGGCCGGGGCCGAGCAGTGGCACTGGCTGCGGCGCTCCCCCTCCGGCTCCGGCGGCGCGCTGCG
>JBEVLE010000130.1:0-12753 GCA_040509335.1 Longimicrobiaceae bacterium | reverse complement strand
GAGGACCGGCGGCTGACGTACGGCGAGCTCAACCGGCGGGCGAACCGGCTGGCGCACCACCTCCGGGAGCTCGGCGTGGGGCCGGACGCGCGCGTGGGGATCTGCGTGGAGCGCCGGTTCGAGCTGGTGGTGGCCGTGTTCGGGGTGCTGAAGGCCGGGGGCGCGTACCTGCCGCTCGATCCGGGATATCCGCAGGAGCGGCTGCTGGACATGGTCCAGGACAGCGCTCCGGTCGTGCTGCTGACACAGGAGGCGCTGGCCGGACGGCTCGCGGGGCTGGACGTGCCCCTGCTCGCGCTGGACGAGGACGCGGCCTGGTGGGAGGGACAGCCGGCGACCGACCCGGAGCGCGCGGCGCTGACGCCGGAGAACCTGACGTACGTGATCTACACCTCGGGCTCCACGGGCCGGCCCAAGGGCGTGGAGATGACGCACCGGGGCGCCTCCAACCTGCTCCACTGGTACCTGGGCTCAACCGGGATCACCGACCGAGACGCGGTCCTGGTCGTCACCTCCTTCAGCTTTCACCTGACGCAGCGCAACCTCATGGCCCCGCTGTTCGTGGGCGGGCGGGTGCACCTGGCGCGCGAGCCGTTCGAGCCGGGGCGGATCGCCGCGCAGATCATCGCGTCGGGGATCACCATGATGAACCTCACGCCCACGGGCTTCCAGGCGCTGGTGGAGGCGGACGGGGGGCGGGCCATCGGCGGGCTGCGGATCGTGGTCTTCGGCGGGGAGCCGCTGTATCCGCGGCAGCTCGCCAAGGTGCCGGAGCCGCGTCCCCGGTTCCTGAACCCGTACGGTTCCACCGAAGCCACCGGGATCACCACGCACCACTTCGCCCGGGCGGACCTGTCGGGCTACCCCGGCCGCTCCATGCCGCCGGGCCGCCCGATCGCCAACGCCCGGATCTACGTCCTGGACGAGGCCGGCGAGCCGGTGCCGGTGGGGGTGACGGGGGAGCTGTATCTCGGTGGCGCCGGAGTGACGCGCGGGTACCGGCGGCTCCCGGGGCACACGGCCGAGCGCTTCCTCCCCGACCCGTTCGGCGCCGAGCCGGGGGCGCGGCTGTACCGCACGGGCGACCTGGGGCGGTGGCTGCCGGACGGGACCATCGAGTTCATGGGCCGCGCCGACGCGCAGGTGAAGGTGCGCGGGTTCCGGATCGAGCTGGGGGAGATCGAGGCGCGGCTGGCCGAGCACGCGGCCGTGCACGAGGTGGTGGTGGTGGCGCGCGACGGGGAGATCGGCGACCCGCGGCTGGTGGCCTACTACACGGGTGACGGGGAGGGCGCGGCGGCGCTGCGCGCACACCTGGCGGAGCGGCTGCCGGAGTACATGGTCCCGGCCGCGTTCGTCCACATGGACGCGCTCCCGGTGAACCCCAACGGCAAGCTGGACCGCAAGGCGCTGCCGGAGCCGGAGTGGGGCGGCACGGAGGAAACGTACGCGGCGCCGCGCACGCCCGTGGAGGAGGTGCTGGCGGGGATCTGGGCGGAGGTGCTGGGCGTGGAGCGGGTGGGGGTGCACGACCCGTTCTTCGACCTGGGCGGGCACTCGCTGCTGGCCACGCGGGTGGTGGCGCGGGCGCAGGCGGCGCTGGGGACGGAGATCCCGCTGCGGGCGCTCTTCGAGGCACCCACGGTGGCGGAGATGGCCGGGCGCGTGGAGGCCGCTCGCCGCGAGGGCACCGGGGTGCAGGCCCCGCCGATCGTGCCGGTCCCGCGGGACGGGTCGCCGCTGCCGCTGTCGTTCGCGCAGGCGCGGCTCTGGTTCATCGACCAGCTCGAGCCGGGGAGCCCCACGTACAACATCCCCGTCCCGTTGTGGGTGAGCGGGGCCGTGGACGAACGCGTGCTGGCCGGCGCGCTCTCTGAGCTGGTGCGCCGGCACGAGGCGCTGCGCACCGTGTTCCGCTCGACCGCGGGCGAGCCGGTGCAGGTGGTCCTCCCCGCGGCGCCCGTTCCCCTGCCGGTGGTGGACCTCCGGGCGCTTTCCCCCGGGGCATGGGAGATCGAGACGAAGCGCCTCGCGGCGGAGGACGCGGCGCGGCCGTTCGACCTGGCGCGCGGGCCGCTGCTGCGCACGACGCTGGTACGGTCGGGCGGGGGCGAGCACGCGCTGCTGGTGAACATGCACCACGTCGTCAGCGACGGGTGGAGCATGGGCGTCCTCTTCCGTGAGCTCTCGGTGCTGTACGGGGCGCTCGCGGCCGGGGCATCGTCGCCGCTGCCGGAGCCGCCCGTGCAGTACGCCGACTTCGCCGTCTGGCAGCGGGCCTGGCTCACGGGCGAGACGCTGGAGGCGCAGGTCGGCTACTGGAAGGAGGCGCTGGCCGGCGCCCCCCCGCTTCTGGAGGTCCCCACGGACCGTCCGCGCGCCCCGGGGCAGAGCGCGCGCGGGAGGACCCACCCGGTCGCCCTGTCCGCGGACGCTGTGCAGGGGCTGCGGGCGCTCTCGCGCCGGGAGGGGGCGACGCTGTTCATGACCGTCCTCGCCGCCTGGCAGGCGCTGCTGGGGCGCTACGCGGGACAGGCGGACGTGGCCGTGGGCTCCCCGATCGCGGGGCGGACGCGGGCGGAGCTGGAGGGGCTCATCGGCTTCTTCGTCAACATGCTGGTGCTGCGCGCCGACCTGGGGGGCGATCCCACCTGGGCGGAGCTGGTGGGGCGGACCCGCGGGGCGGCGCTGGGGGCGTACGCGCACCAGGACGTGCCCTTCGAGCGGCTGGTCGACGAGCTGGCGCCCGAGCGCAGCCTCACCCACGCGCCGCTCTTCCAGGTGACGTTCGCGCTCGCCCGGGTCGAGGGCGCGGGGCCGGGGCTGGGCGGCGCGCGGCTGGAGCGGTTCGGAGGGGGCGAAGCGGTGGCCAAGTTCGACCTGGACCTGAGCCTGGTGGACGACGGAGGGGTCCTGGCGGGCGGGCTCACCTACGCGACGGCGCTGTTCGATCCGGAAACGGCCGCGCGCATGGCGCGCCACCTGGAAACGCTGCTGGAGTCCATGGCGGCCGACCCGGAGCGCCGCCTTTCCGCGGCGTCGCTGCTGCGGGAGGGGGAGCGCGCGCAGCTCCTGGCCGCGGGGCGCGGGGAGGCCCGGCCCTTCCCGGGCGATGTCCTCGTGCACCAGGTGGTCGCCGCGCGCGCCGCCGCCTGGCCGGAGGCCCCCGCCGTGGCGTGCGGCGGCTCGACCCTCGGCTACCGCGAGCTGCACGAGCGGGCCGCCCGGCTCGCCGGCCGGCTGCGCGCCCGCGGCGTGGGCCCCGAGGTGCGGGTGGCGGTCTTCCTGGACCGCTCCGCCGAGCTGGCCGTGTCGCTGCTGGCCGTCCTCCAGGCCGGCGGCGCTTTCGTCCCGCTGGACCCCGCGTACCCGGCCGGGCGCCTGGCGTACCTGCTGGAGGACAGCGGCGCCGCGGTGGTCCTCACCCGCGCCGAGCTCGCCGGCGCGCTCCCCGCCGGCTCCGCGGCGGTGGTGTGCGTGGACGAGGAGGACGAGGAGCCCGCCGGGCGGGCGGACTTCCCCGGCGTGGGGCCGGACGCGCTGGCCTACCTGATCTACACGTCGGGCTCCACCGGGCAGCCCAAGGGGGCGATGGTCAGCCACCGCTCGCTGCTCTGCTACGCCGAGGCGATGCGCGAGCGGATGGAGCTGACCCCCGGCGACCGGGTGCTGCAGTTCGCCTCCCCGGCCTTCGACGTGATGATCGAGGAGGTTTTCCCCGCCTGGCTGAGCGGCGCCTGCGTGGTCTTCCCGCAGGACGACCTGCTGGGCTCCCCGCACGAGCTGCTGCGGCTGCTGGAGCGGGAGCGCGTCAGCGTGGTGGAGCTGCCGACGGCGTTCTGGCACGAGTGGGTGCGCACGCTGGCGGAGGAGGGCGCGCGCCCACCGTCGAGCCTGCGCCTGGTGCTGATGGGCGGGGAGCGGGTCCTGGCGGAGCGCCTGGAGCAGTGGGCCGCGCTGGGCGTGCCGCTGCTGCACGTGTTCGGCCTCACCGAAACGACGGTGACCACGACGACGCTGCGCCTGGAAGCGGGCGAGGACGCCCCGCGCCGGTCCAACCTCCCGCTGGGCGTGCCGCTGGCGAACGCCGCGGTCCACGTGCTGGACACGGCGGGCGAGCCGGTGCCGCCGGGGGTGGTGGGGGAGATGTACATCGGGGGCGCGGCGGTGGCGCGGGGCTACCACGCGCGTCCGGCGCTCACGGCCCAGCGCTACGTCCCCGACCCGTTCCCGGGCGAGCCGGGAGCGCGGCTGTACCGCACGGGGGACCGGGTGCGCCGGCTGGCCGACGGGGCGCTGGAGTTCCTGGGGCGCGTGGACCAGCAGGTCAAGCTGCGCGGCTACCGCATCGAGCCGGGCGAGATCGAGGCCGCGCTGCGGGAGCACCCGGCCGTGCGCGACGCGGTGGTGGTCGTGCGGGAGGATGCGCCGGGCGACCGGCGCCTGGTGGGCTACGTGGTGGCCGAGGGCGCGGCGCTCTCGCCGGGGGAGCTGCGGGAGCACCTGGGGGGGAGGGTGCCGGAGCACATGGTGCCGGGCGCGTTCGTGGCGCTGGACAGCATCCCGCTCACCCCCAACGGCAAGCTGGACCGGCGGGCGCTGCCAGCGCCGAGGTGGTGCGCGGGGGAGGAAGGGTACGTGGCGCCGCGGACGCCCGCGGAGGAGGTGCTGGCGGGGATCTGGGCGGAGGTGCTGGGCGTCGGGCGGGTGGGGGTGCGGGAGAATTTCTTCGAGCTGGGCGGACACTCGCTGCTGGCGACGCGGGTGGTCTCGCGCATCCGCGAAACGCTCGCCGTGGAGCTGCCGCTGCGGGGGCTGTTCGAGGCGCCCACGGTCGCGGGGCTGGCGGAGCGGGTGGAGGCGCTGCGGCGCGCGGGGCTCCCGGTGCTGCCCCCGGTGCTCCCGGTGGAGCGCGGCGGAGCGCTGCCGCTGTCCTTCGCGCAGGAGCGGCTGTGGTTCCTGGACCGGCTGGAGCCGGGGAGCGCCGTGTACAACATCCCCGTGGCATGGCGCCTGGGGGGTGCGCCGGACGTGGCGGCGCTGCGGCGCGCGCTGGGCGAGATCGTCCGGCGCCACGAGACGCTGCGGACGGTCTTCGCCCAGGTGGACGGCTCGCCGGTGCAGGTGATCGCGCCCTCCGGCGCCTTCGCGCTTCCGGTGGAGGACCTGTCCGGGCTGGGCGAGGCGGATCGCGAGGCGGCGCTGGGGCGGCGCGCCGGCGAGGAGGCGCGGCGGCCGTTCGACCTGGCGGCGGGCCCGCTCTTCCGGGCGGCGCTGCTGCGGCTGGGCGCCGGGGACCACGTGCTGCTGTTCTCGATGCACCACATCGTCAGCGACGGGTGGAGCATGGGCGTGTTCCACCGGGAGCTGTCGGCGCTGTACGCGGCGTACCGCGAGGGGCGGGGGTCGCCGCTGGCGGAGCTGCCGGTGCAGTACGCGGACTACGCCGCCTGGCAGCGCGAGCACCTGCGGGACGGTGTCCTGGAGGGGGAGCTGGCGTACTGGCGGGAGCGGCTCGCGGACGCACCCGCGCTGCTGGAGCTGCCCACGGACCATCCCCGCCCCGCGGAGCAGGGCTTCCGGGGGGCGAGCGAGCGCGTCCAGCTCCCGCCGGAGGTGCTGGAGCGGCTGCGCGCCCTGGGCCGCCGGGAGGGCGCGACGCTGTACATGGTCGCGCTGGGCGCCTTCCAGGCGCTGCTCTTCCGGTACAGCGGGAGCGAGGACGTGGTCGTCGGCAGCCCCGTCGCGGGGCGCGGGCGCGGCGAGCTGGAGGGGCTGATCGGCTTCTTCGTCAACACGCTGGTCCTGCGCACCTCCCTGTCCGGAGATCCGAGCTTCCGCGAGCTGGTGGGGCGGGTGCGCGAGACCACGCTGGGCGCGTACGAGCACCAGGACGTGCCCTTCGAAAGGCTCGTGGCGGAGCTGAGCCCGGAGCGCAGCTTGAGCCACTCGCCGCTCTTCCAGGTCGCGTTCACCCTGGACGACGCCCAGGACGTGGGCGGCGGGCTCGCGGGGCTGAGCGTGCGGAGAACCGGTGCGGAGCTCGCGGTCGCCAAGTTCGACCTGTCGCTGGAGCTGGCCGCGACTCCCGACGGGGTGCGCGGGAAGCTGGCCTACAGCACGGAGCTGTGGGAGGCCGCGACCATGCGGCGGCTCGTGGGCCACTTCACGCGCCTGGTGGAGCAGGCCGCCGCCGACCCGGACGCGCGCATCTCGCGGGTGACGCTGCTGGACCAGGCGGAGCGCCGGCAGGTCGTGGAGGAGTGTAACCGGACGCCCGTGGCGTACCCCGCGGGTGCCTGCGTCCACGAGCTGTTCGCGGCACGGGCGGAGCGCACGCCGCAGGCCCCGGCCGTGGTTTCCGCCGAGGACTCGCTCACCTACGCCGAGCTGGACGCGCGCGCCGACCGGCTGGCGCGCCGCCTCGCGGGGCTGGGAGCCGGCCCGGAGGTGCGCGTCGGCATCTGCCTGGAGCGCTCGGCCGGGATGGTGGTGGCGGTGCTGGCGGTGCTCAAGGCGGGCGCCGCGTACCTCCCCCTGGACCCCGCCTATCCGGCCGACCGGCTGGCGTACATGCTGGCCGACTCCGGCGCGCGCGTCCTGGTGACGCAGGCCTCGCTGCACGGCCTGCTCCCGGCGGAAGGCGTGCAGGTCGTGCTGGTGGACGCGGACGCGGCGGAGGTCGCTGCGGAGCCGGACGCGGCGCCGCGGACGGCGGCCGCGCCGGAGAACGCGGCGTACGTAATCTACACCTCCGGCTCCACCGGCCGCCCCAAGGGAGTGGTGGTGCAGCACGGCTCGCTCGCGAACCTGCTGGACGCCACGCGCGAGGCGTTCGGCGTCGCCGGGGGCGACGTGATGCCGGCGCTGGCGTCGTACGCCTTCGACATCTGGCTCTTCGAGGCGCTGCTGCCGCTCGTCTCCGGGGGGGCGGTGCGCCTGGTGGAGCGCGAGCGGGTGCTGGACGTGCCCGCGCTGCTGGAGGAGATCGCCGACGCCACGCTCCTGCACGCGGTTCCCGCCCTGATGCGGCAGGTGGCCCGGGTGGAGCGCGAAAGGCCACGGCTGGGCCGGCTGCGCCGCGCCTTCGTGGGCGGCGACCGCGTCCCGCCCGACCTCCCCGCGGAGATGCGGGAAGCGCTCCCGCGGGCGGAGGCGCACGTCCTCTACGGCCCCACCGAGGGAACCATCCTGGCCTCGGAGTACGCGGTTCCCGCGGATGGAGGGGTGGAGGGGCACCCCATCGGCGCGCCGCTGGGGAACGTGAGGCTGTACGTGTGCGATGCCCTCGGGAGCCCGCAGCCGGCTGGCGTCCCGGGTGAGCTCCTGATCGGAGGTGCCGGGGTGGCGCGCGGCTACCTGGGGCGTGCCGGCCTCACGGCGGAGCGGTTCGTTCCCGACCCCTTCGGCGGACGGCCCGGAGCGAGGCTGTACCGCACGGGCGACCGGGCGCGCCGGCGGACGGACGGGGTGCTGGAGTTCCTGGGCCGCCTGGACGCGCAGGTCAAGGTGCGCGGCTTCCGCATCGAGCCGGGCGAGATCGAGGGCGCGCTGCGGCGGAGCGCGGGCGTCGCCGACTGCGTGGTCGTGGCCCGCGAGGACGCGCCCGGGGAAAAGCGGCTGGTGGCGTACGTGGTGGGCGAGGTGGAGGCGGGAGTCCTGCGCGAGCACCTGCTCCGGGAGCTCCCGGAGTACATGGTGCCGGGCGCGTTCGTGGCGCTGGAGCGGCTTCCGCTCACCCCCAGCGGCAAGCTGGACCGCAGGGCGCTTCCCGCGCCGGAGGGGGATGCGTACGCGCGGCGGCGCTACGAGGCCCCGCTGGGGGAGGTGGAGGCGGCGCTGGCCGGGATCTGGGCGGAGGTGCTGGGGATCGAGCGGGTGGGACGGTGGGACCACTTCTTCGAGCTGGGGGGGCACTCGCTCCTGGCGATTCGGGTGATCGAGCGGATGCGGCGGGTGGGGCTGTACATGGACGTGCGGGCGCTGTTCACCACGCCGGTGCTCGCCGAGCTGGCCCAGGGCGTGGGCCGGGCGTCCCTGGAGGTGGAGGTCCCCGCGAACGGGATCCCGGAGGGGGCCGGGTCCCTCACGCCGGAGATGCTGCCGCTGGTGGAGCTGAGCCAGCCGGAGATCGACCTTGTCGTAGCGGGAGTGCCCGGCGGAGCCGCGAACGTGCAGGACATCTACCCGCTGGCCCCGCTGCAGGAGGGGATCCTCTTCCACCACCTGATGTCGCAGGAGGGGGACCCGTACCTGCTGTCGAGCGTGATGGAGTTCGACACCCGCGCCCGCCTGGAGCAGTACCTGGCGGCGCTGCAGGCGGTGATCGACCGCCACGACATCCTGCGCACGGCCATGGCCTGGGAAGGGTTGAGCGAGCCGGTGCAGGTCGTGTGGCGGCACGCGCCGCTGCCGCGGGAGGAGGTGGAGCTGGACGCGGGGACCGGGGCGGCCGAGCAGCTGTGGCGGCGCTACGACCCCCGGCGGTACAGGATGGACCTGACGCGCGCGCCGCTGCTGCGGGCGTGCATCGCCGAGGACCGCGCGCGCGGCCGGTGGCTGCTGATGATGCCCATGCACCACCTGACGAGCGACCACGAGTCGCTGGAGGTGCTGCAGGAAGAGATCTCGGCGCACCTGCGGGGCCGCGAGTCGGAGCTGCCGGCGCCGCTGCCCTTCCGCAGCTTCGTGGCGCAGGCGCGGCTGGGCGTGAGCCAGGAGGAGCACGAGCGGTTCTTCCACGGGCTGCTCGGCGACGTGGACGAGCCGACGGCGCCGTACGGGATGCTGGACGTGTGGGGGGAGGGACGCGGGATCGGGGAGGCGCGGCTCGCGGTGGCGGGCGACCTGGGCGCGCGGCTGCGCCGCCGGGCACGGGCGCTGGGGGTGAGCGCGGCGAGCCTGTGCCACCTGGCGTGGGCGCAGGTGCTGGCGCGGCTGAGCGGCCGCGCGGACGTGGTCTTCGGCACGCTGCTCTTCGGCCGGATGCAGGGCGGCGAGGGCACGGACCGGGTGATGGGCCCCTTCATCAACACGCTGCCGGTGCGGATCGGGGTGGGCGAGGAGGGGGCCGAGGCGGCGGTCCGGCGCACGCACGTGCTGCTGGCGGACCTGCTGCGGCACGAGCACGCCTCGCTGGCGCTGGCGCAGCGCTGCAGCGGCGTGGCGGCGCCCGCGCCGCTCTTCACCTCGCTGCTCAACTATCGCTACGGCGGCAGGACGGGGGGGGCGCACGAGGCGGGGCAGCCGGCGGAGGGGGTGGAGGACGCTCGCGCGCAGGAGCGGACCAACTACCCCGTGGTGCTCGCGGTGGACGACCGGGGGGAGGAGTTCTCGCTGGCGGCGCAGGTGGCGGCCCCGGCGGACGCGGAGCGGGTGTGCCGGATGATGCACACGGCGCTGGAGCGGCTGGTCGAGGCGCTGGAGACCTCTCCCGGGCGGCCGATCGGGAGGATCGACGTGCTGCCGGAGGCGGAGCGGGAGCACCTGCTCCGGACCTCCGCCACCCCGGCTCTCGCCCACCCGCGGCTGTGCGTCCACGAATTGTTCGCCCGGCAGGCCAGCCGCACGCCCGACCGGGTGGCGCTGGTCCACCGCGATCGCACGCTCACCTTTGCCGAGGTGGAGCATCGCTCCGGCCGGCTCGCCCACCTGCTCCGGCGGCGCGGGGTGGGCCCGGAGGTGCGCGTGGGGCTCTGCCTGGAGCGCGGTCCGGAGCTGGTCGTGGCGGTGCTGGGCATCCTCGAGGCCGGCGGCGCCTACGTGCCGCTGGATCCCGCCTACCCCGCCGAGCGCCTCGCCTACACGCTGGAAGATTCCGGCGCCTCCGTCCTGGTCACGCAGAGCAGCCTGCTGCCCGCGGTGTCGAGGTACGCGGGCGAGATCCTGTGTCTCGACCGGGAGCCGGATGCCGCGGCGGGCCCGCCGCCGCCCCTTCCGCCGGGCGGTGCGGAGCCCGGGAACGCGGCGTACGTCATCTACACCTCCGGCTCCACGGGGCGCCCCAAGGGAGTGGTGGTCGAGCACGCCAGCCTGACGAGCACGCTGCTGAGCACGCGGGACACCTTCGGGCTCGACGCGGGGGTGGTGTTCCCCGCCCTGGCGAGCCAGTCGTTCGACATCTGGGCCTTCGAGGTCTTCGCTCCGCTGCTGGCCGGCGGCCGGGTGCACCTGCTGGATCAGGAGGTCGCGCGGGACGTGGAGCGCCTGAGCCGGGAGCTGCCGGCGTTCACCGCGGTGCACGCGGTGCCGGCGCTGATGCAGGAGATCGTCCGGCACGTGGGGAGCGGGCCGGGGACGCTGCCGGGGATCGGGCACGTCTTCATCGGCGGCGACGCGATCGCGCCGGCGCTGCTGGAAACGGTGCGGGAGGTCTTTCCGGCCGCGCAGGTGTGGGCGATGTACGGACCCACGGAGGGGACGATCATCAGCTCGGGAACGCCGCTGCGGCGAGGGGCCAGCTACGACTGGCAGATGGTGGGCCGGCCGCTGCCGGGCGTGGGGATGTACGTGTGCGACGCGGGCGGGGAGCTGCTCCCGGAGGGAGTGCCCGGGGAATTGCTGCTGCAGGGCGCGGGGGTGGCCCGGGGCTACCTGGGCGATGCGGGGCGGACGGCGGAGCGGTTCATCCCGGATCCGTTCTCCGCAGAGGGCGGCGCGAGGCTGTACCGGACGGGAGACCGGGTACGGCGCCGCGCGGACGGAGAGCTGGAGTTCCTGGGGCGGGTGGACCAGCAGGTCAAGGTGCGGGGGTTCCGGATCGAGCTGGGGGAGGTCGAGAAGGTGCTGGCCGAGGTCCCCGGCGTGGAAGAGGCGGTGGTGGTGGCGCGGGAGGACGTGCCTGGAGACGTGCGCCTGGTGGCGTACTGGGTGGGCGAGGCGGCGGGGGGAGTGGAGGGGCTGCGGGCGCACCTCTCGGAGCGGCTGGCGGAGTACATGGTGCCGGCGGCCTTCGTCCCCCTGGAGCGGCTTCCGCTGACGACCAACGGCAAGCTGGACCGCAGGGCGCTTCCCGCGCCGGAGGGGGACGCGTACGCGCGGCGGCGCTACGAGGCCCCGCTGGGGGAGGTGGAGGCGGCGCTGGCCGGGATCTGGGCGGAGGTGCTGGGGGTGGAGCGGGTGGGACGCTGGGACCACTTCTTCGAGCTGGGCGGGCACTCGCTGCTGGCGATCCGGGTGATCGAGCGGATGCGGCGGGTGGGGCTGTTCATGGACGTGCGCGCCCTGTTCACCACCCCGGTGCTGGCCGAGCTGGCGCCGGGCGTGGGCCGGGCGTCGCTGGAGGTGGAGGTCCCCGCGAACCGGATCCCGGAGGGGGCCGGGTTCCTCACGCCGGAGATGCTGCCGCTGGTGGAGCTGAGCCAGGCGGAGATCGACCGGATCGTGGCGGAGGTGCCGGGCGGCGCCGCGAACGTGCGTGACATCTACCCGCTGGCCCCGCTGCAGGAGGGGTTCCTCTTCCACCATCTGCTGTCGCGGGAGGGAGACCCGTACCTGACGTCGAGCGTGACCGAGTTCGACACCCGCGCGCGCCTGGAGCAGTACCTGGGAGCAATGCAGGCGGTGATCGATCGGCACGACATCCTGCGCACGGCGGTGGCCTGGGAGGGGCTGCGCGAGCCGGTGCAGGTCGTCTGGCGGCACGCGCCTCTGCCGGTGGAGGAGGTGCGGCTGGATGCGGAGGCGGAGGATGCGGCCGAGCAGCTGTGGCGGCGCCATGAGCCTCGGCGGTACCGGATGGAGCTGGGGCGGGCGCCGCTGCTGCGGGCGTGCATCGCCGAGGACCGCGCGCGTGGCCGGTGGCTGCTGCTGATGCTCAAGCACCACCTGACGGGCGACCACGAGTCGCTGGAGGTGCTGCGGGAAGAGATCTCGGCGCACCTGCGGGGCCTGGAGTCGGAGCTGCCGGCGCCGCTGCCCTTCCGCAACTACGTGGCGCAGGCGCGGCTGGGGGTGAGCCGCGAGGAGCACGAGCGGTTC
This sequence comes from Longimicrobiaceae bacterium, assembly GCA_040509335.1. Classification (GTDB taxonomy): domain Bacteria; phylum Gemmatimonadota; class Gemmatimonadetes; order Longimicrobiales; family Longimicrobiaceae; genus JAFAYN01. The sequence continues at coordinate 774 of JBEVLE010000130.1, read as the reverse complement.
TTCCGCGGGATGCTGGGCGACGTGAAGGAGCCGACGGCGCCGTACGGGCTGCTGGACGTGTGGGGGGAGGGACGTGGGATCGGGGACGCGTGGCTCCCGGTGGCGGGCGATATCTCTGCACGGCTGCGCCGGCGGGCGCGGGCGCTGGGGGTGAGCGCGGCGAGCCTGTGCCACCTGGCGTGGGCGCAGGTGCTGGCGCGGCTGAGCGGCCGTGCGGACGTGGTCTTCGGGACGCTGCTCTTCGGCCGGATGCAGGGCGGGGAAGGCGTGGACCGGGTGATGGGCCCCTTCATCAACACGCTGCCGGTGCGGATCGGGGTGGGAGAGGAAGGGGTCGAGGCGGCGGTGCGGCGCACGCACGCGCTGCTGGCGGACCTGCTGCGGCACGAGCACGCCTCGCTGGCGCTGGCGCAGCGCGCCAGCGGCGTGGCGGCACCCGCGCCGCTGTTCACCTCGCTGCTGAACTATCGCCACGGCGGCGGGACGAAGCGTTCGCGTGAGGCGGGGCAGCCGGGGGAGGGGGTGCGGGGCATTAGCGCGCAGGAGCGGACGAACTACCCTGTGGCGCTCGCGGTGGACGACCTGGGGGAGGAGCTCTCGCTGGCGGCGCAGGTGGCGGCCCCGGCGGAGGCGGAGCGGGTGTGCCGGATGATGCACACGGCACTGGAGCGGCTGGTCGAGGCGCTGGAGGCCACTCCCGCGCGGGCGATCGGGAGCATCGACGTGCTGCCGGAGGCGGAGCGCCGCACGGTGGTGGAGGAGTGGAACCAGACG
>JBEVLE010000129.1:0-12102 GCA_040509335.1 Longimicrobiaceae bacterium | reverse complement strand
CTCGATGCCGGGGTGGAGGCGCCGTTCGCTGTTTCCGCAGTACCCATACGCGTCTGTTCGGGGGGAGACTCGCCGTCAGTTTGGCGAGGCTCACCCCGGCGGAGGGAAACGGCCGGGCAGTTTCGGCTGGTTCCCGGAGCCCGCGGAGGAGACCGGCCGGCTGTTTGGCCGGGCTCCGGAGCGGCCCCACGAAAGCAGAGGATCAACGAGAAACGCCCCGGGCTCCTGGCGAGGAACCCGGGGCGTCGATTCGTCAGAAAAAAGAACCCGTCAGCGCGGGATGCGGAGCTTCTGGCCGGGGCGGATGGGGGAATCGTCGTCCATGTCGTTGGCGCGCTGGATCGCCACCACCGTGGTGTCGTTCGCCCGCGCGATCCCCCACAGCGTCTCGCCGCTCTTGACCACGTGCTCGCGGGCCGCGCTCCGGGTCTCGCTGTTCCCCGACGAGCGGGCGGAGCGGGACGAGGGCGTCGAGGAGGACGTGGACTCGCGCTCGGTCTTGCTGGCGTCGCCGTCCTTGCGCCGCGACGAGGGCTCCTCGCCGCGGCGGGCCGTCCGCGCCGTGGACGAGGACGAGGACGGGCGCTCGGCGCGCTCCCCGGAGGCGCCGGCCTTGCGCGGAATGCGCAGCGTGCGGCCGGGGACGATCACGTCGCCCTCCAGGTCGTTGGCCTCGCGGATCTCGGCGACCGACACCTCGAACCTGCGGGACAGCCCCCACAGCGTCTCGCCGTCCGCCACCCTGTGCTCCGTGGTGCGCCCCTCGCGCCGCCGCTCGGACGAGGACGACCGCTCGGAGGAGGACGACGACGAGCTCCCGGCGGACGCGCCCTCGCGGCTCCGGGTGGACGAGGAGCGCTCGGCGCGCTCGGAGCTGCGGGGCTCGCTGCCGCGGTCGCCCTTGCCGCGCTCCTCGCTGCGGGCGCGGCCGCGGCCCTCGCCCTCGTCGGAATCGCGGGACGCGACGCGCTCGACGGGGCGGGCGGCCAGCGTGGACGCGGCGGCGCGGGGAAGGCGCAGGCGCGCGCCGCTGGGGAGCGTCTCCAGGTCCACGGTGGGGTTGAGCTCGCGGATCCGCGAGATGGTCATCCCCGCGACGAGCGCCAGCTTCTCGGCGGAGTCGCCGCGGCGCACGGCGTAGCTGGCGTAGCCGCCGTCGCGCCGGATCTCGGAGTCCAGGTACGCCTGCTGGAGCGCGGGCCCGCTCCCCCGCGGCACCCACACCCAGTAGCTGCCGGCCGGGGTCATCCCGCGGTGCAGGTGCGGGTTCAGCTCGGCGAGCGCGGTGGGGGACAGGTTCGCCATCATCGCCAGCTCGGCCAGCGGGATGGAAAGGTCGGTGCGCACGCTGTCGTACGCGAAGGGGCGCACCAGCCCGCGCTGCGCCGGGAAGCCGAAGCGCTCGCGGTCGCGCGCGATGATGGTGACGGCGTACAGGCGCGGGACGTACTGCCGGGTCTCCTGCGCCAGCGTCCCCCACACCGCCAGCTCCCAGAAGTTCTTGGCCCCGATCCCCTGCATCCCCCGGCTGATGCGCCCGCTGCCGGCGTTGTACGCGGCCGCCGCGAGCGACCAGTCGCCGCCGAAGGTGCGGTGCAGGTCGCGGAGGTGCCTGGCCGCGGCGTGCGTGGAGCGGACCGGGTCCATGCGCTCGTCCACCAGGTCGTCGATCCGCAGCCCCATCCCGCGCCCGGTGGCCGGCATGAACTGCCACAGCCCCACCGCCCCCACGCGCGAGCGCGCCGTGGGGATGAAGCCGCTCTCCACCATCGCCAGGTGGTGCATGTCGGTGGGGAGCCCGTAGCCGGCGAAGACGCCCTTGACGAACTCCTGGTACGGCTCGGCGCGCTCCAGCCAGCGCCCCACCACGGCCTTGCGCTGCGTCACCAGGAAGTCCAGCTCGGTGGCCACCCAGGTGTTGGCCTCCATGGGCATGTCGTAGCGCACGCTCCCCAGCAGCGCGGACGAGGCGTCCTTGAGCTCGGCGGTCTCCAGCTCGGGGCCGGAGTCCACGGTGTCCGGGGCGACGGCGGGGACGGCGACGACCGGGGCCGGCGAGGGCGCCGTGGCGGGAGCGCGCGAAGCGCCGGGAGAGCAGGCGGCGAGCACGAGCAGGACCGCCGCCGGGGCGAGGCGATTCGTCATGACGGTTGGACGTCGGATGGCGGATGGAAACAATGCGGCCGTGATCCCGGGGGAACCGGGGACCGCCCTCGGCGATGTGAGGAGAAGGACCGCAAGATAGTGCGACTTCTCGCGATGCGCTACACCGAAAGGAGGGCGAAGAAACGCGCGACGGGAGCTAAACCCAACGCGCGAAAAGAGATGGAGAGAACCGCAGTACGGAGTACGAAGTACGCAGTACGCTGAAGGGGCCCGCGGAGACCGCACGGAGTATCGGCCAGGGCGCCGCGGCTCACTCCATCCGGCCGAAGAGCCCTTCCAGCGTGGCGCGGCGGAACTCGAAGATGGCGCTCAGGCGCGGCTGCACCATCCACCGGCGCACCAGCCCGGAGGCGGGCTGGAGGGGGAGCGCGTAGTGGACGATGTCGCGGATCTCCACGCCGCCGGGCACCTCCGCGAAGTGGTGCTGGTGGTGCCAGAAGCGGTACGGGCCGAAGCGCTGCTCGTCCACGAACATCACGTGCTCCGCCACGTGGGTGATCTCCGTCACCCAGCCCACCCGCACGCCGGGAAAGGGGGTGACCGTGTAGGTGGCGATCATCCCCGCGTACATCCGCGGCGGCAGGGGGGAGGTCACCCGGAAACCCAGCGAGGGCGGGGTGATGCGCGGCAGGTTGGCCGCGTCGGAAAAGAAGTCCCACGCCGCGGACACGGAAATGGGAAGGAGCTGCCTGGCCTCGAGCTGGTACAGTTTCATCGTCGTCCCTTCGCTGGCCGGGGCGCGGCAGGAATCCGCGTGCACAATGTTTGTTCAACCTATGTCCACGCGCGGCCCGGGACAACAGTCGGACACGCCGTGCCCACCGCCGGGACGCAGCGGCGCCGGGCGCAGGTGTGTGTTCGACCGGGAGAAGAAACGCGAGGTGAGCCGGCGAAGCTCCGGTGGGGGGGGATGTGCGCGGCGATCCGCCCCTCCAGACGGGTCCGGCGCCGGCGAGGCGGTGGGCGGCCGGCAGGAGCCTTCAGCCGATGATCCCGTCAGTGCCGCTGGCGCGCAGGCGAGCGACGACGGCGTCGACGGCGTCGACCACGATGCCCGCGTGATCCATGCGTCGAATCGTCATGTGCTGGACCTCCCTTGGCTCGATCGTCCGGCGGGGTTCGACACGTCGCCACCCGATGCACGGTGCGGGATGTTACTGGAGCGACACATGGTCCGGGATACGATATTTGCGGCCCGGTGCTGACCGAAGGGGGAAATGTCAGGCGCGCGGCTCTCGCGGGTCGTCCGGGGCTGCGAACAGTGAACGGCGGGTGGCCCGGTCGGCCAGAAACCAGCCCACGAAGCGCCGGAGCGGGCCTGCGTCGGCGCGCTGGACGACTGCGCGGCAGCGCTCGAGGATCGCCATCCGCTCCGCCGTCGGCACGCTGACCAGCCCCCCTTCCGCCGTGAGCCTCCACCCCGCGACCGCTTCCGCGAGATCCGCCAGCTCCAGGACCTCCTCGCGAGACCTCGACCCGCCGATGGGCCAGGCAGCCACTCCGATCGGCAGGTGCGGCGGCATCGCGTTCACCACGCATTGGACGGCCGAGCCGTCCTCCGCGATCGTGCATGCTCTCGCCCGGCCGATGGTGGCCCACGGCCCCGCCAGGAGCTCCCCGGTGTCTGCATCCCACAGGCGCACCGTCGAGGTAACCATGTCGCTCGGACTCCCCGTCGCCGTCAGCAGGAGCCGGCCATCACCGCTCAGCCGCACCAGCCATACCGGCTCGGGATGGAGCATGGTGGGTCCGGGACGTACGGTACTCCGGTTGCGGCGCCAGATCCTGGCGACTCCGTCCTCGCCGCCCGTGGCAACGATCCGCACACGATCGCTGATGTCGATGGCGTAGGTGTTCGCGTAGGCATCATGGCCGAGATGAAAGCCGGTGCCGCGGGGGTCCACCAGCTGGTACGGGGATTCATCACCCGAATCCTCCAGCTTCCAACCGATGGCCGCCACGCGCTTCCGGAGCGCCGCGGTGTCGTTCCGCTCTTCCAGGTGCGCTTCAGGGATGCTCCGGGATTCTCTCCATTCCGGGGTGTATCGTCCGTCGGCCAAGTCCCACAGGGTGCTCGCATTCTCGCGATCGTCCCTCTGGATCTCCAGCGTCCTCAGCACGACGGCGGAAGGCGTCGAGCCCTTACCCGAAGGCGCGCTCAAAACCATGCGGCCGCCGACCTGTTCGGCGATCCGCATCGGTTCGATCGCCGGCGCCAGGCCGGCCGAATCCGACCTCCAGACTCTTGCTTCTGTACCCGAACGGCTGGTCGCGAGAATCGCCAGCCAGTTCCCTCGGTCGTCGAACTGGGAGCGCCATTCCGTGCCGTACGGATCTTCGAAGGGCAGTGGGAACCGTGCCTCCGGCCGCTTGCCCGTGGGACTGAATACGAGGTACGCCTTCTCTCCGCCCGGTTCCGCTCTCAGGTCCAGGGCTTCCATCGTGCCGTCGGAGCTTCGCGCACCGGTCATCCGGCTTTCTATGTCCCTGTCCCTGGGCATCTGCACGTACCGCTTCTCGTCGGATATCGGGAGTGCAAAGGTTCGCTCGCTCAGAAGGGTGACCGTCCGGGCGATCGTGCGAGGGTCGTCCGGGTCGAGGCGCAGCGATGCAGCGAGATAGGCCAGTCCCCTCGTGCTCTCGTCCTGCGCGATGAGCCGGACAGCCGCGGAACGGACGGATCGCACCTGCGCCGTCCGCGCCTCCTTGCGACGGGCCTCCGCAACCAGGCCCAATCCCGCGGCCAGCGCTCCCATGGCGGTCACCACGAACATCCACCGCCGCAGGACTCGCGTTCGCCGTCTGGCCAGCTGGAGCTGATGGACCTGGTCGCGGTCGCGGAGCTCTTCGAGCGTGACACCGAGAATTCCCGCGATCACTTTGAGCTTCATCAGCTGAAGCCGGTCATCGTAGGCGTCCGCCCTCTTCCTGGCCTCGCGCCGGCTCACGTTTCCGTCTTCCCGGAACCGGCGGTAGTACGCCTGCACCGACGTGTATCCCTGGCCGGTGCTCTCGCCATCACTGACCCGGAAGTCGGCGGCGATCGGCGATTCCGCAGTGGAGGTGTCCAGCGTCCCGTCCGGGAGCAGGGGGTGGCGCAGGGGTTCCGGAAAGCACTCCCTTTCCGGGTCGCCCGGCTCCCCGTCGATGATCGCCGCGATGATCCGGTCCGCTCTGTTCGTGCGCTTGAAGTGGTGGATCTCGTCCGCGACATACCGACTCTCTGCGGCCCGCGGAGAGCAAAGCACCACCAGGAACCGGGAGCTGTCCAGGGCATCGGCGATCGCGCGGCCCAGGTCCGAATTCGCGGCTTGCGACTGCTCGTCGCGAAACACCGGGTAGATCCGCGCCGGGATCACGTCGCCACGCGCGTTCTTTTTACCTACCAGCGCAGGGGGGACGTCGTATCGCTCGAGCTCGCCATGCAGCCAGCTGGCCCACGCGCGATCCTGTTCCCGGTTGTCCGCGTGACGGTAGCTGATGAAGCACCAGTAGCGGGGGGCGGTGTCCAGCTTTGCTACCGCAGGGTCTCGCTCGCTCATGGCCAGGATCCCTAAAAGCGTGCCTGAAGCGTAGTGGGGTGGGGTGCGATGCGGTGACGGTCGGTGCGCGTGGAACCTCCGTCTCGATGGCATCATCGAAGGAGAAAACTCCCGCGATCCGTCTCCCTATGGATAATCACCCCTTCCCGAAACACAATCCCGCAGGAGACACACGTCGCGGCGACGGGGTTCGTCAGCGGGGCGCCAGCGGTCCGCGAAAGGTGATGGACTGGCGGGGCTCGTGGACCTTCACACCGGCGCTTGACGCTCGGATGGAAGAGCATTACCTGGATCGTAGCGGATTCGGCGACGCGAGAGGCGCAACTCCCCGGGAATGCATGCTCCGGAGCGAAGAACGGCACGGACGGGTTTGCTGCATCGGCCGGAACCTGGTTCACCGGACGACACATCGGGCGGACGATCCGGGAGGACGGCGCGCGATCTCCAGAACGCATTCTCCACTCCTCGAAAGGAGCATCGCGATGTCGAAGATCGTCGCAATCATGTCCATGTCGCTCGACGGCTATGTCGCCGACCCCGACGACGGCGTGGCCGAGGTGTTCGACTGGTACTTCAACTCGGGCGACGTCGAGGTCCACACCGGCGGGTCGGACCCCATGACGTTCCGGGTGTCCGGGCCGAGCGCCGAGCACATCCGCGACGTCACGTCCGGACTCGGTGCCGTGCTCACCGGGCGACGCACGTTCGAGGTGGCGCAGGGGTGGGGCGGAAACCACGCGTGGGGACCGGCGTTCGTCCTGACCCACCAGGTCCCCGCCGGATGGCCGCGCCCCGGCTCGACCGTCCACTTCGTGACCGACGGCATCGAAAGCGCCGTGAGCCAGGCCAGGGCCGCCGCCGCCGGCAAGTCCGTCGGCGTCCACGGCGCGGACACCATCCAGCAGCTCCTGAATGCCGGCCTCCTCGACGAGATCAACATCGACATCGCGGCGGTTCTTCTCGGCTCCGGAGTCCGGCTGTTCGACCACCTCGCCGGCACGCCGGCCGTCCTCGGCGACCCCACGGTGATCCGGGGCGTCGGCGTCACGCACCTGCGCTACCCGGTACGCAGGGCGTAACGGCGTCCGGCGGACCGGCCACCCGTCGGGCCGGTCCGCTAGGACAGGATCTCGACGTACCCGTCCGTCCCGTGCAGGCGGATCCGCTCCCCGTCCCGGATCCGCCGGGTGGCGTGCTCCACCCCCACCACGGCCGGCAGGCCGTACTCCCGCGCGATCACCGCGCCGTGGGTCATCAGCCCCCCCACCTCCGTCACCAGCCCCGCGACCGCGACGAACAGGGGCGTCCAGCTGGGGTCCGTGTAGGCGGTCACCAGGATGTCGCCCGGTTCCAGCTCCGCCTCCGCCATGTCCAGGACGACGCGGGCCCGCCCCTCCACGGTGCCGGCGGAGACCGCCAGGCCGGCCAGCGCCCCGGCCGGCAGGTCGTGTCGCCGGTACGCCCCGGCGACCGCCTCACCGTCCGACGTGAGCACGCGGGGCGGCGTGAGCGCCTGATACGACCTGAACGCCTCCTTCCGCTCGCGGATGAGCTCCTCATCCACCCGGTTCGTGCGCACGACGTCGTGGAGCTCCTCGAACCGGAGATAGAAGATGTCTTCCTTCTCGCGAAGCACGCCGGCCTGCACCAGGCGCCCGGCTTCTTGCATCAGGGCCTGCTTGTAGACGAAGTAGCGGCTGATCATGCCGTACTTGGGATATTCCCGGTACCCGGCGAACGCCCGGACCCGGTCGATCATCCGCCGGGTCTCCTCGGTCTTCTCCTTCCCGTCCGGCAGGGCCCGCAGGCGCTCCAGCACCTCCCGCTCCCTGTTCCAGGCCTCCTGCCGCCCCCGCTCGAAGCGCCGCCCGCCTTCGCCCGGCTCGAAGTTCCGGACGTTGCCGAGGATCAGGGGCACGAGCGTGGCGGGCCGCTCGCTCCAGCGCGGCCGCGTGATGTCGATCTCGCCGACGCAGCGCATGCCGTACCGGTCGAGCCAGCCCCGGATGGCGTCCCGCGCTTCCCGCCCGCCCGCGAGCTTCGGCAGCTCGTCCAGGAAATCCCCGTCCTCCACGCGCTCCAGGAACGCCACCACCTCGGGGTGCGGGCGGATCACGTCCGCGACGTCCAGCAGCGCCAGCCCCATCTCGGACGTGACGTTGTGGGGGACGGACTGCGTGAGCGTGTCGGCCGCGTTCATTTCGCCCAGCCACGTTGCCAGCCGCTCGTTGAGCCACCAGGCGGCCTCCATCCCCGCCATGATCACCCGGCGGCTTTGCGGATCGTGCAGGACCCGCCTCAGTTCCGGGATGTCCGCCTGGATGGAATCGAGCAACGCCGGTCCGGACCTGTCCCGGATGTCGCGCTTCAACGCGGAGATGGAGGCCTGGGTGCGCGCGATCAGCTCATCGACGATGGCCGGATCGGTTTCGATCACGCCCGCCCCATCGCTGCTCGGCGGTGTCCAGCCGGACCCCTCGTCCGCGGGCGGGGGGATGAAGTCGCCGCGGTCGAGGATGGTCCGCAGCGCGTCGCCGATCAGCGGATCGTTCTTTCCCACCATTCCGAAGAGGCCGGCGCGGCTCTCCGGCGATGCCAGGATCCGGGTGACGTCCACGAACAGCCTTCCGCCGGCCTCGGCCATGGGCCGCGGCGTCGTCATCTGCCAGAAGGAAAGCCCCAGCGGCTTCATGGCGTCGGTCATCATCTGCTGATGCCCGACGGAGATGTACACGTGGTTCTCCCCGTCGCCGGCCTCGGGGATGGGGAACAGCGTGGTGATCGGCCGGCTCTGCACGATGTGGAAGTCGTCGTCCGCCAGGCACCACTCGATGTCCTGCGGGCGGCCGAAGTGCGCCTCGATCCGACGGCCCAGCCCGGCGAGCCGCACGACCTGCGCGTCCGTCAGAGCGGGCTGCTCCCGCCGCTCCGGCTCGACCTCCCGTTCCCGCGTCCCGCCCTCCGGCGAAGGGAGGATGGCGAGCCGCTTGGCGCCGATCGTCCGGGCGACGGCCCCGCCGTCCCGCACCTTGTAGACGTCCGCGTTCACCAGGCCGGAGACCAGCGCCTCGCCCAGGCCGAAGCCGGCCTCCACGGACACGACCCTGCGGTTGCCGGTGACGGGGTCGGCCGTGAACAGGATGCCCGCCGCCTCCGGGAAGACCATCCGCTGCACCACCACGGCCATGTGGACCCTGCGGTGATCGATGCCGCCCCGCAGGCGGTAGGTCACGGCCCTCTCGGTGAAGAGCGAGGCCCAGCACCGGCCGACGTGCCGGAGGACCTCCGCCGCCCCCACCACGTTGAGGTACGTGTCCTGCTGGCCCGCGAAGGAGGCCGTCGGCAGGTCCTCCGCCGTCGCGCTGGACCGGACGGCGTACGCGTCCCGCCCGCCGAGCCGGGCGAGCGCGCCGGTGATCGCCGCCGCCAGGTCGGAGGGGACGGCGACCGCTTCGAGGCTTTCGCGGACCTCCGCGCCGAGCGCGCGGATCGCCTCCCGGTCGTCCGGCTCCAGGCGCGACAGCCGGTCGAGCCGCTCGCCGAGCGACGGCGCTTCCGCCACGATCCGCCGGAAGGCGGCCGTCGTCACGCAGAAGCCGGCCGGCACGCGGACGCCCTGGATCCGCGACAGCTCCCCCAGGTGCGCGCCCTTGCCTCCGACGACCGCGACCTGCGTCCGGTCGATCTCGTGGAAATCCAGCACGTAGCCGTCCATGCGCTCCCTCCCTTGTGCAATCTCCCGAGGATTTTTTCGGCCGACAACTTTGCAGCCCCCCCCGGGCCTTGCCGCAAGTCCCCCGGTGTCCTATAAGCTGAGTGTGGCGAGGAGTGGGTACACGCGCTCCGGCCGACGGCCAGTCCTGGAAATAACGAGCGTGGCACGGGCTTCCGCCCCTGCCACGCTTTTCGTTGCGGCTCCCGCGCCCTAGAAGAGGTCGTACTGCGGACCGGTGCCGATCCTGCGGAACGCCTCCGTCGACAGCGCGAGGCTCCGCTCGTTCATCCCCACCCGCCGGCAGGTCGTCGCGAAGAGCTGCTTCAGGTGGGCCGCCCAGATTCCCTCGCCCCGCATGCGCTCGTGGAACTGCGCATCGTTCAGCCTGCCCCCCCGCAGCTCCCGGATCCGGTTCAGCACCTTGTTCCTGCGATCCGGGAAGTGCTGCTCCAGCCACTGCTCGAAGAGGTCCTTGACCGCGAACGGAAGCCGGAGCGGAACGTAGCCGGCGGAACGGGCCCCCGCCTGGGCCGCCGCCTCCAGGATGGCGGGCATCTCGTGGTCGGTCAGGCCGGGGATCACGGGCGCGACCATCACCCCGGTGGGGATCCCCGCGGCCGCCAGCTCGCGGATCGCGTCGAGGCGGCGGGCCGGGATGGACGTGCGGGGCTCCATCACCCGCTGGAGCTTCGGGTCCAGCGTCGTGATGGACAGGAAGACCAGCGCCGCTCCGTACCCGGCCAGCTCGCCCAGCAGGTCGATGTCGCGCGTGACGAGATGGTTCTTGGTCACGATGCTCACCGGGTTCCGCGCCTCGGCGAGGACCTCCAGGCACCCCCGCGTGAGCCCCAGCTTGCGCTCCACCGGCTGGTACGGGTCGGTGACCCCGCTCATGGCGATGACCTCCGGCCGCCACCGCGGCGACGACAGCTCGCGCCGGAGAAGCGCGGGCGCATCCTCCTTGACCATGATCCGGGTCTCGAAGTCCAGCCCGGCGGAAAAGCCGAGGAACTCGTGGTTGGGCCTCGCGTAGCAGTAGATGCACCCGTGGGAGCAGCCGCGGTAGCAGTTGATGCTCACGTTGAACGGGATGTCCGGGCTGTCGTTGCGCGCGAGGATGCTCCGCGCCCGGTCGCGGAAGTACTGCGTCTTCGTCCGCGGGTCCGGATCGTCGGGGTCGCCGGGGACGGGCTCCAGCTCCACGTGGAGCTTCTCGAATCGGTTCGGCGGGTTGTGGCTGGCTCCACGTCCCCGGATCGGAATGAGTTCCATGCGCTGCGACCACGCCTGAGGGTAGGAGGTGTCCGGAGTGTAATTTACCCCGAACAGATCCCGAAAATCAAGCGCGTCGTAACTCGCGGCCGAGCCGCGGCCGCGGCTCAGCCGGCGATCTCCGCCTCGTAGCCGCACTCGCGTACCGCCGCGCGGATCTCCTCCAGCGAAACGCGGTCGTCCTCGAAGTCCACCTCGGCGCACTCCGCGCCGCAGTTCAGCATGGCGAAGTACACGCCCGGCAACTCCCTCAGCCGCGCCGTGACCCGCGCCTCGTCCTCCCGCCTGAGTCCCCGCACCCGCAGCTTCTGCGTCGGCATCGTACCGTCTCCCTCCGGGGTGTCGAGCCGCCCACACTCGCCGACGCACGCTCCGCACCAGCGGCGGGCGGCCGTGAACCCGGCCTGCCCGCCGGCGCGCCCCTTGCCGGGCGGCCCCGCGCCGCGCTAACTCAGGGAGCGCCGCCCGGCGACCAGGCGGGCGCATCGACCGAACTGGAGACGGAGACGACATGGCCGGGAAGACGCTGCTGGTGGGGCTCGCCCACCCCGACGACGAGGTGGGCGCCGCGGGGACCATCCTCGCGCAGAAGGCGCGCGGCGACCGGGTGGTGGTCGTGTGGCTGACGCGCGGCGAGATGACCGAGGCGTTCGGCCCCATCCCCGAGAGCGAGGTGGCGCGCCTGCGCGAGGAGCAGGGGCACCGCGCGGGGGAGATCCTGGGCGTGGAGACCCAGTTCATGAGCTTCCGCGACACGCGCCTGGAATCCACCGTGGAGGCCGCGCGCGAGGTGGCCCGGGTGATCGCCGAGGTCAAGCCCGACGGCATCCTCACCTGGGGCGACGCGTGGCTCCGCGGCATGCGCCACCCCGACCACCAGGCCTGCGGCAGGATCTTCCGCGACGCCGTCACGCTGGCCCGCATCGCCAAGGTGGTGGCTCCCGCGCCGCCGCACCGCGAGCTGGCGCCGGTGTTCACGCTGCGCGACGTGCACTCCCCGCTCCCCGCCGTCGCCGTGGACGTGGAGCCGTACCTGGACGGCATCCACGAGCTGGCGCGCTTCTACTTCGAGCGCATCCGCTTCGGCGACCCGGACTGGTTCGACCAGCGCCTGCGCAGCGTGGCGGCGCCGTTCGGGCTGCGATACGCCGAGGTGTTCGACGCCTGGGAGAGCCGGCCGGGCGTGGTGTCCGCGCTCCTTCCCGCCGAGCCCGCCGACGAGGGGGCCGTGCATCCCGACCGCAAGGCCGAAGTCACCGGGTGACGAAACAGATTGTAGGAGCGGGTCTGGGCGTGCCCCCTCCCCCCGGCGATCTGCGCAGGGAGGTCGGGGGAGGCTGCAGGAGGTGCGTTGTTCGAAGCCGGCGTGATGCAGAAACGAGAACGGCCCCACCGCGCGGTGGGGCC
>JBEVLE010000128.1:0-18397 GCA_040509335.1 Longimicrobiaceae bacterium | reverse complement strand
CGGCCCTCGGGGAGGGCCGGCCGAGTCAGAGCGGGCGCGGGCTGCGCGGGGAGCCACCCAGCCGGCGGGCCACGTGCGCCGGGGCGCGGGCCAGCCAGGCGAGCAGGCGCCACAGGTCCGCGGCCTGGTGCAGGATGGGGCCGGCGAACACGACGGCGTGGAGCACCAGCACGACGACGAAGGCGCGGTGCTGGGCCGCCAGGAGGATGGCGAAGGTCAGCGAGGGCCAGGTGCGGTAGAAGGCCAGCAGGGGGACGTAGCTTCCCTTCTCGGCCGGGGCGGGGTCCGCGAAGGAGTGCGGCTGGGCCCCCGCCCAGCGCGGGAGCTGCGCCAGCAGGCCGTACGCGGCGAGGCACGCCACCACCGCCGGAGCCACGGGGAGGAGCGCGGCGCCCACCGCGGCGAGCGCGGCCAGCTCGGCGGGAAACACCACGCGCCGCACCAGGGCGGCCGCGCGCTCCGAGCCGTGCGTGGTGACCCAGGTCGCCACCCCGGCGCGCCGGTCGTTCGCCTCGTCCGTGCGTTGGTGGTACAGGATGCCGCGCAGCCCCACCAGGAGCGACCACGCCGCCGCCGCCAGCGGCAGGGGCCGCCAGAGCGGCGCGCCCGCCAGGTCCGCGAACAGCGAGAAGCAGTACAGCGTGGGGAGGGCGTGGGTGTGCAGCGAGTCGGCCAGCAGCCCCCAGACGCCGCGCTCCTTGAGGCGCAGCGGGCGCATGGCGTACGCCGGCTGCAGCGCCGCGATCCCCACCAGCAGCGCCACGGTGCGCGCGGAAAGCCCCGCCCCCGCCCACACCGCGAAGCCGCACCCGAGCGCGCCGAGCGCCAGGAGCGCGCGCCGGCCGGGGGACAGCGCCTGCACCCGGTTGGTCTTGCCCGCGCGGGCGTCCTGCTCCGCGTCCGCGCTGTCGTTGACGACGTGCGAGTACGCCGCCACGAAAACGATGGAAACCAGCAGGCGCGCCAGCGCCGGCAGCGCGAGCCCCGGGGGCACCGCGTACAGGGCTATGGCCGCGTAGGCCGCCGAAAGCAGGGGCAGCAGGTGGAACTGCCACCAGTCGCCGGCGCGCACCAGGCGGAGGAGGCGGCCCCCGGGACCGCCGCTCACATCCGCCCCGCGATGTACAGCAGCCGGAAGGCCAGGTCGTCGCGCATCCCGCGCCGGTGCGAGTCCAGCGACAGGGCGTAGCGCACCCGGGCGCGGAAGCTGGTCCGGCTTTCCAGCAGCCGGTCCAGCGCCCGGCGGTCCTCGCCCTGCAGGCGCGACCCGTAGTGGTGCTCGAAGTGGAGCGCCTGGCGCAGGTGCGGCCAGTTCCACCCCAGGCGGACGAACCTGGACACCCGGGCCGGCCACCCCCGCGGCTTGCCGATGGTGTTCGCGGCGTGCTGGCGGTAGAGCACCATCGGCACCGGGTCGTAGAGCACCGTCCCGAAGGCCGCGATCACCAGGTACGCCCACGCGTCGTGCATGAACACCTCCTCCGGCGTGGACTCCGCCAGCAGGTCGCGCGCGGCGCGGTTCATCACGATGGTGCACCCCGTCGCCACGTTCTGCATCAGCGCGTGCTGAAAGGTCAGCGGGCCGCGCGGCAGCTCCGACATCTCCAGCGGGCGGAGCTCGGCGTCCACGTACTGCGTGCGCCCGCAGTACATCGCGGGCGCCGCAGGGTCCGTTTCCGCCAGCATCTCCGCAGCCCGCGCGAGCTTTTCCGGCAGCCACACGTCGTCCTGGTCGCAGAAGGCGAACAGGTCCGCGTCCGCGCGCGATTCGCGCACCAGCTCGAAGTAGGTGTCCGGGAGCCCCAGGTGCCCGCCCGGCCGCAGCTCCGGGCGCACCCGCCCGGAGTGCGCGCGGAGCAGCTCCAGCGTCCCGTCCGTGGAGCCGTCGTCGCGCACCAGCAGCTCCACGCGCGGGTGGGTCTGCTCGTCCAGGCTCCGCAGCAGCGGCCGGAGGTACTCCTCGCCGTTGAACGTGGAAAGGAGGACCTGCACGGACTGGCTCGATGGCGGCACGGACCGGCTCACGGGAGGGGTGCGGGGGTGGAAGTGCGAACGGGGGTCATGGCCGCGGGAGCTCCGCCGCGGGCCGGCTTCCCGCCCGCCGCGCCGGGCGGCGCGGGGCGGGGCTTTCCGGCGCGAGCTCGCGGTACACGGCCTCCAGGCGGTCCACGTGCCCGCCCACCGAGAGCGGCGCCCGCGTCCGCCGGGCGAGGCGCCCCAGCAGCGCGCGGTCCTCCGCGACGCGCCGGATGCAGGCGGCGAGCGCGGCCGCGTCCCCGCGCGCGAAGAGCAGCCCGTCCACCTCGTGGCGGACCACCTCCGCGATCCCCTCCACGTCGGAGGCGATCACCGGGCACCCCGCCGCGAACGCCTCGTACACCACCAGCGGCGTGTTCTCGTGCCACAGCGAGGGCACCACCAGGGCGTCCAGCGACGCCAGCACCTCGCCCACCCGCCGGTTGTCGAAGCGCCCGCGGAAGCGGATGCGCGCGTCCGGCCCGGCGAGCGCCTGCACCGCGTCGAGAAAGGCCCGGCCCGCGGGGCTGTCCCCCGGGGCGCCGTGGACGTCCAGCTCCACCGGGAGGGCGGGGTCCAGCAGGCGCACCGCCCGCACCGCCGTCGCCAGCCCCTTGTGCTCGGTCAGGCTCCCCACGAACCCCAGCCGGAGCGTCGGCCCGCCCCCGCGGTCCGTGGAGCGCTCGATCCCCTCCGTGCGGATCCCGTAAGGGAGGAAGCGCACCCGCCCGGGGGCGATGCCGCCCGCGGCGAGCGTGCGCTCCATGATCCGCGACGGGGCCAGCACCCGGTCCACCCGGCCCAGCTGCTCGCGCACGAAGGGCTGCCGGCGGACCAGCGCCCGCACCTCGCGCAGAAAGGGCGGCGCCACCGGGAGCGGGATCCCCGCGGCGCGCACCCCGAGGCCCAGCATCCAGTCCGGCGCGCGCCTCGCCAGCCCCACCAGCGAGGTGGGGCGGGCGCCGGCGGCGTCCAGGAGGTGCCGCACGCAGTTGAAGCCGGAGGGGTCCGGGCCCGCGCACATGGAGTCGTCCGCCAGCCGGAGCTGGCTGAACGGGCACACGGCCCAGAAGTCGGTGGCGGTGAAGACGGTGGGGATCCCCCGCTCCACGCAGGGCCCGACGAGCGAGGTGGAAAGGCGCGACAGGTGGACGAAGTGCACCACCTCCGGCTCGAAACGGTCCAGCAGCTTGCCAAACGCGTCCGCGAACAGCCGATTGTCGTACGCCAGCTCCGTCACCACCCGCTGCGCGCCCATGGGGTGCGGCGAATGGCGGAAGCGCTCCACGGCGATGCCGTCGTGGACGTAGCGGTCGAACCGCGCGGAGTCCTGCACCCGGTCCGCATCGGGGAACCCCGTGACCACCAGCACGTCGTGGCCGCGGTCCCGGAGCTCCTTGGCGATTCCCAGCGCGATCACCTCGGTCCCCGTGGAGAATTCCGGGAGGAACTGGTGGACCGTGATCAAGATCTTCATGCGCCGGTCGTCCCCTCCACTGTCCGAAAGCCGCTGTCCGATGCCGCCGGGCGACCTCGTATGTCCGTTGTTGAACCCTTGATGATGGCGGATCGCCCGCCGGCTTGTCAACCTGTCGGATTCTGCGCGTCCGGCCGGGAACGGGATCTGCTCAGGGCTGGAGACCCCGTGCATCCGCCCTTCGCGTCCGACCCCTTCGCCCGCTCCATGACCCCAGACGGAACGCCGGATCCCCTGAACCGCGAGGCCCCGCTCGACGCCCTCGCGGCCCCGCTCACCCCGACGGCGCACTTCTACCGGCGCAGCCACTTCCCGGTGCCCCGCGTGGACGCCGCCGCGTGGCGCCTGCGCGTCGGCGGCGAGGTGGCGAAGCCGCTCGCGCTGTCGCTCGCCGGGCTGCGCGCGCTGCCGCGCCGGACGGTGGCCGTGACGCTGGAGTGCGCCGGCAACGGCCGCAGCCTGATGCGGCCCGTCCCCCCCGGCACCCCGTGGGGGCTGGCCGCCGTGAGCACCGCCGACTTCACCGGCGTCCCCCTGCGCGACGTGCTGGAGCGGGCCGGCCCCGGGCCCGCCGCGGCGGAGGTGCTCTTCGAGGGCGCCGACCGCGGCCCCGTGGGGCCCGGCCGCGAGGAGCCCTACGCCCGCAGCCTCCCGCTCGCCGTCGCCCTGGAGGGCGGCGCGCTCCTCGCCTGGGAGATGAACGGCGAGCCGCTCCCCGCCGCGCACGGCTTCCCGCTGCGCCTGGTGGTGCCGGGGTGGTACGGCATGGCCTCGGTGAAGTGGCTGGCCGCCCTGCGGGTGCTGGCGGAGCCTTTCCGGGGGCACTTCCAGGCCGAGCACTACGTGTACGTGGGCGAGGCCGGCACGCCGGACGGCACGCCCGTCACCCGGGCCCGCGTCCGCTCGCTGGTCGCCGCGCCCGCGGACGGCGCCTCGGTGCCCCTGGGCCCGGTGGAGGTCCGGGGAATCGCCTGGTCCGGGGCCGCCCCCGTCGCGCGGGTGGAGGTGAGCGCGGACGACGGCGCCACCTGGACGGCCGCGGAGCTGGGCGCGCCGCCGTCGCCGCACGCCGCCGCGCCCTGGAGGCTGGCCTGGCATCCTCCCCGCCGCGGCGAGTTCGCGCTGCTGGCCCGGGCGGTGGACGCGGCGGGGAACGAGCAGCCCCTGGCGCCGGTGGCCAACGATCTGGGCTACGGGAACAACTGCGTCCAGCGGGTGAGGGTTTCCGTGGTCTGAGGCTGAAGGGCGGGGTCCGGGCGTGCCCCTCGCTGGCGCTCGGGTCGGGCTTCGGCTCCGTAACGCACGATAAAACTGTGCGTAACGGAGTCGAGCCCCGGCAAACTGCCGCCGGGTCTCGCCCCTCCGGGCCGAAATCCCTCACGCGGGGGCTCGCGCTGGCGTCCGCGGGGGCCCCCACCCGGCTCGCTTGAGGCTCGCCACCCTCCCCCGTTCCGGGGGAGGGTTTCCTGTATTCCGCCGTTTCCGTGTCGTTCTCCCCTCCCCCTTGCGGGGAGGGGCCGGGGGAGGGGGTCCGTCGTTGTCGCGCTCCCCCTCGCGTGCGCGCGCGGGGGCGATCCTTGCAGTGGCGGCACCCCGCCGCGCGCCCGGGAAGGCGGAGCAGGCGCGCGCGGGAGCCGCGAGTGAACCGCAAGCGAGGAGAGCCGCCCATGCCCGAAAGCGACCTCGGCGCCCGCATCCGCGAGGTGCAGCACCCCCTCCGCGACGCCGCCGACCTGGACCCGCTCCTGGAGCGCATCGGCGACGCGCGCTTCGTCCTGCTGGGCGAAGCGTCCCACGGCACCTCCGAGTACTACACCTGGCGCCACCGCATCACCGAGCGGCTGGTGCGCGAAAAGGGGTTTTCCTTCGTCGCCGTGGAGGGCGACTGGCCCGACTGCTACCGCGTCAACCGCTACGTCAAGGCGTGGAACGGCTCCGGCGCCGACGCCCGCGAGGTGCTGCACGCCTTCGACCGCTGGCCCACCTGGATGTGGGCCAACGAGGAGGTCGTCGAGCTGGCGGAGTGGATGCGCGAGTGGAACGAGGACCGCCCCGAGGAGCGCAAGGTGGGGTTCTACGGGCTGGACGTGTACTCGCTGTGGGACTCCATGGACGCCGTGCAGAAGTACCTCCTGCGCGTGGACCCCGACGCCGCGAAGCGCGCCCGCCGCGCCTACTCCTGCTTCGACCCGTACGCCGGCGACGTGCAGGAGTACGCCATGGCGACCGCGCTCGTCCCCACCTCGTGCGAGCAGGAGGCCGTCACCATGCTCGCGGAGATGCGGCGCCGGGCCCCCGCGTACCGCGAGGACGGCCGCGAAGCGTACTTCAACGCCGAGCAGAACGCCCTGGTCGCCCGCAACGCCGAGCTGTACTACCGGACCATGGTGCGCGGCGGGCCCGGCTCGTGGAACGTGCGCGACACCCACATGGTCGAGACGCTGGGCCGCCTGATGCAGCACCACGGCCCCGACGCCAGGGCCATCGTGTGGGAGCACAACACGCACATCGGCGACGCGCGCGCCACCGACATGGCCCGCTCCGGCATCGTCAACGTGGGGCAGCTCGCCCGGGAGGAGTGGGGCGACGACGACGTGGTGCTGGTGGGGTTCGCCTCGCACCGCGGCAGCGTCATCGCCGGCCAGGAGTGGGGCGCGCCCATGGAGCGCATGCGGGTGCCGCCCGCGCGCGAGGGGAGCTGGGAAGCCGTCTTCCACGACGCCGGCGCCGGGGACCGCCTGGTGCTCACCGACGACCTGGCGGGGACGGGCCGCGCCATGGAGGCCCTGGGCCACCGCGCCATCGGCGTGGTCTACAGCCCGCACGCCGAGCGCTGGGGCAACTACGTCCCCACGGTGCTTCCCCTGCGCTACGACGCCGTGCTGTACATCGACGAGACCCACGCGCTGCGGCCGCTGCACCTGGAGCTTCACGAGACCGGGGAGGCGGCGGAAACGTTCCCCTCCGGCATGTGACGACGGCTTTGAACGGCGGGTTCGGGCGTGCCCCCGGCTGCGCCGGGGTCGGGCTTCGGCTCCGTAGGGCTGCAAACAACGCAGCCCAACGGAGTCGAGCCCCGCGCAAACAGCCGCGCGGGTCTCGCCCTTTCGGGCCGTAATCCCTCACGCAGCAGGCTCCCTCCCCCCGGCCCCCTCCCCCGCAAGCGGGAGAGGGGGAGCACTGCGAACGGCAAACGGCGCCCCCGCCGGAATCTCCCGGCGAGGGCGCTTTCCTTTGTGCAGGCTGTTCCCTGTTCCCTGTTCCCTGCCGTTCAAGCTTCCGTCTGCTCCGTGATCACGCCGCAGGCGATGCGGGCGCCGGAGTTGCCGGACGGGTCCGTGCGGTAGTCGTCGGCGGCCGCGTGGATCACCAGCGCGGTGCCGCCCGGCTTGAGGAGCGGGTTGGCGCGGCGCAGCGTGACCCCCTCCTTGACCGTCTCGATCTCGCCCTGGCCGTTGGCGCCCACCGTCAGGTTGGGGAGGTCGCCGGCGTGCGGGCCCTGGGGGTTCTCCGTGCCGTGCTGCTTGCCCGCGGGGTTGTAGTGCGGGCCGGCGGTGGTGAAGTCCGGCGCATCGCACGTGCCGTTCTGGTGAAAGTGCAGGCCGTGCGTGCCGGCCGGCAGGCCGCGCACGTTCAGGTTCACCCGCACCCCGTCGTCCGCGTCCGTCAGCACCGCGCTCCCCACCGGCTGGCCCTGCGCGTTGATCAGGCGCACCGTGGCCGCGGTGGCGTTCCGCCCGCCCGACACCGTCGCGGGGGCGCACCCCGCCGCCACCAGGCAGAACACCGCCGCACCGATCACCCGGTTCTTCATTCTTCGTCTCTCTCGTCTGGTGGTTGCCGCCGGGCACTGGACGCCGCCCGGTCCCCGCGGCGACCCGCAAGACCCGTGCAGCCCCGCCTCCAGGCTATCTACTAACAAAGTAGTTGACAGCCCGACGGGCGCCGCTTACTATCTACTATGAGACTAGTAGATACCGGCGGCTTTCCCCCGGAGGACGACGCATGATCTTGACCTGGATGCTCTACTGCACGCTCGTCGCCGCGCTCCTGGGGCTCGGCGCCGCGGCGCTGGAGCGGGCCCTCGGCGCGCTCGGCGGGGCGACACGCGGGGCGTGGGCCGCGGCCATCCTGCTGTCGGCCGCTTTTCCCGTCGCGCTCCCGCGGCTCATGGAGCTGCGGGCGGCGCCCGTGGCGTCCGGGGCCGCCGGGGCGGTGGGCGAATCGGGCGCGCCGCGGATCGGCGCTCCCGCCGCCCCGAGCGGGCCCACGGCGCTCGAGGCCGCGGACCTGCTCCTGCTCCCCGCCTGGGGGCTGGCGAGCGCGGGGCTCGTGCTCGCGGGGTGCGCGCTCCTGCTCGTGCTGCGGGTGCGGCGGCGCGGGTGGCGGCGGGCCGTGGTCGCCGGGGAGGCGGTGCTGGTGTCGGCGGCCACGGGGCCGGCGGTGGTCGGCTTCCTCCGCGGCAGCATCGTGCTGCCGGAGTGGGCGCTGGGGTGGGACGAGGAGCGCCAGCGGATGATGGTGGAGCACGAACGCGAGCACCTGCGCGCCCGCGACCCGCTCCTGTTCCTGCTCGCCCTCGTCTGCGCCGCGGCCGTGCCCTGGAACGCCGCCCTGTGGTGGCAGCTGCGCCGCCTGCGCCTGGCCGTGGAGGTGGACTGCGACGCGCGCGTGCTCCGCCGCCGCCCCGACGTGCGCGCCTACGGCCTGCTGCTGCTGGAGGTGGGGCGCCTGGCCTCCTCCGGCCGCGTCCCCGTCCTCGCCCTCACCGAGCCACCCTCGTTCCTGGAAAGGAGGATCCGCACCATGACCTCACGCACCCCGGAGCGCAGCTTCCGCCGCGCCGTCCTCCCCGCCGCCGTCTGCGCCGGCGCCCTGGTCCTCGCCGCCGCGCTCCCCGCGCCGCGGAGCGGCGTCCCCGGCAGGGACGTGACCTTCGGGATCGACCGGCAGCTCGCCGCGGACACCGTCCCCCTCCCGGCGGCGGGGGTGATCGACGTGGGCGACGCCACCGACAGGCCGCGCCTGGCGAACGGCGCCCAGGTGCAGCGCCTCCTGGCGAGCAGCTACCCGCCCGAGCTTCGCGCCGCCAGGGTCACCGGGATGGCCCAGGTCGCCATGGTGGTCACCGCGACCGGCGCCGTGGCGGAGGCGCGGGCGGTGGAGGCCACGCACCCGGCCTTCGCGGACGCGGCCGTCGCGGTGATGAGCCAGGCCCGCTTCGAACCGGCGAAGCGCGGCGGACGCGCGGTCGCGGTCCGCCTGCGGGTGCCCGTGGCGTTCACCCTGGACGGGCACGCCCCCGTCCCCGGCGTCCCCAGGTTCGTGCCGCAGGCCCAGCGGGCCGAGCCCGCCGCGGCGGGGCAGGGGATCGTGGACGTGGGCGCGCTGGACCGGCAGCCCGCCCTCCGCAACGCGCCGGAGGTGCAGCGGGTTCTCCAGGCCGGCTACCCACCCGCCCTCCGCGAGTCGGGCGTCACCGGCCTGGCGACGGTGGCGTTCGTGGTGGGCACGGACGGCGCCACCCGCGACGTCCGCCTGGTGAGCGCCAGCCGCGAGGAGTTCGGCGAGCCGGCGCTGGCCGCCGTCCGCGCCATGCGCTTCACCCCCGGCGAGCTCGCCGGCCGCGCCGCCACGGCCCGCGTCCAGATCCCCGTGATGTTCTCGCTCGCGAGCCCGGCGAACCCGGTCCCCACCGCCCCGCCGCGGGAGCCGTGAGCCCCGCCATCGGCTCCGGCGGCCGCCCCGCGCCGGGGGCACGCCCGAACCACGCACTTCCGATCTTCTACTAATTTTCTAGTTGACAACCTCACGCCCGCTCACTACAATCTACTAAGACTCTAGTAGAAAGGAGACCACACGATGGAAGTCTCGTTCACGGAACGGGAGCTGGACGTGATGGACGTGCTCTGGGAGACGCGCACGGCGACCGTGGCGGAGGTCCGCGAGCGCCTGTCGGACGAGCTGGCCTACACCACCGTGCTCACCGTGCTGCGCACCCTGGAGGAAAAGGGCTACGTGGGCCACGAGGAGGAGGGCCGCGCCCACCGCTACTTCCCGCGGGTGGAGCGGCAGGCGGCCGGAAAGAGCGCCCTCAGCCGCATGCTGCACAAGCTCTTCAAGGACTCGCCGGAGATGCTGCTCACGCACCTGGTGTCCGACCGGCGCGTCTCGGACGAGGAGCTGCGCCGCATGCGCCGCCTGCTGGACGAGCGGCTGGAAGGCGAGGAGGAGCGCCCATGATCGCGCACTGGATCGCGTACTGCGCCGCCATCGGGATGCTGCTCGCCCTGGGCGGGCTGGCGCTGGAGCGGGCGCTGCGGGCCGCGGCGCTCCCCACGCGCTGGGCGTGGCTGGCCGCCATGCTGCTGACGCTCGCCATCCCCGCGGCGATGCGCGCCCTGCCGCGGGAAGCCCCGCCCGTGGCGCCGCTCCGCGTGGCCGCGCCCGCCGGCGCCGCCGGGGAGCGGCTGTCCCCCTTCGACCTGCCGCTGGAGCCGTCCTCGAAGCGGAGGGTGGATCTCGCCGCGCTGGACCGCCCGCTCCTGCTTGCGTGGGGCGCGGCCTCGGGCGCGACGCTCCTGGCGCTCCTGGCGATGGCGGCCGTGCTGCGGCGGCGCCGCTCCGGGTGGCGCGCGGCGGAGCTGGCCGGCGTCCCCGTGCTCATCTCGCGCGACACCGGCCCGGCGGTGGTGGGGCTGGTGCGGAGCCGCATCGTGCTCCCCGAGTGGGCCGCCGAGTCCGACCCGGAGCAGCGCGCCCTGCTGCTGGAGCACGAGACGGAGCACCTGCGCGCGGGGGACCCGCGCCTGCTCGCCGTGGGGCTGGCCGCGCTGGTGCTTGCCCCGTGGAACCCGGCCGTGTGGTGGCAGCTCCGCCGCCTCCGCCTGGCCATGGAGATCGACTGCGACGCCCGCGTGCTGCGCCGCCGTGGCGACGTGCGCGCCTACGGGTCGCTGCTGCTGGAGGTGGGGCGCCGCGCGAGCGGCTCCGCCCTGGCCGTGGCCGCCTTTTCCGAACCCGCCTCGTTCCTGGAAAGGAGGATCCGCATCATGACCATGCCTCGTGAACGCTCTCCCTGGACCCGCGCCGCCGGCTTCGGCGTGCTGGCCCTGGGCCTCGCCGCCGCCGCCTGCGAGACGCCGGCGCCCACCTCCCTGTCGCCGCTCCCCGTCAAGCGCGTGTACGCCGCCGCGGACGCACCCAACGGCCTGCAGCCCGCGGAATTGACCCCGCGCGCGGCCGTGGAGCGCTTCTATCCCGAGATCCTCACCCGGAGCGGGCACGGGATCGAGACGGTCGTCTTCGTGGTCTCGCACGAGGGCGAGGTGGTGGACCGCAGCATCGGCAGGCACCTCGCCCCGTCCGTCCGGGGGAGCTTCGAGGCTCTTCCGGACGCGCAGGGCCGGGTCCGCTCGCTCCAGGAGATCGAGCAGTCGCCCGACGCCATCGAGACGGTGGACGTGATCAGGTTCGAAGCCGGGAAGATGGGGCCCGACCCGCTGGACATGCTGTGGATCCGCCTCCGCGATCCCTCGGCGCCGCCTTCGCAGGCGAAGGTGCGCATGCCCGCGGGCAGCGAGGAGGTCGTCGTGTATCCCGGAGAGGGCCAGGCCACGCTCCGCCGGACGACGCCACAGGGCCAGGAGGAGGTCCGCGGGGCGCACCTGCAGGTCGGAGGCGAGGGGCGCGTCGTCGTCCGGTCGGCGCCGGACACGGGGGGGACACGGACCCGGGTCGAGCTCCGCTCCAACACCATCACCTCGAACGGCACCACGGTGACCACTGGGGTCCCGGTGGGCGCGCAGCAGCTCCCCGCCGTGGAGCAGGCGGTGGTCGTCCGCGCCGTGCAGCGGTACTACGCGTCGGCGGTCGCGCGGGGGGGAGCCACGCCGGAGATGATCTGGTTCGTGGCCGGCGCCGACGGCGAGGTGGTCCGCACCGGCAGGAACGGGGACGGGGCCCTCAACCAGTACACCCCCGACCAGATCGCCGCGGTGGACGTGTTCAAGGGAGACCGCATCCGGCTGGGCGGGGAGCCCGTGTCCGTCCTCTGGATCCGCCTCAAGGCGTGAGGCGGGCGACGCGCCCACCGGCCGCGGCGGCGGTCCTCGCCGCGGCCCTGGGGCTCGCCGGGTGCGGCGAGGCCGGCGGCCGGGGGGAGGGCGTGGCCGTGCGCGACAGCGCCGGCGTCCGCGTGGTGGCAAGCGCCGCCCCCGCGTGGGGCGATGGGGAGGGGTGGCGGCTCTCCCCGGAGCCCGTGCTGCGCGTGGGCGTGGCGGAGGGCGACGCCGCCTACCAGTTCGGCTCGGTGGCCGGGGCCGTGCGGCTGGCGGACGGCGGCATCGCCGTGGCGGACCGCCAGAGCGGCGACGTGCGCTGGTACGACGCCCGCGGCCGCCACGTGAGGACCGTGGGGCGGAAGGGCGGGGGACCGGGCGAGTTCACCCGCATCGGGTGGATCCAGGCGGTCGGCGACTCGCTGGCGGTGGGGGACGGGGGCGCGTCGCGGGTGACGATCCTGGGGCCGGACGGCGCCGTGCTGCGCACCACGGCCATGGTGGACGACACCTCCGGGCGGCGCCCCCGCCCGGTAGCGGCGCTCCCCGGCGGCGCCGTCCTCGCCTCGCTGGGGGCGCCGTTCGACCCGGCGCGCGCCGCCACCGGGGCGCGCGACTCGGTCACCTACCTGCGGCAGGCACCGGACGGCGCCCCGCCGACGGTGCTGGGCCGCTTCCCCGGCACGGAGCAGGTGGTCCGCGTGGCCGAGAACAGCGTCAGCATCATGGACGTGCCTTTCGGCCGGCGCGACCACGTGGCCGTGCGCGGCGACGGCTTCTACGCCGGCTCCGCGGACCGCACCGAGGTGGGGCGCTACGACGCGCGCGGCCGGCTGGTGGGGCTCGTCCGCTGGGGCAGCACACCCCGCCCGGTCACCCCCGCGGACGTGGCGGTCTACCGCGAGCGCGCCCTTGCCGGGGCGGACCCCGCCGCGCGCCCGGGGATGCAGCGCATGCTCGCGGACCTCCCCTACCCGAAAGCGATGCCGGCGTACGCGCGGATCCTGGTGGACCGCGCCGGCGCGCTGTGGGTGCAGGAGTACTCCCCGTCCGAGGAGGACCCCGTCCGCTGGACGGTGTTCGACGCGGACGAGCGGCAGCTGGGAACGCTGACCCTGCCGCCGCGCTTCCGCCTCACCGACGCCGGCCCCGACTACGCCGTGGGCGTGGGCAGGGACGACATGGATGTGGAGCAGGTGCAGGTGTACCGCCTGGACCGCTCGCGCGGCTGACGGCGCCCGCACACCCCGGCGGCATCCCCGTCGCACCCGCCAGAGCACGGAGCCGCGTGAGGGATTTCGGCCCGAAGGGGCGAGACCGCGCGGCTGTTTGCGCGGGCTCGACTCCGTTACGCAGCGTTGTTTGCTGCGTTACGGAGCCGAAGCCCGACCCCGGCGCCAGCCGGGGGCACGCCCGACCCCGCAGTTCAAAGCCGTTCCAACCGATGCCCGTGCGTGACACACAGAGTCCGCATATATTCGACGCTCCCACCCGCAGTCCCCCCTCGTCCCCGTCCGAGGAGCCACGCATCCGCATGAGCCGAACGACCTCACGCCTCCTCCTGCTGGCGGCGCTGGCCGCAGCCGCGCCGCTGGGAGCGCAGGAGCGCGCCCACGTGTTCCGGGGCGCCACCCTGCTCCCCATCGCCTCCGCCCCCATCCCGAACGGCGTGCTGGTGGTGCGCGGCGGAAAGATCGTGGCGGTGGGCGGCCCCGACACCCCGGTGCCCGCGGGCGCCGAGGTCCACGACGTGTCCGGCAGGACCATCATGCCGGGGCTGGTGGATACCCACTCGCACATCGGCGGGGGCGACGGGGGCGACCAGTCCGCGCCGCTGCACCCTTCGGTGCGCATCCTGGACACCATCGACCCGCAGGATCCCGGGATCAAGCGCGCCCGCTCCGGCGGCGTCACCACCGTCAACGTGATGCCCGGCTCCGGGCTGCTGATGAGCGGCCAGACGGTGTACATGAAGCTGCGCGACGGCAACGCCGTGGACGACCTGCTCTTCTGTGCCGACCCGCTCCGCGACGTGTGCGGCGGGCTCAAGATGGCAAACGGCACCAACCCGCGCGGCACCACGCCCCACCCCGGCACCCGCGCCCGCGCCGCCTCCATCGTCCGCGAGCGCTTCGTCCGGGCGCGCGAGTACCGCGCCAAGGTGAGCGCCGCCGGCAGGGACTCCACCAGGCTGCCGCCGCGCGACCTGGAGATGGAGGCGCTGGCCCAGGTGCTGGACGGACGGCGCACGGTGCACTTCCACACCCACCGCGCCGACGACATCCTCACCGCAATGCGCCTGGCCGAGGAGTTCGGCTTCCGCGTGGTGCTCCACCACGTGACCGAGGCGCACCGCGTCGCCAGCCGCATCGCCGCGGCCCGCGTCCCCGCCTCCATCATCGCCCTGGACGCCCCCGGCGGAAAGCTGGAGGCCGTCAACTTCAGCAACGTCAACGGCGCCGCGCTGGAGCGGGCCGGCGCGCCGCTGATCGCCTTCCACACCGACGACGGCATCACCGACTCGCGCTTCTTCCTGCGCTCCGCCGCCATGGGCGTGCGCGCCGGCATGTCGCGCGAGCGGGCGCTGGAAGCGCTGACGCTCGCCGGGGCTCGCATGCTCGACCTGCAGGACCGCGTGGGCTCGCTGGAGCGCGGCAAGGACGCCGACTTCCTGGTCCTGTCCGGCGACCCCTTCAGCGTCTACACCCACGTGGAGCAGACCTGGGTGGAGGGCGCCAAGCTGTTCGACCGCGCCGACCCCGAGCAGCGCAAGCTGGCCGTGGGCGGATACGGCGCCTACCGCGGCGCCCTGACGCACGTCCACGAGGGCGAGGAGGACCACGAATGAGCAGGCTCGCACCCCTCGCCGCCCTGCTGGCGGCGGCGCTCGCCGCGCCCGCGCTCCACGCCCAGCTCGCCGTCCGCGGCGAGATCGTGCACACCGTTTCCGGCGCCCCCATCCGCGACGGCGTGGTGCTGGTGCGCGACGGAAAGATCGAGCGCGTGGGCCCCGCCTCGCAGGTGGCCGTTCCCGCCGGATTCCGCGTCCTGACGGCGAAGGTGGTCACTCCCGGGCTGGTGGACGCCCATTCCGTGGTGGGGCTCGCCGGCATGCTCGGCCAGGCCGACGACCAGGACCAGCTGGACAAGACCGACGCCATCCAGCCCGAACTGCGCGCCGTGGACGCCTACAACGCCGGCGACCCGCTGGTGGCGTGGCTGCGCGGGCTGGGCGTCACCACCGTGCACACCGGGCACGGCCCCGGCGCCCTCGCCAGCGGGCAGACCATGGTGGTCAAGACCCGCGGCGACCACGTGGGCGACGCGCTGGTGGACTCCGCCACCATGGTCGCCTTCACCCTGGGGCGCAGCGTCGCCGGCAACTTCCGCACGCCCGGCACCCGCGCCCGCGGCGTGTCCATGCTGCGCGCCGAGTTCCTCAAGGCCCGCGAGTACGAGCGCAAGCTCCGGGCGCCCGGCACTCCGCCGGCCCGCGACCTCCGCATGGAGGCGCTGCTGGAGGTGCTCCGCGGCCGCCGCCCCGCGCTCTTCACCGCCCAGCAGGCCCCCGAGATCCTCGCCGCGCTCCGCCTGGCCAGGGAGTTCGGGTTCCGGCTGGTGCTGGACGGCGCCGCCGAAGCGTACCTGGTCGCCGACGAGATCCGCGCGGCGGGCGTCCCGGTGATCCTGCACCCCACCATGGTGCGCACCGGCGGCGAGACCGAGAACGCGTCGCTGGAAACGGCAAAGATGCTCCGCGATGCCGGGATCCCCGTCGCCCTGCAGAGCGGCTTCGAGGGGTACGTCCCCAAGACGCGCGTGGTGCTCTTCGAGGCCGCCGTCGCCGCCGCCAACGGGATGGGCGCGGAGGCCGCCCTGCGCGCCATCACCCTGGACGCCGCCCGCGTCATCGGCATGGAGCGGCGGGTGGGGTCGCTGGAGCCCGGCAAGGACGCCGACCTGGCGCTCTTCGACGGCGACCCGTTCGAGTACACCACGCACGTGTGCGGCGTGGTCATCGAGGGGGCGGTGGTCAGCGAAAGCTGCCGCTAGGCGGCCGCCCCCATCCGTCTGCCACGGCTGCAGTTGCAGCTGTCGCCCCGGCCGACCCGCTTGCCGGAACGGCACGGATCGGCCGCCGCGGAGTGGTCCCCGGCTTGCTCCTGACGGGACGCAGCCGGGGCCGGCTCGGTCCCGGGAAGACCACCAACCAGGAACCACAATCGGCGAAACGACGGAGGCAGCCATGTCGATGACCCCCTACCGCACCACCAGCGACCCCTTCGACCGCCTCTTCGACTCCCTGTGGGGAGCGTCCGGCGGCGGCAGCCGTGGCGGCTCGCTCATGCGCGCGCCCGAGACCGACGTGGTCGAGACCGAGCGGGAGATCCGCGTGGTCACCGAGATGCCCGGCCTCAAGCCGGACGACGTCGAGGTGGACGTGGAAAACAACGTCCTCACCATCCGCGGCGAAAAGCGCGAGGAGCGCGGCGAGGGCGAGGGCGGCAAGTACCACCTGGCCGAGCGCCGCTACGGCACCTTCGCGCGCTCCTTCGTGCTCCCGCGCGACGTGGACGCCGACCGCATCGAGGCCGCCTTCGACCAGGGCGTGCTCACCGTGCGCATTCCCAAGAGCGAGAAGGCGCAGCGCCGGCGCATCCAGGTGGGCGGCGGGAGCCAGGAGCAGGGAGTGGAGGTCGGCAACGGCACCGGCAGGGAGGGGCAGGGCTGATCGCTGCTCCGGGGCCGCTCCGGAACCAGGCCAAACAGCCGGCCTGTTTCCTGCGCGGGTCGCGGAGCCAGCGGAAACGGCCCCGCTGTCTCCGCTCCGGCTGCGGGAGCCCCGCCAAACTGCCGGCGGGTCTCCCTCCGCAACGGATTTTGGGGGGTACTGCGGGGTACTTCAACGGCAACGGCCGTTGGTCCGTCTCACGTGAGCCGCCCGCTGATTGGGCCTCGCGCATCCACGACCCGTCCATGCCTCCCACTTCGCGTTCGACACGCCGCACCGCCGTCGCGTTCCTCGCCGCTCTCTGCGTGGGCGGCGTCCTCGTGCTCGCGCTCGTCCTCCGGCAGGCGCGCTCCTCGGCCGATCCTGCTCCGTCGCCGTCGGCTGCGACCGGAGCCGCGCGGCGGGTGGCGCACCTGGGCGCCGCCTACGACGTGCGCGTGGTGGACGTGCGGCGCGCGGAGCTGCGCTTCTTCTGGCGGGACGGGCGGGGCCGACCCTTCGGCTCCATCGGCGCGCTCCGGGCGCACGTGGAGCGCGGCGGACGCACGCTGCTCTTCGCCACCAACGCGGGGATGTACCGCCCCGACCAGACGCCGGTGGGATTGTACGTGGAGGACGGCAGGGAGCTGGTTCCGCTGGACGCGCGCCGCGGGCTGCCGGGCAACTTCTACCTTCCGGACAACGGCGTCTTCTTTCTCGGCGAGGGCGGGGCCGGCATCGTGGAGTCGTCCGCCTATCCGCCGCGCGGCGCCGTCCGCTACGCCACCCAATCGGGGCCGCTCCTGGTCCGCGGCGGCAGCGTCAACCCGCTGTTCGAGCCGGGCTCGCCGAACCTGCGCATCCGCAGCGGCGTCGGCATCATCACGGCGGACAGCGTCGTGTTCGCCATCTCGCGCGAGCCGGTCTCCTTCCACGCCTTCGCGACGCTCTTCCGCGACGTCCTCCGCTGCCGCGACGCCCTCTTCCTGGACGGCGAGATCTCGCTGATGTACGCGCCCGAGCTGTCCCGCCGCGACACCGGCGGCACCTTCGGCGCCATCGTCGCCCTCACCGACTGACCCGCCGTCACGTACTCCGTACTTTCCGTCACCCCAGCACCGTCAGCCGCCCCGGCAGGATCTCCACGTCCAGCGTGTGCGCGTCCTCCGCCAGGATCTCGCCGTCGGCGTGCACCGGGAGCGGGTCCGGGCTGGTGACGCGCAGGCGCCGCCCGCGCAGCATGCGCACCCCGGGGCGCCCCACGTGCGTGCCGCGCATCACGCGCGGGAGCAGGTCCAGGATCCCCAGGGCGCCCATTCCGTCCGCCACGGCCACGTCCAGCTCGCCGTCGTCGATGCGCGCCCCCGGGCAGATCCAGAACCCGCCCCCGTGGCACCCCCCGTTCGCCGCGGTCACCAGCGTCAGCGGGCCGTCCGCCACCACGGCGCCGTCCAGCTCCACGCGCATGCGCGGCGGCCGGAAGCCGGGGAGCACCCGCGCCAGCGCCCACAGGTAGATGGCGAGCCCCCGCAGCCGCCGGACCTTCGCTGCCTCGATCCCCACCCGCGCGTCCAGCCCGATCCCCACGCCGTTGGTGAAGAAGCGGTCGCCCACGCGGCCCGCGTCCACCCGGCGCGGCTCCGCCGCCAGCAGCCGGCGCGTGGCCGCCGCCGCGTCCGCGGGCGCCCCCACCAGCTTGGCGAAGTCGTTGCCGCTCCCCACCGGCACGATCCCCAGCGGCAGCGTCGCCGCGCCGCCCGCCTCGCGCAGCAGCCCGTTCGCCACCTCGTGCACCGTGCCGTCCCCGCCCGCCGCCACCACCGCCGTCCACCCCCCGTCCGCCGCCGCCCGCCGCGCCAGCTCGATCCCGTGTCCCGGCGCCCGGGTTTCCGCGACCTCGTACCGCGCGCCCGCCCCGTCCATCACCGCGCGGATCGCACGCGCCGCGCGCGCCGCGGACCCGCGCCCCGCGGCGGGGTTGAGGATGACCAGGTAGCGGGCTGGTTCCACCGGAGGAAAGGGCAGGGGAGAGAGGCGCGCGGCCGATGGGCCGCCCGCGGATTGTACTGTCCCGCTCCCCCGTGGACAATGAGGAGCCGGACGCAGAAGACGCCTCCCGCGGTGCCGCGGGAG
>JBEVLE010000127.1:0-5211 GCA_040509335.1 Longimicrobiaceae bacterium | reverse complement strand
TCTGACGGCGCGCGCCGGCGCGGCGCTCAGCGGGGGGCGAGGAGCGCCTGCGTGGCGGCGTACGGGTCCTGGGCGCCGCGGGCCGCGCGCACCAGGTCGTCCACGGTGCGCCGCAGGTCGCCGCCGCGGGAGCGGAACACCTCCTCGAACAGGTCGAGGCGGTGGTAGTAGAGCCGCCGGGCGATCAGGGTGGCGTTGTTGAGCGGGGTGTCGGTGAAGCTGGAAAAGGTCTGCACCCTGAGCCGCGGGCGGACCTCCGCGGCGAAGCGCTCCTTGGCCCGGCGGAACACCTCGTCGCGCCCGGCCAGCTTCTGCTCGCGGGTCAGGTCGGGGCGGGCGTAGAGCGCCTCCAGCTCGGCCACCAGCGCGTCCATGAAGCGCCCGAAGAGCAGGTCGTCCTCCCACGCGGCCCGCGCCTCGCGGCAGCCGGCGGATCCCTCGCCGTCGCGCCGGCAGAAGAACTCGATGGCCCCCTGCGCCCCCACGAAGTTGGCGACGCTCTCGTTGTACTGCGCCTCGCCGGCCAGGTACAGCGTGTTGTGGAAGATCTCGTGGACCACGGTGTTCACCAGGTCCACGTCGCCGTAGCGCAGCAGCGGGGAAACGACGGGGTCGTTGAACCACCCCAGGGTGCTGAAGGCGGAGGTGGGGCGCAGGTAGGTGTCGAAGCCGGCCTCCTCCAGCCTGCGGATCTCGCGCCGCGCGGCGGACTCGCTGAAGAACCCCTTGTACGGCACGCTCCCCACGATGGGGAACCACCAGGTGCGCGGCCGGAACTCGTCGCGGTAGGCGGCGGAAAGCACCAGCGCCAGGGTGTCGGAGTCCAGCTGCGAGAAGGTGGTGTAGCTTTTTCCCGCCGCCAGGCCGAGGGTGCGGTCGGCGAAGGTGCGCGCCTGGAGGACCAGCGCCAGCTTTGCCCGGCGCTCGGGCGGGGTGCGCGGGTCGTCCACCAGCTTCTGGATGGGCTGGCGGCGGCTGAGGATCCTGGCCTCCTCGTACCCCGCGCGGATCACGTACGTGGGCGAGCAGGCGGCCGTAGCGAGGGCCAGCCCCAGCGCCAGCGCCGCGCGCGTCCTAGAGATCAATTCGCATCCCTCCGTTCAGGGTTCTCCCCTCCAGCGGCGCCCACGCGTCGGTGGTCCAGCGCCCTTCGCCGCCGCGGGAGGGGAGGAGGAGCGGGTCCCAGCGCGTCTGCCGCACGTCGCCCAGGTTCTCGGCGTTGAGGAAGAGGCGTGCCCGCCCCACGCGCCGCTCCACCAGCAGCCCCAGCACGACGTACGGCCGGCTGGCCGCGCGGTACGGGTTGTCCTCCAGCGCCTGGCGGCCGGTGTAGTACACCTCCACGCCCACGCGCCCGCTCCCCTCGCTCTCCCACATCCCCACCACCCCCGCCGCGTGCCGGGGGACCAGCGGCGCCCGGCGCCGCCCGCCGCTCTCCGGGTCCGGCTCGGTGGAGCAGATCCAGGCGTGGCTGGCGGTGAGGTGCAGCGGCCCGCGGTGCCAGCGCGCCAGCAGCTCGGTCCCCCGGGTGCGCGTGTCGCCCGGCACGTTCGCAAGGTGCAGCGCGACGTGCGTGCCGTCGCCGAGGAGGCGCACCGCGTCGCGCACCACGGAAGCGAAGAGCGTGGCGTTTAGCTCCAGGGGGCCGGCCGCGCGCGCCACGTCCAGCGAGGCGGTGCCGGCGCGCTCGGCCTTCACGTCCAGAAGGGGCAGGACGCGGGCGAGGCCGATAGTCTCGGTTTCCTCGGTGAACGGGGTCGGCGCGAAGAATCCGGTCCCGGCGGAGGCGCGCACGCTCCACCCGCCGGCGGGGCGCAGCAGGGCGGAAAGGCGCGGGCTCAGGAACGCGCCGTACTCCGAGTGGGCGTCCAGCCGGGCGCTGGCGGTGAGCGCCAGCCGCTCGGACGGGCGGAAGTCGTCCTGCGCGAAGAGCGCGGGGACGGTGAACACGTAGTCGAACCCGTCCACGTCGCGCGCGGCGTAGCGCTCCTGCTGGAGCGCGGCGCCCACCAGCCAGGTGTGCGCGCCCGCGGCGCCGCCCAGCGCCGCCTCGCCGAAGGCGGTGGCGTGCAGGTCGCGCTCGCGAACGGCGCCGAAGCGGTGGTCGTGCCGCTGGGCCATGGCGGAGGCGCGCACCGTGAGCAATCGCTCGCCGCCCAGCAGGAAGCGGCCCACCGCCCCGCCGTCCAGCCTCCCGGTCTCCAGCACCTCCGGGAACTCGGCGCCGCCGGGGACGCGGCCGCCGCCCTCGCGCCGCTCGGCCGTGGCGCCCACGGTGAGCAGCAGCGACCGCCCCGCCCCGTCGCCCCAGAAGAGCCGCGGGCGCAGCACGGCGCGGCGGTAGGCGGGGAGGTCGGCCCAGCGGTCGCCGTCCACGTCGGCGCGGGCCTGGCGGTGGCCGCTCCCCAGCAGGGTGTAGCCCCAGCGCTCGCTCAGCGCGCCGGACGACCAGAGCACCGCGTCGGCGCCGCCCAGGGTGCTGGCGTTCAGCAGCAGCTCGCGGTCGTCGGCGGGGCGGCGGGACACCAGGTTGACCACGCCGCCCAGCGCCGAGGCGCCGTACAGCGCGGATGCGGCGCCCTTGATCACCTCCACCTGCCCCAGGTCCATGGGCGGGATCTGGAGCAGCCCCAGCGCGCCGCTCTGCCCGCCGTACAGCGGGAGCCCGTCAGCGAGGATCTGCGTATAGCGCCCGCGCAGCCCCTGCACCCGCACGCCCGCGCCGCCCAGCGAGGGCGAGGTGGTCTGCACCCGCAGACCGCCGGTCTCGTTGAGCATCATGCTGATGTCGCCGGGCGTCATCAGCATCTTTTCCTCCACCTCCTCGCGCCCCAGCACCTCCACCCGCACCGGCACGTCCTCGATCCGCTGCTCGCTGCGCGTGGCGCTGACGACGATCCCCTCCAGCTCCTCGGCGTGCTCCGTTTCCTCGTGCTCCTCGTCCCCGCCCGGCGCGGCCTCCAGCTCCACGAACACGGCCGTGTCGGCGCGCAGCCGGACGCGGGTCTCGACCGGACCGAAGCCCTCGCGCTGCACGCGGAGCGAGTGGGTCCGCCGCGGCAGCCGGAAGACGGCGACCCCGTCGTCCCCCGTGACCAGGGCCGTGTCGCTCACGCCCACGACGGCGCCGGAAAGCGGCGCGCCGTCGTCGTGGACGGTCACCGTCAGGCGGACCCTCGCGGTGTCCTGCGCGAGGGCGGGGGCCGCGAGGGCGACGAGCGCCGCGACGACGAGCAGCGGAGCGGGAAAGCGCATCGGGATCCGGGATCGGGGAGACCGGGTGGCGGTCAGGTCGCGCAGCGCGGGCAGCCGCCCACGCCGCGGGCGGTTTCCGCCAGCAGCGCGTCGGCGAGGCCGAGCAGGGCGTCCACCCGCGCGTCGGCGAGGCGGTAGAAGACGCGGCGGCCGCGCTGCTCCCGGGCGACCAGCCCGCAGTCCAGCAGGCACGCCAGGTGGTTGGACACGTTGGACTGGCTCCGGCCGGTGGCGTCCACGATCTCGCCCACGCTGCGCGGGCCCGGGCGCAGCGCCTCCACGATCGCGAGCCGGGACGCGTCCGAGAGCCCCCGGAACAGCCTGGCCCGGAGCGTGACGCCGTGCGCTTCGGTCACCTGCGGCATGCGGCCTCCCCTGGTTGCATCAGCAGGCACTGATATATTGCTTCCATGGAGAAACGTCAACCCGAGGATGGCATGCGATGACGGAGGCACAGCTCCGGACCCGGGCGCTCCGACTCTCGTACTTCACCGTGGCCTACAACGTGGTGGAGGGGCTGGTCTCCGTCGCGGCGGGGCTGCTGGCGGGGAGCGTGGCGCTGGTGGGCTTCGGGCTGGACAGCTTCGTGGAGTCGCTTTCCGGCGGCATCATGATCTGGCGCTTCGGCGGGACAGTGCGCGGCACGGAGGAGCGGGAGAAGCGCGCGGTCCGGCTGGTGGGGTACACCTTCTGGGTGCTGGGCGCGTACGTGCTGTGGGAGGCGGCGGAAAAGCTGCTGCGCGGCGAGCGGCCGGAGGCGACGGCGCTGGCGATCGCCATCCCGGTGGTGTCGCTGCTGGTGATGCCGGTGCTGTACGTGGCGAAGCGGCGAACCGCGGAGAGCCTGGGGAGCCGCAGCCTGGCGGCGGATTCGCGGCAGACGCTGGCGTGCATGGGGATGTCCGTGGCCGTGCTCGCCGGGCTGGGGCTCAACCAGCGCTTCGGGCTGTGGCAGGCGGACCCGGTGATCGGGGTGTTGATCGCGGGTCTGCTGTTCCGCGAGGGGCGGGCGACGATCCGCGAGGGGAGGCTGTGCTGCTGCTGAGGAACTGCTTACGGCAACTGCGGGTGTGGGCGTGCCCCCGGCTGCGCCGGGGTCGGGCTTCGGCTCCGTAGCAGACGAAACGACCGTCTGCAACGGAGTCGAGCCCGCGCAAACAGCCGCGCGGTCTCGCCCCTTCGGGCCGAAATCCCTCACGCGGGTGGCGGAGCGTGCCCGCTGTGGGGATGAGCGGCGTCAGGGCACCAGCACGGCGCGCCGCCAGCGGCGGACGGAGTTGACCAGCCAGATCTCGTCCGCGGCGGCGAGGTCGGCGGGGCGGAGCGTGCGCTCGCGGATCTCGCCGGTTTCCAGCAGGTGCCGGCGGAACACGCCGGCGAGCAGGCCGGCCTCGCGCGGCGGAGTCCAGAGCGCGCCGCCGATGCGCACGACCACGTTGGCGATCGTCGACTCGGTGACCTCGCCCCGCTCGTTGACCAGGACCACGTCGTCGCAGTCGGGGCGCTCGGCGGCGCGGGTCGTGTAGACCTCGCGCCGCGTCGTCTTGTGGCACAGGAAGGGGTCGGACGCATCCACCGGCGCCTGGGACAGCGCGACACGGCGCGGCGCGCCGAAGGGCGCGAACGGCATGACCTCGATGGCGATGCGGCCGCCGGGCAGCAGCCGGATGCGGCCGCGGCTCAACCCGAACGGCGCCGGCTCCTTCCGCACGGCCGCTTCCACGGCGTGGCGATCCCACTTGAACCCGAAATACTGCGCCGACTCGCCCATCCGATCCAGGTGCTCGGTCAGCTGCTGCCACCCCCCGTTGTCGACGAGGACCGTCTCGATCAGCTCGAAGTCGCGCTGCGCGGCAGGCGGCACCCGGACCACCGCCGGCGCCCCCGACACCGGCAGCGCGTCGACGAAGGCACCTTTCAGCAGGCACTCGTCGTATTCGTCGTCGGCCTTCGAAT
>JBEVLE010000126.1:0-2552 GCA_040509335.1 Longimicrobiaceae bacterium | reverse complement strand
GCCGGCCCGCAGCACGCCCAGGAGGGCGGCCACCATCGCCGGGGTGCGCTCCAGGAAGATGCCCACGCGCACTTCCGGCCCCACGCCGGCGGCGCGCAGGAAGCGGGCGACGGTCGCGGAGTCGCGGTCCAGCTCGGCGAAGGTGACGCGCTCCTCGCCGGCGGCCAGCGCGACGGCGCCGGGGGTGCGGCGCGCCTGCGCCTCCACGAGGTCGTGGATGCACACGCCGGCGGACGCGTCGGCCGGGGCGCCCTGCCAGCGCGCCAGCACCTCCTCGCGCTCCGCGTCGGCGAGGATGGGGAGCTCGGCGAGCGGGAGGTCGGGCTCGGCGGCGGCGCGCTCCAGGAGCGTGACGTAGTGGGCGAGCATGCGGTCGATGGTGTCCGCGTCGAACAGCTCGGTGCGGTACGACGCGGCGCCCACCAGCCGCGACTTCCCCTCCACCATGGCCAGGCTGAGGTCGAAGTGGGTGGTCTCCCCCTCGTGCCCCAGCGTTTCCACCCCCAGGCCGCCCAGCTCCAGGCTCCCCCGCTCGTTGTTCTGGAGGATGAACATCACCTGGAAGAGCGGCGTGTGCGCCAGGCTGCGCTCCGGGTGCAATTCCTCCACCAGCTTCTCGAAGGGGATGTCCTGGTGCGCGTACGCCCCGAGCGTGGTCTCGCGGACCTGGGCGAGCAGCCGGCGCAGCGACGGGGCGCCGGCCAATTCGGCGCGCAGCACCAGCGTGTTGACGAAGAAGCCGATCAGCCCCTCGGTCTCCACGCGGTTGCGCCCGGCGATGGGGGTGCCCACCAGCACGTCGTCCTGCCCGGACCAGCGCGCGAGCAGCGCCTGCCAGCCGGCGAGCAGCGTCATGAACACCGTGGCGCCCTCGCGGCCGGTGAGCTCGCGGAGCACCGCGGTGGCGCGCTCGGACACGGCGAAGGTGCGGTGCGCGCCGCGCGGGCTCTGCACCGGCGGGCGCGGGCGGTCCACCGGGAGCTCCAGGAGCGGCGGGGCGTCCGCCAGGCGCTCGCGCCAGTATTCCAGCTGCCGCTCCAGGACGGGCCCGGCGAGCCAGCCCCGCTGCCAGGCGGCGTAGTCGGGGTACTGCACGGGGAGCGCGGGGAGCCGCGCCTCCCGCCCGGCGGCGATGGCGGTGTAGAAGGCGGACAGCTCGCCCATCAGGATCCCGGTGGACCAGCCGTCGGTGACGATGTGGTGCAGGGTGAGCAGCAGCCCCCAGTCGTCGTCGTCCAGGCGGATCAGCCGGGCGCGCAGCAGCGGCCCGCGCGCCAGGTCGAAGGGGGTGGCGGCCTCGGCGCGGACGCGCTCCCGCGCCGTCCACGCACGCGCCTCCGGCGCCAGCGCGGTCAGGTCCTCCACCGGGAGGCGGCTCGGCCGGGGGGGCTCCACCACCTGCACGGGGACACCCTCCGCGAAGGCGAAGACGGTGCGCAGCGACTCGTGCCGGGCGCGCAGCGCGTCCAGCGCCCGCTCCATGGCGCCCACGTCCATCGCGCCGCGCAGGCGCATGGCGTAGGGCATGTTGTAGGCGCTGCTCGACGGCTCCATCTGCTGGATGAACCAGAGCCGCTGCTGCGCGAACGACGCGGGAAGGGGCCGGTCGCGGGGGACGCGGAGCAGCGGCGGCGCGCCCATCCCGGCGCCCTCGCGCACCGCGGCGTCCACGCGCTCCGCGAGCCCGGCCAGGTCCGGCGCCTCGAACACGGCGCGCAGCGGCACCTCCACCCCGAACGCGGCGCGGATGCGGGACACCACGCGCGTGGCGAGCAGCGAGTGCCCGCCCAGCGCGAAGAAGTTGTCGCGCACGCCCACGCGCTCCACCCTGAGCACCTGCGCCCAGATCCCGGCCAGGATCTCCTCGGCCGGGGTGCGCGGCGCGGCGTAGTCGTCGGAGGCCAGCGCGTCGGGCGAGGGGAGCGCGGCCAGGTCGACCTTGCCGTTGGGGGTGAGCGGAAGCCGCTCCAGCACCACGACCGCGCCGGGGACCATGTACTCCGGGAGACGCTCCAGGAGGTACGTCCGCAGCCCCGCGGGCTCGGGCGAGGCGCCGGCCTCGGGGACGGCGTAGCCCACCAGGCGCGCGGCCCCGCCGGCGTCCTCGCGCACGGCCACGGCGGCCGCGCGCACCTCGGGGTGCCGCTGCAGCACGGCCTCGATCTCCCCCGGCTCGATGCGGAAGCCGCGCACCTTGACCTGGAAGTCGGTCCGCCCCACGTACTCCAGCTCCCCGTCCGCCCGCCACCTCACCCGGTCCCCGCTCCGGTACATCCGCGCCCCCGCCTCGCCCGAGAACGGGTCCGGGACGAACTTTTCCGCCGTCAGCTCCGCCCGCCCCAGGTAGCCGCGCGACACCCCCGCCCCGCCCACGTACAATTCCCCCGGCACGCCCACGGGCACGGGCGCGCCGTTGGCATCCAGCAGGTACACGCGCGCGTTGCCCACCGGCCGCCCGATGCTCACCGGCTCCCCCGGCCGCACCCGCGCCACCGTGGTGTTGACCGTGGCCTCCGTGGGCCCGTAGTGGTTCCACAGCGCCACGTCCGGGA
>JBEVLE010000125.1:0-12075 GCA_040509335.1 Longimicrobiaceae bacterium | reverse complement strand
GGGCGTGCCCCCGGCTGGCGCCGGGGTCGGGCTTCGGCTCCGTAACGCAGCAAACAACGCTGCGTAACGGAGTCGAGCCCCGGCGGAAACAGCCCCGCCGGGTCTCGCCCCTTCGGGCCGTAATCCCTCACGCAACTGCTTGCCCGTTCTCAGGATCCCGCAGTTGCCCCCTCTCCCAGAATTGGGAGAGGGTGGCGAGCCTCAAGCGAGCCGGGTGAGGGCCCTCGCCGCTACCGGGCCGGCGGGGTGCCGTACAGCAGCTTGCGGATCACCCCGGCGACCAGCGGCGCGACGGTGGCGACGCGCACGGGGGACGCTTCCGAGGAGGGCGGCAGCGGCACGGTGTCCGTGACCAGGACCTCGGCCACGCCCTCGGCGGCCAGGCGGCCCAGCGCGTCCCGGAGGAGGAGCCCGTGGGTGGCCGCCACGCGGAACTCCGTGGCGCCCGCGCCCTGGAGCGCGCGCACGCTCTGCACCAGCGTCCCCCCGGTGGAGATGATGTCGTCCACCAGCAGGCAGGGGCGCCCCTCCACCTCGCCCACCAGCTGCGTCACCTCCGTTTCTGACCCGCTCTGCCGGCGCTTGTGCAGCACGGCGAGCGGGGCGTCCAGCTCCAGCGCGTACTCGGTGGCGAGCTTCACCCGCCCCGCGTCCGGCGACACCACCACCGTCGCCGGGTCCAGACGGCCGCGCAGGTCGTCCACCAGCGCGCCCACCGCCGAGAGCGTGTCCACGGGGATGGAAAAGAACCCCTCGATCTGCGGGGTGTGCAGGTCCACCGTGACCACGTGGGCGATCCCCGCCGCCTGCATCAGCGCCGCCACCAGGCTGGCGGTGATGGGCTCGCGCCGCTGGTTGCGGCGGTCCGCCCGCGCGTAGCCGAAGTACGGCACCACCGCGGTGATGCGCCCCGCCGCCGAGCGCCGCGCCGCGTCGGCGAAGGCCAGCAGCTCCATCAGGTGGTCGTTCACCGGCGGGCAGGTGGA
The DNA here is from genome assembly GCA_040509335.1 of Longimicrobiaceae bacterium. GTDB lineage: Bacteria > Gemmatimonadota > Gemmatimonadetes > Longimicrobiales > Longimicrobiaceae > JAFAYN01. The sequence goes on along the minus strand of JBEVLE010000125.1, from coordinate 11,089 downwards.
CTGCACGATGAACACCTCCTTGCCCCGCACCGATTCCTCCAGCCGCACCGTCAGTTCCCCGTCCGGGAAGCGCTCCACCTCCGCCGCGCCGGGGGTCCCTCCCATCTCGCGCGTGACGGCGTCCGCAAGGCGCGGGTTCGCGGTGCCGCCGAATACGACGAAGCCAGTGTTCACGAGGATCTCGGGAGAGAGGTGATGCCGGACGGCATGAACGGCAGGGTCCGGGCGTGCCCCCGGCTGCGCCGGGGTCGGGCTTCGGCTCCGTAGCAGACGAAACGACCGTCTGCAACGGAGTCGAGCCCCGGCAAACTGCCGCCGGGTCTCGACCCTCCGGGCCGAAATCCCTCACGCGGCATCGCGCTGGCGTCCGCAGGGAGCAGGGACCGTGCCCGCCGCCGCTGCTCCCGGCCGGCGCCCCGCATCCGCGCCGACCCCCGCCCCCGAACGGCGAACGGCGCCCTGCGAAGGCGCCGTCCCGTACTCCGTACTTCGTACCGCCGTTCTACTTTCGCACACCGCCGTCAGGCGGCCGCCACCTTGAGGCCGTCGGGGATGGGGCCGCCCTCGCGGCACCAGCGCACGAAGATCCGCTGGCACTCCAGCAGGTCGGGCGAGACCAGGTCCCAGCGCGAGGGCTCCATGGGGATGCCGTGGAGCACCATCCCCGCCTCCTCCGGCGTGCGTCCGCCCTTGCGGTTGTTGCACTGCAGGCAGGCCAGGGCCAGGTTCTCGTAGCGGTGCGACTCGCGCGGGTGCCGGAACTTCCACCGGGGGACGATGTGGTCCATGGTGAAGAAGTTCCAGGGCTCCAGCTCGTCGGCGGTGCGCAGGCAGTACAGGCAGCGCCCGTTGTCGCGCTTGATGAGCGCCGGCAGGCTGGGCGTGCCCGTGGGGATGTTGTGCAGGTCGAAGAGCGGGCTGTGCATCTTGCGCAGCGCCACCACCAGGGGCACGGGGAACTCCTCCCGGACGCTCCGCCACACCTTCATGGGGTCGGGGATCTCGCCGGTGCCCACCTCCAGCGCGTTCAGGACGACGTCCACCTTGCCCGCGCCGCCGCCCACGTCGTCGTCCTCGAAGAACAGCGAAAAGGCGCGCTCCACGGGGATCACCGCGCGCGGCTGGAAGTTGGCGTTGAGGAGGAGGGTGCGGATCTTTCTCATCCCGCCCTCCCCCGGCCCCGCGGTGCACCGCCCCCCCCGTCCTCCACCCCACCCCGGCAGACCGGACCGAACGCCGGCATGCAGACAGACGGATCCGTCATACGCGAACGCCCTTTCGGTGGTTGTGAGCAGCTGCGCCTTCCGCACCGGCCGGATACGGAAGCCGCCCGTTCAAATCCCGTGCGAGCCGGTCCGGGCCCGTCCGGGCCGGCCGCGGAATCTCGGAAACGACGAAGCCCACGCGCTCAGATGGCGCGTGGGCTTCGGTGGTCGTCGCGTGGATGCGGGGCGCTCCCCCTGGTGTCGCCGCTGGAGGCGACACCCGCCCCGGACCCGCTCTCGGGAGAGCAAGGCCCGCGGCCGGACCGTCGGCTGGTACTGTGGTAGGGGCTCGCCGGGACCATGTCCGCATCCTCGCGCGGTGAACCGGGCGTACGGCACCGGGCGTTTCTCCGGTGCTTCTTCTCTCTCAAGATATTGCGCGCCGCGAGATTGGTCAAACCTGGGCGTAGGCGATGCGGCAGATGCGTTCCAGGTCAGCTGCCGCCTGTCGTATCGAACAGGTTCGACCGTAGCTCGCGTTTTCCGTGGAGGACCCGCGCGACTTCGACTGTTTCCCCGGCGAATCGGAAATAGATGACGTGCGGCGGGGCCGGAAAGCTGCGCAGTCCCGGTTCGATCTCGTTCCGACGCTGGCCTATGGTGCCGGGCGTTTCCGCGATCAGCCGGAACTTGTCGAGGATCCGAGAGATCGTGCGGTGGGCCGCAGCTTTCCCGGCGTTCGCACGATAGTACTTGGCGATCTCCGCCAAGTATTGTCGCGCCGCCTCAGCGAGCACATACCGCCTCAGAGCTCTTCGTCCCGCTCCAGGGACCTCAGGATCTCCGCGAATGCCTCTTCACCGTCGACCGACTCCCCGCGATCCAGCTGAGCGAGTCCCAAACCGACCTCATACCGGAGTGCCGCCAGGCGGGCAGCCCGGTCCTCCTCCACGCGCTGCAGGAGGCGCACGCTCTCACGCACTACCTCGCTGGCCGAGCGGTAGCTGCCGGTCTCGACCTTTTCGTTGATGTAGCGCTCCAGCTCCGGCGTCAGCGAAACGTTCATCGCTCTCCTCCTGTGTGTGGCTTCTTCTCCTCTACACTAATCCACGTAACAGGATCTGTCAAAGCCTGACATCAGCAAGATAGCTACAGCAGCGACACCGGGTCGCGGTCCACGGCGACGCGCAGGTCCAGCTTTCCCTTGGGCACCGCGAAGCGCTCGTAGAAGAAGCGCGACACCTCCCCCAGCATCTTCGCGCTCTCGGAGCGGAGGAGCAGGTGCCAGCGCCAGCGGCCCCGGATGCGGTCGATGGGGCACGGCGCGGGGCCCACGATGGCGACGGAGTCCACCCCGCGCGAGCGCAGCAGCCCGTCCAGCCACCCGGCCGCGCGCACCGCCGCCTCCTGCGTCCCGGCCTCTTCCAGGCCGCTGACCACGATGTTCACCAGGCGGCAGTGCGGCGGGTACTGCGGCTCGCGGCGCGCGTCCAGCTCGCGGGCGGCGAAGCCGACGAAGTCGTGGTCGGTGGCGGCGGTGATGGCGTAGTGGTCGGGGAGCGCCGTCTGCACGAACACCTCGCCGCCCCGGGGGCCGCGCCCGGCGCGCCCCGCCACCTGGGTGATGAGCTGGAAGGTGCGCTCGGTGGCGCGGAAGTCGGGGAGGTTGATCCCCACGTCCGCGCTGATCACCCCCACCAGCGTCACGTTGGGAAAGTCCAGCCCCTTGGCGATCATCTGCGTGCCCAGCAGGATGTCCACCTCGCCGCGCTCCACCCGCCCCAGGATCTCGTGGTGCGCCCACTTGCCGGAGGTGGTGTCCACGTCCATGCGGGCCACGCGCGCGCTGGGGAACTCCTCGCCCACGGCGCGCTCCACCTGCTCGGTGCCCACGCCGCGGAAGCTGAGGTCCTCCGAGCCGCAGGCGGAGCAGCGCGAGGGCGCCGCCTCCTCGTGCAGGCAGTAGTGGCAGGTGAGCCGCGCCCGCCGCCGGTGGTAGGTGAGCGACACGTTGCACTCCGGGCAGTGCCACACTTGCCCGCACTCGCGGCACTGCACGAAGGTGGCGTAGCCGCGGCGGTTGAGGAGCAGGATGGTCTGCTCGCCCACCCGGAGGCGCTCGCGCACGGCGGTGGCCAGCGCGTCGGCGATGATCACCGGGGCCTTTTCCTGGAGCGGGCCGCGGGAGGCCGCCTGCTTCTTCCGCTCCACGCGCAGGTCCACCACGCGGATGGGCGGCATGGGCCGCCCGCCCACCCGGTCCGGCAATTCCAGCAGGCGGAACTTGCCGGACTTCGCCGCGGCCCAGCTTTCCAGCGACGGCGTCGCGGAGCCGAGCACGCACACGGCGCCCTCCGTCTGCGCGCGGACCACGGCCACCTCGCGGGCGTGGTAGCGCGGCGCCTCGCCCTGCTTGTACGACCCCTCGTGCTCCTCGTCCACCACGATGGCGCCCAGGTCGTCCAGCGGCGCGAACACGGCGGAGCGCGCCCCCACCACGATGCGCTTTTCCCCGGCGCGCAGCGAGCGCCACTCGTCGTAGCGCTCGCCGTCGGAAAGGGCGGAGTGCAGCACCGCCACCCGGTCGCCGAACACCGCCTTGAAGCGCCCCACCGTCTGCGGGGTCAGCGCGATCTCGGGGACCAGGACGATGGCGGTGCGCCCCTGGCGCTCCACCACCTCGCGGAGGAGCTCGATGTACACCAGCGTCTTGCCGGAGCCGGTGACGCCGCGCAGCAGGAAGGTGCCGGGGCTCGCGGTGCGCGACGCCGCCGTCAGCGCGGCGATGGCCGCGGCCTGCTGGTCCGTCGGCCGGAACGACGTCGCCTCCGGCGACTCGATGCTCGCGTACGGGTCGCGGGAGAACTCCTCCTCCTCCACCACGGCCAGGCCCTTGTCCACCAGCGCGTTGACGACCGGGTACGAGAAGCCCAGCGGCCCCGCGAGCTGCGCGGTCTCGGCCTTGCCGCCCATGCTTTCCACCATCTCGAAGCATTCGCGCTGCCGCTTGGCCCGCCCGAAGACCCGCTCGCGCTCGACCAGGCTGGGGATCTCCGCGACCAGCCGGAGGACGCGCCGGGTGCGCACCGCCGGCTCGGCGCGCGGCGCCTCGGTGACCACGCGCACCACCCCGGCCTCCTCCAGCCGGCGGATGGTGGGCCACCACACGCGGTCGCCGCACTCGCGCCGCATCCGCGACACCGCCTGCGGCCCCTCCCTGGTCCGCAGCCACCCGAGCACCTTGGCATCCAGCTCCCCCGCCGGCTCGTACGGCCGCTCCGGCGACTCCACCAGCTCCACGTAGTCGGTGGACGAGTCGCAGAGCGCGGCGGGGAGCGCGGTGCGCAGCACCTGCCCCAGCGGCGCCACGTAGTAGTCGCCGATCCAGCGCCCCAGCTTCAGCAGGCTCGGCGGCACCGACGGGACGGCGTCGAGCACCCCGTTGATGGGGAGGATGCGCCCCGTGGGCGGCGCCTCCGCCACCCGGTCGATCCACCCGATGCGCTCCTTGCGCCCGAAGGGCACCAGCACGCGCGCCCCCGGCACCGCCGCCTCGCGCATCCCCTCGGGGACGGCGTAGGTGAAGGTGTGCAGGACGGGGAGCGGGAGGGCGACTTCTACGAACACGTTTCAGAAGACGGACTGCAGGGTTCGGGCGTGCCCCCGGCTGGCGCCGGGGTCGGGCTTCGGCTCCGTAACGCAGCAAACAACGCTGCGTAACGGAGTCGAGCCCGCGCCAGCACCTTTGAACTGGGGTGCGGCGCGGTCTCGACCCTTCGGGCCGTAATCCCTCACGCGGGGGTGCGTCGGGTGGCTCGGGCTTCCTCGCGCCGGGTCACGCCGAGGCCGGGCTCGGCGTTGAAGCGGAGGCGGCCGTCGGGCTCCAGGCCGGGGCCGGAGAAGGGATCGGCGGCGAGGAGGGCGGCGCCGTCCAGGTCCACGTAGTCCACCAGCGGGGCGAGCTGCACCGCGGCGGCGATGCCCAGGGTGGATTCCACCATGCAGCCCAGCATGACGCGCATGTCGTGGGCGCGGGCGGCGTGCACGATGCGGACGGCCTCGCGCAGGCTGCCGCACTTGGCGAGCTTGATGTTCACGCCGTCCACCACGCCCACCAGCTTGGCCACGTCGGCGGCGGTCTCGCACGACTCGTCGGCGATGATGGGCAGCGGGGATCGCTCGCGGACCTCGCGCAGCCCCGCCAGGTCGTGCTTGGGGAGCGGCTGCTCCACGAACTCCACGCCGAATTCGGCCAGCATGGGCAGGGCGGCCAGGGTCTGCTTGGCGGTCCAGCCGGTGTTGGCGTCCACGCGCAGCGTCTTGTGGGGCGCCTCGTCGCGGATCATGCGCAGGATCTCCTCGTCGCGCGGCGAGCCCACCTTGATCTTGAGGATGGGGTACGACGCGGCTTGGCGGACCTTGTCGCGCATCGCGTCCAGCTCGTCGATGCCGAGGGTGAACGACGAGAGCGGCGCGGCGGCGGGGTCCAGCCCCCACAGCTTCCACACCGGCACCCCCAGCCGCTTTCCCACCAGGTCGTGCAGCGCGGCGGAAACCGCCGCCTTCGCGGCCGGGTTCCGCCCGATGGCGGCGGCGAGCGCCGCGTCGATGCGCTCCAGCGCGAACGGGTCGCCATCGGCGGCGCGCTCCAGCGCCGCGCCCAGGAGCGGGAGCACGGCCGCCACCGTGTCCGCGGTCTCGCCGTAGAACGGGGTCGCGGGGGCCTCGCCCCACCCCTCGAAGCCGTCGCCGTCGTGCAGGCGCACCCACACGTCGCGCCGCTCCGGCGGCGCCGCCTGCCGCGCGATGTGGAAGGCGTGGCGGGTGCGGAGGACGAGGACTTCGGCTTCCAGGCGCATGGGCGGTCTGCTCGCGGTGGACGGGACGATCCGGGCGCCCAAAGATGGCGGGGGTGTCAAGGGGAGGGGCGCCCGGGTCTACCGGGCGCGCGCCCTCCGCGGCGAACAGCCGAGCGAGGCGGGGGGCGCTTCGCCGCGGCCGGCGTGCCAGCTGCGGCACTCCGGGAGGCTGTCCGCGGGGAGGAGGTCGATGCGCAGGAAGTCGGGGACGCGGTACGCCACCCGCTGCCCGGGCCGGAACCGCTTCCACGTGGCGGAGTCCACCTCGATCTTCACCCGCTCGCCGGCCCCGTTCACCACCGTGACCAGGATCCATTGCTTGCGGTCGTAGAGCCGGTAGCGGGTGCTGTCCCGGGCCGGGAGCGCGGGCCAGGCGGGCACCGCCGTCCGGCTGGCGGACACGATGGAGTCGGAGATCCGCCAACGCGGCACCCGGTAGACGTACCAGTCGGCGTACACCGGCCGGTCCTCGTACACCGGCACCTGGTGGGTGACGGTCTCGTAGGAAGTCACCTCGCGCTCGCGCGCCCGGCGCTCGGTGCGGGTGGCGGTGCGGCTCTCGTACACGGGCCGGCTGCAGGTGACGTCCTCGAAGTACCCGTTCCCCAGGTCCTTCTGTCCGCAGGTGTACGAGGTGCTCCCCGTCTGCACGCGCTCGGTGACCGGCGTCTCCACCTCGTCGTACCCGTCCTGCACCGTCGTCGTGGTGGGCACGCTGCGGGTGGACTCGCGATAGCCGGTCCGTACGCGCTCATGGTGGTGCAGCTGCTTTTCCTTGCGCACCACCACGGCACTCTCGGGAACCGTCCAGAACGCCTCCTCCACGGTGTCGTGGCGCTGCATCCAGAGCGACCGCCTCCACTCCTTGTCCACGACCACGGCCGGGTGCATGCGGATGGACTCCCGGTACCGCGCCACCTGCACGATGCCGACCCACACGGCGAGCAGGATGAATGGCAGCGTGACCGCGTAGTCGCGCTTCCGCGCGCGCGCCAGCCCCAGCGGCCACGTGGGGGGACGCGGCGGCGCGGCGCCCCGGTCGGGCGGGACCTCGGCGGCGGGGAGCGCCGCGATGGCCGCCTCGAGCCCGATCGGAGCGGACACGGCATCCGTGGCGCCCGCCGGGAGGTCGGCGGCGTCGGCCGGGGGAGCGGGCGTGGCGGCCACGGGCTCCGCGGACGGGACGGGCGACGCGGGCTCCGGGGGCGCGGGGGCGGCGCCCTCGCGCGGGGCGCCGCAGCCGCCGCACTCCGCGAGCGATGCGCGGTTGGTTCCGCCGCACCGGGCGCACGCCCAGTCCGCGCCGGCGCGCGCCTCCGCGAGGCGCTCGGGGTCCACGACCACGGGCGCGTCGTCGCTCAGGTAGAAGCGGGTGCCCTCGGGGCGCGGCCTGCCGCAGCCGGGGCAGTCCACGTGCCGCCCGAGGACGCCGGTGGATCCGCAGCTGGTGCAGTCCCAGCGGCCTTCGCGAATGGCCATGGGGGGAGGGAGGGTGAAGGGTGGGAAGTGGAGGTGTAGTTTCCGCAGTATCCCCCAGAATCTGTCCGGGGGGAGACAGCCGGGCAGTTTCGGCTGGCTCACCCCGGCGGAGGGAGACACGGGGGCAGTTTCCCGTGGCTCCCGGAGCCCGCGCAGGAGACGGACGGCAGTATCGTCCGGCTCCGGAGCGGCCCGTACCCGCAAGACCTTTTAATCCTGGAAGCGCACGTGCACGAAGTCGTAGGCGGGCCAGGGCCCGGTGGCGTCCAGCGACAGGTCCGGGCTGGCACGGTCCAGCTCCTCCACCTTTTCCAGAAAGGCCCGCGTCCCCACCCGCTCCACCAGGAACGCGGCGCTGAACGACCCCGGCTCGCCGCGCGGAAAGGGGAGCGCGGCGTGCGAGGCCCTGCGCAGCTCGGCGTACGCGTGCGTCGCCAGGTCCAGCGCCAGCGCCTCGGGAAAGTCCCTGGACGCGGGGACCATGTGCAGCCGGAACTCCCACCGCCCCTCCACGAGCCCCAGCGCGTCCACCAGCGCGTCGTGCTGCTCGCGGAGGAAGCGCACCACGTCGCGCTCCTCCGCGAAGCCGATGCCGAAGGGCGCGGGGACCACCGTTTCGCGCTGGAGCATGGCGTCCAGGCGGCGGTGGTGGGCGAGCACGTCGTCCTGGTCCACGGCGTCCACCCGCAGCAGCGCGGGGTACACCAGCGCGGCCAGGTCGCGGAAGCGGACCACCTCGGCCTCGTAGCGCGCCGCGGTGGTCCCCTCCCACAGCCCGCCGCGCCGCCGGTCGCCGTGGGCGATCCCCAGCAGCCGGAGCCCGCGGGCCTCGGGGTCGACCGGCGAGCGCGGGGCCGACCTCCGGTCCGCCATCAGGCCGCCGGCTGCCCCGCGAGAAGGGCGTACACCTCCCGCTGGGGGCGCGGGGTGGTCACCTCGGGCCCGTCGGGTCCCATGAACACGTCCACCTCGGTGCGGAAGCCCACGTCGCCGGGAAAGTACAGCCCGGGCTCCACCGAAAAGCCGACGCCGGGGATGAGGAGGCGGGTGTCGCGGGTCTCCAGGTTGTCGATGTTGGGGCCGGAGCCGTGCAATTCCCGGTCGATGGAGTGGCCGGTGCGGTGGATGCACTGCTCGGCGTAGCCGCCCGCGGCGATGACGTCGTGCGCCGCCTGGTCCACCTCCCAGCCGTACACCTCGTCGCCGGCCTCCCAGCGCTCGCGCAGGAGCGCCACGGCGGCCTCGCGGGCGTCGCGCGCCACGGCGAAGATGGCGGCCAACCGCTCGGGCACCTCCTCGCCCACGTAGCCCATCCAGGTCTGGTCGGCGTAGACGGCGTCGGCCGCCCCTTCCTTGCCCCACAGGTCGATGAGCACCAGGTCGCCGCGGCGGATCTCGGCGTGGTCGTCGGCGCTGGGGCCGTAGTGCGGGTTTGCGGCGTTGCCGTTCACCGCCACGATGCTGTCCGCGCCCACGGTGAGCCCGCGGCGCGCCAGCTCGCCCTGGATCCACTCGCGGACCCCCCACTCGGTGACGCGCTCGCCCGCCCCGACGGCGGCGGCGATGCGGCGGAAGGCGGCGTGCGCCGTTTCCTGCACCGCCACGGCGCCGCGGCGGTGGGCGGCCTCGCCCCCGGGACTCCAGCGCGCGTAGAAGGTGCTCACCAGGTCGGCGGAGGTGACGGGCTCCACGCCGGTGGCGCGGATCATCTCCAGCACCCCGGCGGGGACGCGGTCCACGTAGGGCACGGCGTCGCCCGGGCTGTATTCCAGCGCCACCTTCTTCACCCCGCGAAGCAGCTCGCCCAGCCCGGCCTCCAGCTCGCGCCAGGTGCTGTACGGGCGGTTCTCGCCGATCCACCCGCGCCAGGGCTGCTGCTCGATGCGGTGCGTCATGGCGACGGGCTTCCCCTCCGCCGGCACCAGCACGAAGTAGCGCCGGGTCATGGCGGGGAGCCCCAGCATGTCGGAGGCGACGGGGTTGTTCCCGCGGAAGTTGTACAGCAGCCAGCCGTCCAGCCCGCGCTCCCGCAGCTCCTGCTGCACGCGGGACACGGTCTCGGCGGTGAGCGACACGGTCTCTTCTACGACGGCCATCGGGCGGTTCCGGTTGTGGGTCGTGTGCGGGCGGGCGGCTACCCCCGGGGGGCGGCGGGCCCGGCGTCGGGGAGCCAGCGGGTGCCCTTGATGAGCGAGAGCCCCAGGGCGCGCTCGCGGGTGAGCAGGTTGTGGACCTCGCGCTCGCGGACCAGCGCGCCGCGCACCCCGCTCCACCCCCAGCGCCCCAGCGCGCGCCGCAGGATGCGCACCTTTTCGCGCAGGGTGAACATCTCCGCGAAGTCGTGGAAGGGCGCGGCCGGGCGGAAGGGCGAGGGCGCGTCGGACCAGTCCTCCACCACCAGGTCCACCACGCCCGCGTCGCGCAGCAGCTGCTTCCACTCCACCAGGATCATGGGCCGGGCGCCCAGGTGCCGCACCAGGATGTCGCGGCGCCGGGGGTCCACGTTCCCCGTCCAGATGAGCTGCACCAGCACCACGGAGCCCAGCGGCCGGGTCACCCGCACCAGCTCGCGCACGGCGGCGCCGGGGTCCACGGAGGCGGCCAGCCCGATCTCGCCGATGGTGACGTCGAAGATGGCGTCGCGGTACGGAAGGTCGTCCAGCGACCCCGCCTGGAAGGTGACGCGCCCCTCGGTGCCCTGCTCGCGCGAGCGCGCGTCGGCCTCGCGGATCAGGCTCTCGTCCGGGTCCACCCCGCTGGCGTCCACGCCGTAGGTGGAGCTCAGGAAGAGCGTGGAAACGCCCCGCCCGCACGCCGCGTCCAGCACCTCCCTGCCCGGCTCCAGCTCCACCAGGCGGGCGATCTGGCGGTACAGCTCCTCCCCCCCGGGCGGGAACACCGGCGCGGGGCTCAGGCGCACCAGGTCGAGCATGGAGGGGCCGCCCGGAGTGTCGGTGGCGCGGAAGAAAGGCATGCCGGAAAGTATACCGGGAGCGATTTGGGCTCGCCAGTCGTTACGGGCCGCTACGGAGCCGGACGATACTGCCGTCCGTCTCCTGCGCGGGCTCCGGGAGCCAGCCAAACTGCCGGCTGTCTCCCTCCGCCGGGGGTGAGCCTCGCCAAACCGCCGGCGAGTCTCCCCCCGAACAGATTCTGGGGGATACTGCGGGAACTGCGAACGACACGGCCGTCGCTGTTCACGTACTTCGTACTGCCGTTCACTTTCGCACTCCCGCACTTTCGCACTGCCGTTCTTCACGCCGCGGGGAGGCCCGCGAGCGCGCGCAGGTGCTGCACGACGGCAAGGCCCGTGGCGGCGGGGTCGTAGCCGCCCTCCAGCACGGAAACCAGGCGGCCGCCGCACAGGCGGTCGGCGGCTTCGCGGAGGAGGAGGGTGAGGCCGTGCACGTCGTGGGGGGCGACGGCGAGGCCGCCGAGCGGGTCGCCGGCCAGGACGTCGAAGCCGGCGGACAGGAGGATCCACTCCGGCGCCCAGGCGGCGGCCTCGTCCAGGGCGGCGCGCAGGGCGGCGGCGAACTCGCCGCC
>JBEVLE010000124.1:0-16011 GCA_040509335.1 Longimicrobiaceae bacterium | reverse complement strand
TGGGGCGTCTGGACGTGCAGGTGAAGGTGCGCGGCATCCGGATCGAGCCGGGGGAGATCGAGGCGGTGCTGCTGGAGCACGCGGCGGTGGGCGAGGCGGTGGTGACGGTGCGGGAGGACGTGCCGGGCGACCGGCGGCTGGCGGCCTACGTGGTCCCGCGGGAGGGCGCGGAGCTCGTCGCCACGGAGCTGCGGGCGTACCTGGCCGGACGGCTCCCGGAGTACCTGGTGCCGGCCGCTTTCGTGGCGCTGGAGAAGCTTCCGCTGACCCCCAGCGGCAAGGTGGACCGGCGCGCGCTGCCCCGGCCGCAGAGCACCGCCCTGGAGCGGGCGGAGGCGTACGAGGCCCCGCGCGACGGGCTGGAGGAAACCATCACCGCGCTCTTCGAGGAGGTGCTGGGAGTGACCGGGGTGGGGCTGCACGACAACTTCTTCGAGCTGGGCGGGCACTCGCTGCTGGGGGTGCAGATCATGGCCAAGCTCAAGGAGGCCACCGGGGTGCGTCTCCCCGTGGCGGCGCTCTTCAAGGCGCCCACCGTGGAGCTCCTCGCCCAGGAGGTGCGCAGCGGCGGGAGCGAGATGCCGCTGATGTTCCCGCTGCGCTTCAAGGGGAGCCGCCCGCCGGTCTTCCTGGTGCACCCGGTGGGCGGCGGCCTGATGTCCTACTCCGGGCTGGTCAAGCACCTGGACGAGGACCAGCCGGTGTACGGCCTTCGCTCGCGCGGGATCGAGCAGGGGGAAAAGCCCAACTGGACCATCCAGGAGATGGCGCGCGACTACCTGGCGTCCATCCGCGCGATGCGGCCCTCGGGCCCGTACCGGCTGGGCGGGTGGTCCATGGGCGGCGTGGTCGCCTTCGAGATGGCGCGGCTGCTGGAGGCCGAGGGCGAGACGGTGGAGTCGCTGGTGCTCATCGACTCGCAGGTGCCGTGGCTCAACGAGCCGGAAAGCAGCATGCCGGGCAACGAGCTGCGCATCGTGCAATTGTTCGCGCAGGACCTTGGCTTCCCGGCGGACCGGCTGCCCACGGCGGACCCGGAGGCGCGGGCCGAGGGCGAGGTGGTGTACCTGCGGCAGATGCTGGAAACGGCGCGCGCCACGGGGAACCTGCCCAAGGACATGGACCTGGCGCGGATGCAGCACATGTACGGCATCTTCCGCATCAACCTGCAGGCGATGTACGAGTACCGCCCGGAAAGCTACGGCGGGCGCGTCACCCTGATCCGCGCCGGCAAGCGCGGCGTGATGAACCGGCTCTTCGCCAAGAAGTCCTACGGCTGGGAGCAGGTGGTCCGGGGCGAGCTGGAGGTGCGGACGGTGCCGGGCACGCACCACAGCATCGTGCGCAAGCCGGACGTGGAGAAGCTGGCGCGGGAGGTGGAGCGCGCTCTCGGGTACTAGATGACAGGCGGGCGTCGAGCAGCGGGGGGCGGGCGTGCCCCCGCTGACGCGGGGTCGGGCTCCTGCCTGGCCTCCGGGTCCGGCGGGGGCCCGATTTCACACGGATCTCCCATGCGCCACCTTCACGGCCTCCGCCCGGACCGGGATCTTGCGCGGGCGGCCGTCGTCGTCTGCGACATGTGGGACGCCCACCACTGCGTTTCCGCGGCGCGCCGCGTCGCCGAGATGGCGCCGCGGATGAACGACGTCGTCGCCGGGCTGCGCGAGCGGGGCGCGCTCGTCGTCCACGCGCCCAGCGGGTGCATGGAGTTCTACCGCGGCACCCCGGCGCGCGCGCGCGCCGTCCGGGCTCCCCGGGTCCCGGCGCCGGTCCCCATCGACTGGCGGGGCTGGGAGCACGACGGGGAAGCGCCGCTCCCCGCGACGCTGACCGACCCGGGGCCCTGCTCGTGCGACTCGCCGGAGCCCTGCGGCGAGGCCGGGCCTCCCTGGCCCTGGACCCGCCAGACCCCGCTATTCGACATCCTGCCGGAGGACGCGGTGAGCGACGACGGCCAGGAGGTCTTCAACCTGCTGGAGGAGCGCGGGATCCGGGACGTCGTCGTGATGGGGGTGCACACCAACCTCTGCGTCCTCGGCCGGCCGTTCGGGATCCGGCAGCTCGTGCTGCTGGGGAAGCGGCCGGTGCTCTGCCGCGACCTGACCGACTCCTTTCACCGCGACCCCCGCGGCCACGCCTGGGGCACCGCGCAGGTCGTCGCCCACGTCGAGCGGCGCTGGTGCCCCACGGTCACCAGCGACCAGCTCGTGGGAGGCGAGCCCTTCCGGTTCCGGGACGGCGCGTAGCGGCCGCCCGTCCTTGCAGGCGGCGTCGGGGGATTCCAGATTGGGCGGGGTCCGGCGCCCTCACCCGGCGGCCTTAGAGCCGCCACCCTCTCCCAATTCTGGGAGAGGGGGCAACTGCTGGATGTTGAGAACGGGCAGGCAGTTGCGTGAGGGATTTCGGCCCGAAGGGGCGAGACCCCGCGGGCAGTTTCGCGGGGGCTCGACTCCGTTGCAGACGGTAGTTTCGTCTGCTACGGAGCCGAAGCCCGACCCCGGCGCAGCCGGGGGCACGCCCGAACCGGTCGTCCAGAGCTGTTTTTCAAACGGACCAGAGAGGAACGGATGGACTTCGACCTGTCGGCCGGCACCGCGGTCCTGGAGCGCACGCCGCACGCCCTGCGCGCCATGCTCGCCGGCCTCCCGCCCGCCTGGACGGACGCGACCGAGGGCCCGGAAACGTGGAGCCCGTACGTCATCGTGGGCCACCTGGTCCACGGCGAGCGCACCGACTGGATCCCGCGCGCGCGGCTCATCCTCGCGCAGGGCCCGCAGCGCCGCTTCGCCCCGTTCGACCGCTTCGCCCAGCTCCGCGAGAGCCGGGACAGGCCGCTCGCCGAGCTCCTCGACGAGTTCGCGCGCCTCCGCGCGGAAAGCCTGGCCACGCTCGCCGCGTGGCGCCTGACCGACGCCCAGCTCGCCCTGGAGGGCGAGCACCCGGAGTTCGGCCCGGTGACGCTGCGGCAGCTGCTGTCCACCTGGGTCGCGCACGACCTGGGGCACGTGGCGCAGACCGCCCGCGTCATGGCCAAGCAATTCCGCGAGGCCGTGGGCCCGTGGCGCGCCTACCTGCCGGTGATGGACCGCTAGGGAGCCTTCGGCAATGATCTTCGTACCCGGGCGCGGAGCGCCAATACAGGTCGAGTGCAGTGGAAGGTGTCGGCTTACCAACGCCTCAGGCATGTCACACCTACGTAACTTACGAAGCCGGCGCGAGCTTTAATCTACGCTCATGGGAAACGAAACCGAGGTCCTTCCATGTTATCATTGTGGCAACCGAGTACCCCTTCGCCGATTGGCGTTGTACGAAGGGCAGGAGCTCTACGAGCATTTCGATGGAAAGCGATTCAACGAGGCTTTCGAGTATCTTCTTTATCAATGTCCGACCTGCCAAGGGGTCAGTCTTTTCGGCGATTTCTCTGAATACGCCCGTCACGCATCGCTTGAGGAGAAACGGCTATACCCTCGCGGTAGTCAACTTCTGCCCAAAGGTCACAAGCTTGGCCAGATACTCACGGTACCGAAGAAAATCGTCGAAGTTTATGAAGAAATATGGCCGCTGAGGCACTTGGCACCCAACGCATTTGCTGGGCAGATTCGAAGGGCACTTGAGTTCATCTGCCGTGATCAGAATGCTCAAGGCCGAAACCTGTTTGAACAGTTAAAGGATCTGGTTTCACGAGGCACGTTTCCGGGCTATTTCTCCGAGATAACAGACTTGATGCGCAAGGTCGGCAATCTCGGGGCACACGGTGGCGAACAGGAAGTAGATTATTGGGACGCAGAGCTACTCGACGACTTCTTCCGCTACGTGGTTGAGTATGTATACGTCGCTCCGGCGAAGATCGAGCGACTTCGACAACGCGTTGGTCATTGACACGTACAGCTATGACACACTGCCAGCACCACTTGCTTGTCAGCTATCGACCGTTGGTTCACACGGGTCGTGGACGTCGGGCGAGTTCCGAGTTTGGATTACCCGCCTTCATAGACTCATCCTGCCGTCGTGAGCCGGATCTCGAAGCCACGCTCCCGTCCATCTCGGCCATCTGTCGAGGGGGGCAGTTTTCTCCTCGCTTGCGCGAGGATGATGTCGTGGTCTATATCACGACCAAGGGCCAGTACTTGGGCCATCATGATCCTCACTGGAGGCTTACGGCCATTCTCCGGGTCCTCCGCCGCTTCGATACACATCTGGAAGCCGCAGATTGGTTCCGCAAAAAGAACCTTCCGCTTCCAAACAACTGCATGGTTCCAGGAACGGAGCCTTTCCCGTTGGAGAAGACTGCCGGACCGACCCCGCAGAACCGTTTTACGGGCAATCCCCAGTCGATAATCAGCAAATGGGACGCTTTCTATCGCGCCCGCGTCAGTCGGTGCGGCACCTTCCTAGTTTGCGATCCCGAATTCCGGGAACTCAATCACCCACCCATTATCACCGAGAGGATGATGAGAGAGGTGTTTGGTAGACTGCCAGCTACACGCAACCCGCCAGTGATCAGCCGCGAGCAATTCGATGCTCTCAGAGTGGTTGCCGGGCTAGCGGGTCGCAGGTCTGAAAAGGCGAGTTTAGACACCTGGCTTCTTGGCTCCACCACCGCGAGCCGACACGGACTACTTGGCGCAGAGGGGCAGATCGATGTGGTGGTGAGGTAACCCTCCCCCGTGGACGCCGCTCCCGCACCCTCCCACCGATCACCCGCACTTCCCCTCATGCGATCCATCGCCGTACGGATCCTTTCCTGGTGCAACCGGTGCGGCGGCGCGCTGCCGCTGAACGCGCTGGCGCCGCGGCTGGCGTGCCCGGCGTGCGGCGAGCCCAACGCGCTCGGCGACGAGTTCTGGGCGGCGGTCCTGGGCGACGCGGAGCTGTCGAGCTCGACCATCTTCACGGCCGGGCGCCAGGTGGAGCTGGAGGCGGAGACCGCACCGCCCGCGTGCCACGCCTGCCGGGCCGCCATCCCCGTGGAAGCCGCGCTGGCGGGCGCGGACGCCGGCTCCCTGGCGTGCGGGGGGTGCGGCGCGCGGGTCCCGCTGCGGACCCCGCCGCGCGCGTTCGCGATCTCCGGCTTCCGGCTGCTGGTGGGCGAGGACGAGATGCAGCTCCCCGCTCCCGGCGGCGCGGAGGTCGTGGCGCCGCGCGCGGCCGCGCGGCCGGTCGCGTTCAACTGCCCCTCGTGCGGCGGCGTGCTGCGGGTGGACGGGAGCGCGCGCGTGGTGACGTGCGAGTACTGCTCGGGCGCGGCGTACCTCCCCGACGACCTGTGGCACGTGCTGCACCCGGCGCCCGCGACCCGCACCTGGTACCTGCTGCGGGAGCCCGGCTCGCGCAGGTGGGCCCGCCACGTGGCCGAGGATCCCGCGACCGCGCCGGAGCGGCTCGACGAGCTCGCGCACCACCTGGACGGCGAGGTCCGCGCGGCCGTGGCGCGGCACCCCCGCACCCCCGAGGCCACGCTGCGGCGGCTGGCGGCGACGGACGAGTCGCTCGCGGCGGACGTGCTGGACAACCCCTCGCTCCCGGCGGCGCTCTGGCCGGACCTCGCGGAAACGGGGCGGAGCTGGATCCTGGAAAGGATCGCGGGGAGCCCGCAGGCGCCGCCGGCGGTGCTGCGGACGGTCGCCGCCCGGGTGGCGGACCGCCTGTCCGACGACTTCGCGGGCGACGAGGACGACTTCGGCGCGTCCGACGTGGACGGCGTCCTGGAGGCGCTGGCGGGGAACCGCGCCACCCCGTCCGACGTGCTGGCGGAGGTCGCGCGGCTGAACGGCGAGCGCGTCCGGTCGGAGCGCGGCGACTTCGACGAGGCGCTGGCGAGGCATCCCGCGGCCCCGCCGGCCCTGCTCGCGCAATTGGCCGCCAGCGCGGACGATTCGGCGCGGGAGGCCGTCGCCGCCCACGCGGCCACGCCCCCGGAGACGCTGGAGGCGCTCGCCGCCGACGCCGAGTGGAGCGTGCGCGAGGCCGTGGCGGCGCACGCCGGGACCCGCCCGGAAACGCTCAAGCGCCTGGGCGCGGACGAGGACTCCAGCGTCCGCGACGCGGCGCGCGCGAACCCGGGGTATCCGCGCTTCAGCCTGCTGAAGAAGCTGTTCGGCGGCTGAGAGGCGGTCCGCGCGGCGCGGCCGCGCTTCCCTCCCACCCCGGAGCCCGCGGGTCAAGCCGCGGCGCCCGCCATCCACACGATCCGCCATGCGATCACATCCCCGGACGTACCCGATCCTCCTGCTCCTCGCCGTGCTCGCCTGGTGCGCGGCGGTCCCGGTGCCCGCCGCGGCGCAGGGCGTCCCGGCGCGGCCGGCGCTGCCCGCGGGCGCGGACGCCAACGACTGGGAGGCCTACTTCGACTTCGGCGCGGCCAAGTTCCGCTCCGATCCCGCCGAGGCCCAGGCGGCGTTCTACTGGGCCACCCGGCTGGCCCCCGAGCGCGCGGAGCCGCTCTTCGGGCAGTGGGCCGCCTTCTGGATGCGCAACTTGGGACGCTGGGAGGAGTACATCCGCAGCCCGGAGCGCGCGCGGGAGCGCCCCGAGGTCGTCCGGGCCGATTCGCTTCTGAACCTCGCCTACATGCGCAACCCCTTCGTCCACCGGGGGCTGGAGGCCGTGCTGTACGACGAGCTCCCCGGCCGGTGGAGGCAGGACAACCGCACGCGCGCGTGGCTCGAATACGCCACCGGGAACCTCCCCAAGGCGATCGAATTCTTCGAGCGTGCCATCCGCAACGATCGGAACAACCCGGGGGTCCGCTTCGACAGGGCCTGCGCGCTGGTGTCGGCCGGCCGGTTCGCGGACGCTCTCGGCGAGATGACGGTCATGGTCGGCGCGCTCCGCGAGCGGGACGCCACGCGGCAGGTCGGCATCTACGAGTCCAAGGCCATGCTGGAGTACGGCATCGGCCTGCTCCACCTGTCGCAGCGCGATCCGGCGCGGGCGCGGGAGGCGTTCGCGCGCGCGCTGCTCGACGACCTGGGCTTCGCGCCCGCCCACGCGGCGCTCGCCGACCTGGCGAGCGCCCGGGGAGACCACGACGAGGCCGTCCGCGCCTACGAGCAGGCGCTGGAGCTGAGCCCGGACGACCCCGTGTTCCGCTTCGCCTTCGCGGGCGCCCTGCTGCGCGCCGGCAAGCTCCCGCGCGCCGAGGAGCAGACCCGGGCGGCGATCGCGCTGGCCCCCAACTACGCGGAGCCGTACGCGCAGTGGGGGAGCGTCCTGGAACGGCTGGGCCGGCCCCGCGAGGCGCAGCACGCGTACGCCGGGTACCTGCAGCGCGCGCCCGCGCGGGCTCCGCGGCGGGCCGCCGTCCAGGCACGGCTTTCGGCGCTTCGCGCGGCGGGAGGGACGGATGCTCCCCGTCCGTGACGGGGGGCGACATGGTCTGGTCGCCGCCGCCGACACCCCCGGGCCGGAGGAGAGCCACGAGATGAGCAGAGTCGGGATCGTCGGCGGGCTGGGCCCCGAGTCCACCATCGACTACTACCGCCGCATCCTGGAGGCGTGGGAGCGGGAGGACCCGTCCACCGCGCCGGCCGTCGTCATCGACAGCCTGGACGTCAAGCTGGCGCTGCGCCTGGTCGAGACGGACCGGGCGGCGCTGGTGGAGTACCTGCTCGCGTCGCTGCGCCGGCTCGCCGGGGCGGGCGCCGACTTCGCCGCCATGACGGCGAACACGCCCCACCTGGTGTTCGACGAGCTCGCGGCGCTGTCGCCGGTGCCGCTGGTGAGCATCGTGGAGGCGTGCGCCGACGAGGCCCGGCGTCGCGGGCTGCGCCGGCTGGCGCTGCTCGGCACGCGCTTCACCATGGAGGGGCCCTTCTACCCCGCGGTGTTCGAGCGCAGGGGGATCTCCGTGGCGCCGCCGGGCGACGGGGACCGGGCCTGGATCCACGCCCGCTACGTGGGCGAGCTCCTCCGGGGCGACTTCCGCGACGAGACGCGCGAGCGGCTCACGTCGCTGGTCGGCCGGCTGCGGGACGAGGAGGGGATCGACGGGGTGATCCTCGGCGGGACGGAGCTGCCGCTGCTGCTCCGCGCGGAGGTCGTCGCCGGTCTCCCGGCGCTCGACACCACCGCGCTGCACGTGGCCGCCATCGTCGGGCGGCTGCGGGGCGGCGGCCCGCCCGCGGGGGCGGATGTCCATGCGGCCTGACGCGGAGCGCCTCGAGCGGCGCGTCCGCGTGCTCCTGCTGGCGTTCATCGCCGGCCTGGTGCTCAGCGGCCTCACTGCCTTTCCGCTGGAGGCCGAGCTGCGCTGGCTGACCGGCGTCCTGGGCGCCGGCGCGGCGCGTCCGGGCGACGTGCAGGGCGTGGTCGGGTGGCTGGTGACCGTCCGCGACGCGCTCGCCGACACCAACGCCCGCTATCCCTTCCTCGCCTACGGCACGGACTGGCTCGCGTTCGCGCACCTCGCGATCGCGGTCGCGTTCGTGGGGCCGCTGCGCGACCCGGTGCGCAACGTCTGGGTCGTCACCTTCGGGCTGGTCGCGTGCGCCGGGGTGGTCCCGCTCGCGCTGATCGCCGGCGCGGTGCGCGGGATCCCGTTCTACTGGCGCCTGGTCGACTGCGCCTTCGGCGTCGGCGGCGCCGCGCTCCTCTGGCCGTGCCTGCGCGCGATCCGTACACTGGAGGCGCGGGGCTCCGGTGCCGGGGCCTCCCCTCCGCGCAGCCCGAAGGAGGCCCCATGAGACGCGTCCGATACTCGGTGGCGGCGAGCCTGGACGGGTACATCGCCGGCCCCAGCGGCGAGAGCGACTGGATCGTCATGGACCCGGAGATCGACTTCCGGGCGCTCATGGGCGGCTTCGACACCGTCCTCCTGGGCCGGAACACCTACGAGGCGACGCGGCACATGGGCGGCGGGGGGATGCCGGGCATGAAGGCGTACGTCTTTTCGCGCACCCTCCGCCAGGCGGACTGCCCGGGCGTGGTCGTCTCGGACGATGCCGCGGCGACGGTGGCTTCGCTCCGGGCGAGCCCCGGCAAGGACATCTGGCTCTTCGGCGGGGGCACGCTCTTCCGCAGCCTGCTCGGGCTGGGGCTGGTGGACGCGGTGGAGGTCGCGGTGATCCCCGTGCTGCTCGGCGGCGGCGTGCCGCTGCTTCCCTCCCCGGCGAAGCGGGCCGGGCTCAGGCTGGTGAAGCACCGGGTGTACGAGAAGACGGGCACGGTGTCGCTCGAGTATGCCCCGGCGTGACGCACCCGCCCGGCCGCGAGGGATCGGACGCTCCTCCGCACTCGTCCGGTCCGTGGTGGTGGCGGCCTCCGCGGCCGCGGTGCTGGGGCTGGCGGTCCTGAACCGGCGCCTCTACGAGCCGGACCGCGTGGACACGGCGGTGGCGCAGCTGCGCTTCCTCGCGAAGTCGCTCGAGGAGGGTGGGGCGGAGCGCATGCAGTCCGCGTTTCCCGAAGGCTACGTCTTCACCTGGGCGCTGTACGGGCTGGCCTCGGCGCAGGTCGCGCGGGCCCTCCCGCCCGGGGATGCGCGCCGGGGCGAGGCACTCCGCGCGGCGCGCGCCGCCGTTGCGCAGGTCGGTTCCGAGCGTGCGAAGGCGTCGTTCGAGCGGGAGATGGAGCCGGAGTACGGGGCGTTCTACGCGTCGTGGTCGCTGTACCTGCGCGGCGCCGTCCTGCGCGCCTCGGGCGCGGGCGGCCCCGCGCCGTTCGACCTGGGCGAGTACGAGCGGGACTGCGACCGCTTCGCGGCGGCGCTCTCCGGGAGCGCGAGCCCGTTCCTGGCCTCGTACCCGGAGGCGGCGTGGCCCGCGGACACGGCGGTGGGGGTCGCGGGGCTCGCGGCCTGCGGCTCCGCGTTCGGGGATCGCTACCGGCCCGTCATCGCCCGGTGGGTGAGGGCGGTCCGCGGGCGGCGCGATCCCGGGCTCGGCGCCATCCCTCACGCCGCGCGCTCCGCCGACGGCATGCCGCTGGGCGGCGCCCGGGGCGAGAGCCTGGCCCTGCTGAGCTACGTCCTGGTGGACGTGGACCCGGTTCTCGCCAGGGAGCAGTACGAGGCGCTTCGCCGGGGCTTCGTCGACTACGCCTGGGGCGTGCCCGGGGTGCGGGAGTACCCTCACGGCGTGGACGGCCGGGGCGACATCGACTCCGGACCGATCGTGCTCGGGTTCGGCGGGCCGGCCACCGTGGTCGGAGCGGGGGCCGCGATCGCCAACGGGGACGAGGAGCTGGGCGCCACCCTGCTGGCGGCCGCGGAGGTGCTGGGGTTCCCCGTCGAGATCGCCGGGCGGCGGCGGTACGCGGGCGGGTACCTCCCGGTGGGCGACGCGTTCCTCGCCTGGGCGCGCACGGCGCCGCCCGCCCCGCGGCACGTCCGGTATCCCCCGGCCGTGCCGCGCTGGTGGCGGCTTCCGGTTCATGCCCTGTCCCTCGTCCTCGGGGCCCTGGCCCTGCGGGCGGCCCTGGCTGCGCGCTCGCCGTGAAGCACGGCGCGGCCGGCGAGACCGGCCCCGTTCCACCGACCACCCCTTACGCCCGGGAGGACGCATGGCCACGACCCAGAAGATCACCCCCTGCCTGTGGTTCGCGGACGAGGCCGAGGAGGCCGCCCGCTACTACACCGGGATCTTCCCCCACTCGAGCATCACGACGATCACCCGCTACGGGACCGCGGGGTTCGAGGTGCACCACCGGCCGGCGGGCTCGGTGATGACGGTGGCCTTCGAGCTGGACGGACAGGCGTTCACCGCGCTCAACGGCGGGCCGGCGTTCACCTTCAACGAGGCCGTTTCCCTGGAGGTCCGGTGCGAGACCCAGGAGGAGATCGACTACTACTGGGAGCGGCTCTCGGAGGGCGGCGACCCGAGCGCCCAGCAGTGCGGCTGGCTCAAGGACCGCTACGGCCTGTCGTGGCAGGTGGTCCCCGCCGGGATGGAGGAGATGATGGCCGACCCCGGGTCGCCGGGAGCGCAGCGGGCCATGGAAGCCATGCTCCGCATGAAGAAGCTCGACGTCGCCGAGCTGCACCGGGCGCACGACGGCACGGCCTGACGCGCCGCGCCCATCCCCCGCACCCGCGAGGATCCATGTGCAGGAACATCCGGACGCTGGCCAACTTCGAGCCCCCCGCCACGGACGACGAGGTCCGCGCCTCCGCGCTCCAGTTCGTGCGCAAGCTGAGCGGGATGACGCACCCGTCGCGCGCCAACGAGGAGGCGTTCAACCGCGCGGTGGACGAGGTGGCCGCCGCGGCCCGGCGCCTGGTCGACTCCATCGAGGTCAAGGCGTCGCCCCGGGACCGCGCCGAGGAGGCACAGAAGGCCCGCGCCCGTTCGGCGAAGCGCTTCGGGTAGCGCGTATGATCCGGTGCGTGGGAAAGCTCATGGGCACGGTCCTGCTGGCGCTCGCCGCCGCGTGCGCCGTCGCGCCCGCCGCGCCGTCCGCCCCGCCGCGGGGCGTGGCCGACGAGGCGCGGTCGTTCATGGACGCGTACGCGCGCGACCTGCTCGCAGGCGACCGCGCCGCCATCGCCGCGCGCTACGACAGCGCGGGCGCCTACTTCGTGGGCAACGGCCGCAAGGAGTTCGAGCCGTACGAGGCCATCCGCTCCCGGTACGCGGGCGCGGAGTGGGCCCCGCCGCGCAGCTTCGAGTGGCGCGACCTGTCCTACGAGGCCGCCGGCCCGGACGCGGTGGTCGTCACCGGCCTGTTCGCGTGGGGCACCTGCCCGGGCGCGCCGCCGCTGGTGATCTCGTACACCGGCCTCCTCGTCCGCCGCGGCGGCGGGCTGCGGATCCGGCTGGAGGACGAGTCCGTGGATCCCCGGACGCCTGCGCCCGCGCCCTGCCCGGACCCCCGCTGACGCGGGCGGGCGGCCACGAGCCCGGCGCCGCTTGCGGCGGAGCCGACGCCGCAGGCATCTTCGCAGGCTCGCGGCACACTTCCGGGCGCGCGCGCCCCCTCCCGGCGGGAGATCGATGACGGATCCGGTGGAACGGCCAGCGTGGTACCCGGCGCTCGCGCCCGTGGTGGAGCGCGACGACCTGCGGGTGGAGCTCAGGACCCCCATCTCCCTGCCGACGGGGAAGACGATCCACGAGGTGCCGGCGGTGTTCGCGCGCCTCCCCCGCTGGACGGGCCAGCCCTTCGCGGACGACTTCGGCAAGAAGGCCGCGGGGATGGTGGAGCTGGACGGCGAGCACCTGTTCGCCGAGCTGACGGTGCTGCGGCTGCTGGAAAAGGAGGGGTGGAGCGGGCGCTGGGTGAACACCTCCGGCGGCCGCGGCGAGGTGTGGAAGTTCCTCACCGAGTGGCGCGACGTCCCCCGCGACGAGCAGAAGAACCGCCCCATCGAGGAAGCGGAGCCCCGCCAGCTCCTGGCCCGCATCGCCGGGCTGAACGGGCGCGCCCGGTTCAAGGGCTGCTGGGACACCTACGCCTGGAAGGACGAGGAGGTCGTCTTCCTCCAGTGCCGGCGGGGCGCCCCGAAGCCCGGCGACAGCCTGCGTGTGGAGCAGGAGGACTGGCTGCGCTCCGCGCTGTACCTGGGCAACCGCAGGGTCTCGCTGCGGTCGTTCTGCGTCGTGCAGTGGGACTACCGCTAGGGCTCCGCGGCTTACCCTGGGAGCCTTCGACGTCGTCGCGTCTGCTACGGAGCCGCAGCCCGACCCTGGCGCAGCCGGGGGCACGCCCGAACCCTTCCGTTCACCCCGCCACGAACCGGACCCGGCACCATGACCTACCTGCTCGCCGCCGCCGCGCTCCTGCTCGTCCTGGTCGCGGCCGCGTACCTGGACCGGCGCCGGCGCGTCCGCAGGGCCGCGCGCAACATCCGCAGCACCATGCAGGCGCTGTACTCCGGGCCGCACAGCTACCGCGAGGTGTCCATCGGCGACTTCCCGCGGCTGGACCACGCCTTCTACGAGGAGATGACCGGGGAGTTCGCGGCGCTCGACTTCGCCTTCCTGGGGGACGTGGAGGACGTGACCGTGACCCGCGCGCAGATCGGCGAGCCCACGGCGATCCGGGTGATGCTGGGCGAGGACCGCCGGGTGCTCGCCTTCGTGTACCACGCCGAGTTCTCCGGCAGGGCGGTCCGCGTGGTGGAGCTGGAAAGCGTCTTCGGCGACGGCACCTTCGTCATGACCAGCACTGCCCTGGCGGCCTCGCCCATGAGCATGCCGCCGGAGATCGACTGCGAGTACCACCCGGCCACGACCCCGCCGGGCGCCCTGGCGCGGGCGCACCGCGCGCGGGTGCGGAGCCGCCTGGCCGCGGCGGGGGGCGCGCCGCCCCTGGAGATCGGCTCGCTCGCCGACGTCGTCGACCACCAGCGCCACATGGACGAGATCAAGGCGCGCTTCCGGAAGGGGCAGACCACGCTGGTCTCGCGCGAGGAGCTGCAGCGCATGGGCGGGCCCGAGCGGTTCCGCACCGCCAACGACGTTGCCCGCGAGATGGAGCGGAGCGCCCGGCGGGGGTGAGCGCCGCCGGTTGCGGACCGGCCGCGCGCGGGCCAGCTTGAGCGCGTCCCGGCGCAGATCCCGTCCCGCGGCCGCGCGCCGCCCACGAACCCCCGCATGCATTCACCCATGACCCGCACCGCCACGCCGGCCCCGTCCCTGCGCGGGCTCGCGCTCCTGCTCCTCCTGGGCGCCTGCGCCCCCCCCGCGTCCCCGGGCGCCGCGGCGCCGGCGGCGGAGGGCGACGCCGCGCGCTGGCGGCGGCAGGCGCAGGCCGTCACCATCACCCGCGACGACTGGGGGATCGCCCACGTGCGCGGCAGGACGGACGCCGACGCGGTCTTCGGGATGATCTACGCCCAGGCCGAGGACGACTTCAACCGGGTGGAGACCAACTACCTCAACTCCATGGGCCGGCTCGCCGAGGCCGAGGGCGAGGCCGCGGTCTGGCAGGACCTGCGCATGAAGCTGTTCATCCACCCGGACAGCATGCGGGCGCACTACGCCGCAAGCCCGGAGTGGCTGAAACGGCTGATGGACGCCTGGGCGGACGGGCTGAACTACTACCTGCACACCCACCCCGAGGTCACGCCGCGCGTCATCCGGCGCTTCGAGCCGTGGATGGCGCTGTCCTTCAGCGAGGGGAGCATCGGCGGGGACATCGAGTCGGTGTCGCTGCGGGAGCTGGAAGCGTTCTACGGCAGGCGCGCCGTGGCCCTGGCGCCGGAGGAGGAGCCCGCGCGCTTCCGCGAGCCCGGCGGCTCCAACGGCTTCGCCATCGCCCCCAGGAACACCCGCGGCGGGCACGCGCTGCTGCTCATCAACCCGCACACCTCGTTCTTCTTCCGCTCCGAGCAGCAGGTGACCAGCGACGAGGGGCTGAACGCCTACGGCGCGGCGACCTGGGGGCAGTTCTTCCTGTACCAGGGGTTCAACGAGCGCGCGGGGTGGATGCACACATCCAGCGGCGTGGACGTGATCGACGAGTTCCTGGAAACGGTCACCGAGCGGGACGGGCGCCGCTTCTACCGCTACGGCGGCGAGGAGCGCCCCGTAGCCACCGACACCGTCACGGTGCCCTACCGGACCGCGGGCGGCGCCATCGCGCAGCGGACCTTCACCGTGTACCGGACGCACCATGGGCCCATCGTCCGCGAGGCGGACGGCAAGTGGGTGAGCGTCGCGCTGATGCAGCGGCCGGTGGAGGCGCTCAGCCAGTCGTTCCTGCGCACCAAGGCGTGCGACTACGCGTCGTTCCGGCGTGTGGCGGAGGAGCTGCGCGCCAACTCGTCCAACAACACCATCTTCGCGGACGCGGACGGCAACATCGCGTACTTCCACCCGCACTTCATCCCGCGCCGCGACGACCGCTTCGACTACTCGCGCCCGGTGGACGGGAGCGACCCCGCCACCGACTGGAAGGGGCTGCACCCCGTGGACGAGGCCCCGCACCTGCTGAACCCGGCGGTCGGCTGGATCCAGAACACCAACAACTGGCCGTACTCGGCGGCCGGCCCCGACAGCCCCCGGCGCGACCGCTTCCCGGGCTACATGGACCGGGCGGGGGAGAACCCGCGCGGGCTCCACGCGGTGATGGTGCTGCAGGGTCGCAGGGACTTCACGCTGGAGTCGCTCCAGGCGGCGGCGTACGATCCCTACCTCCCCGCCTTCGCCCGGCTGGTTCCCACGCTGGTGGAGGCGCTCGACCGCCGCACGCCGGCGGACAGCCCGCTGGGGCGGCGGGTGGCGCCGCAGGTGGGGGTGCTGCGCGACTGGGACTACCGGTGGTCCGCGGAGTCGGTGGCCACCTCGCTGGCGGTGTTCTGGGGCGAGGAGCTGTGGGGCCAGGTGGCCGCCGACGCGAGGGCGGCGGGGATCAGCGTGTACGACTACATGGCGACGCGCACCACCTCCGAGCAGAAGCTCCGGGCCCTCGCCGCGGCCTCCGACCGGCTGGAAAAGGACTTCGGGAGCTGGCGGACGCCGTGGGGGGAGATCAACCGCTTCCAGCGCCTCACCGGCGACATCGTGCAGCCGTTCACCGACGCGGGGCCCAGCATCCCCGTGCCGTTCACCTCGGCGCAGTGGGGGTCGCTCGCCTCGTTCGGCGCGCGCCGCTACCCTGGGACGAAGCGGTACTACGGCACCAGCGGCAACAGCTTCGTCGCCGTGGTGGAGTTCGGCGACAGCGTGCGGGCGCGTGCCGTGACCGCTGGCGGGGAGAGCGGGCACCCGGGGTCCAGGCACTTCAACGACCAGGCGGGGCGGTACGCGAGCGGCAGCCTGCGCGACGTGTACTTTTACCCGTCGCAGCTGGTGGGGCACACGGAGCGGGTGTACCGTCCGGGCGAGTGAACCGCTGGTTCGGGCGTGCCCCCGGCTGGCGCCGGGGTCGGGCTTCGGCTCCGTAACGCACGATAAAACTGTGCGTAACGGAGTCGAGCCCCGACGATACTGCCGTCGGGTCTCGCCCCTTCGGGCCGAAATCCCTCACGCGGGTTTGGCGCTGGCGTCCGCTGGTGTGGGCCCCCTCACCCCCCGGCCCCCTCTCCCCCGCAAGCGGGGGAAAGGGGGAGCACGACACGGCAGATCCCGA
>JBEVLE010000123.1:0-5220 GCA_040509335.1 Longimicrobiaceae bacterium | reverse complement strand
CAGGGTCTCGTAGGCTTCCTTGCACTCCTTGAAGGAGGCTTCGGCGGCACTGTCGCCCGGGTTGCGGTCCGGGTGGTCCTTCATCGCACAGCGGCGATAGGACTTCTTCAGTTCTTCTTCGGTCGCGGTGCGGGAAACGCCCAGCACTTCGTAGTAATCGCGCTTGCTCATGGTGTTGAATCGGGTTCCGGAAGTCGGGATTCGTCAAAGCGGAAGAGCGGAACCAGGTCCGCTCTTGCGCCGGGGCGCCCCGACAAGCTGCGATGCAGTTGCCAGGACCCAGGGGAAACGACGACGGGACGCTGCCTGCGCAACGTCCCGGGTCGGGTCCGGATCAGGACTTCTTGTCGTCCTTGACTTCGGTGAACTCGGCGTCGACCACATCGTCGTGCGCGCCGTTGTTGGCACCGGCATCCGGGCCCGGGGCGGCACCGCCCTGCTCGGCCGCCGCCGAGGCAGCGAACAGCGCCTGGCCGGCTTCTTCCAGCACCTTCGACTTGGCTTCGATCTGTGCCTTGTCGTCGCCCTTCATTGCCTTCTCTGCATCTGCCAGCGCCGCTTCTATCTCTCCTATCGCACCACCGACACTACTGCCGTGCTCGGCCATGGCTTTGCGCACCCTGTAGATCAGGGCGTCCGCTTCATTCCTGGCGCTCACGAGCTCCTGGAACTTCTTGTCTTCTTCGCGATGCTGGTCAGCATCATTGACCATCCGATGAATCTCGTCCTCGGAGAGGCCGGAACCGGATTTGATCTCGACCTTCTGCTCCTTGCCCGTCTTCTTGTCCTTCGCATGCACGTGCAGGATGCCGTTGGCGTCGATGTCAAAAGCCACCTCGATTTGAGGCGCTCCGCGGGGTGCGGGTTCTATGCCGCTCAAATCGAACCTGGCCAGCGATTTATTGAACTGCGCCTGATCCCGTTCGCCTTGCAGCACATGCACCGTCACTGCGGGCTGGTTGTCCTCGGCGGTGGAGAATGTCTGCGAGGCCTTGGCGGGAATCGTGGTGTTCTTCTCGATGATCTTCGTCATGACGCCGCCCATGGTTTCGATGCCCAGGCTGAGCGGGGTCACGTCGAGCAGCAGCACGTCCTTGACGTCGCCGGCGAGCACGCCGCCCTGGATCGCCGCGCCGATGGCGACCACCTCGTCCGGGTTGACACCGCGGTGCGGGTCCTTGCCGAAGAAGCTCTTCACCACCTCCTGGATCTTGGGGATGCGGGTGGACCCGCCCACCAGGATCACCTCGTCGATGTCCGCCTGCTTGAGCCCCGCGTCCTGGAGGGCCTTCTGCATGGGCGGGATGGTGCGCTGCACCAGGTCGTCCACCAGCTGCTCGAACTTGGCGCGCGACAGCGTCACGTTGAGGTGCTTGGGGCCTTCCTGCGTGGCCGTGATGAAGGGGAGGTTGATGTCCGTCGACGCGGTGGTCGACAGCTCCATCTTCGCCTTTTCCGCGGCCTCCTTGAGGCGCTGCAGCGCCATGGCGTCCTTGGACAGGTCGATCCCCTGGTCCTTCTTGAACTCCTCCACCAGCCAGTCGATGATGCGCTGGTCGAAGTCGTCGCCGCCCAGGTGGGTGTCGCCGTTGGTGGCCTTGACCTCGAACACGCCCTCGCCCAGCTCCAGGATGGAGATGTCGTAGGTGCCGCCGCCCAGGTCGTACACCGCGATCTTCTCGTCCTTCTTCTTGTCCAGCCCGTACGCCAGCGCCGCCGCGGTGGGCTCGTTGATGATGCGCAGCACCTCGAGGCCGGCGATCTTGCCGGCGTCCTTGGTGGCCTGCCGCTGGGCGTCGTTGAAGTACGCGGGGACGGTGATCACCGCCTGCGTCACGGTGGTGCCCAGGTAGTCCTCGGCGGTCTGCTTCATCTTCTGCAGGATCATCGCCGAGATCTCGGGGGGCGAGAAGCTCTTGTCCGCGTTGGGGAGCTTGACCGTCGCCAGCCCGTTGGTGCCGCTCACCACCTCGTACGGCACCATCTTCTCCTCGCTCTTCACCTCGGACTCCTTGCGTCCCATGAAGCGCTTGATGGAGAAGATCGTGTTCTTGGGGTTGGTGATGGCCTGGCGGCGCGCCACCTGGCCCACCAGCCGCTCGCTGTCCTTGGTGAACGCCACCACCGACGGGGTGGTGCGTCCGCCCTCGGCGTTGGGGATGACGACCGGGTCGCCGCCCTCCATCACCGCCACGACGGAGTTGGTGGTCCCCAGGTCGATGCCGATCACTTTCGCCATGGGTTCTCCTGTATCTGTGATTGTTTCCAGTGTGCGATCACGGGTCGCCCCGCAGCGGAACGTGCCGTCCCGACGCCTTCCCGCGGGGCGGGAACTGGTGTGTCGGGGTGCAACCCACATGCCACCCGCGGGCCCGCTTTTCATGCTGTTTCGACAGCTTTCCGCCCGCGGAGGCGCCAGAATGACGCACCGCCTGACACGCCGCGGCGGGGCCCGCCGCGGTTGACGCGTCCGGCCGGCTCCGGCTATATCTCCCCGCTCGCATGCACTCCCGCACTCACGCGCCTCTTTCCATGTCCCGCCAACTCGCCGAGACCGTCGCCTTCCTGCGCGAGCGCTTCACGCGCGCGCCGCACGCCATGCTGGTGCTGGGCTCCGGGCTGGGCGGGCTCGCGGACGAGATCGAGGACCCGGTGCGCATTCCCTTCGCGGAGATCCCCGGCTTCCCGCGGCGGACGCAGGAGCTGGCCGGGCACGCGGGCGCGCTGGTGGCGGGGCGGCTGGAGGGGGTGGAGGTGGCGGCCATGCAGGGCCGCTTCCACCTGTACGAGGGGTGGGAGCCGGCGGACGTGGCGCTCCCGGTGCGCGCCCTCGCGGCGCTGGGCGCCGGCACGCTGCTGGTGACCAACGCGGCGGGGGGGATCCGCCCCGGCTTCCGCCCGGGCGACCTGATGCTGATCGCGGACCACGTGAACCTGATGTCGCGCAGCCCGCTGATCGGCGCGGTGGTGCCGGGCGAGGAGCGCTTCCCCGACATGTCTGACCCGTACGACTCCGCCTTCCGCCGCGTGGCGGAGGAGGTCGCGCTGGAGCTGGGGATCCCGCTGGTGCAGGGCGTGTACGCCGCGCTCCTGGGCCCCAGCTACGAGACCCCCGCCGAGATCCGCATGCTGGCCCGCCTGGGCGCGGACGCGGTGGGGATGTCCACCGTGCCGGAGGTGCTGGTGGCGCGGGCGCTGGGGGTGCGGGTCCTGGGGATCTCGTGCATCACCAACCTCGCCGCCGGCCTGGGCACCCACAAGCTGTCGCACGACGAGGTGATGGAGACCGGCGCCGCCGTGCGCGACCGCCTGGTGGCGCTGGTGCGCGGCGTGCTCCCCCGGGTGGCCGGCCTGAACCTGGCCTCCGAAGCCGCGAGCTGAGGGGGTGGGAAGTTGGCGTCCCCGCGGACGCCAGCGCGATGCCCGCGTGAGGGATGCGAGCGCGAAGCGGCGAGACCGCGCGGCTGTTTGCGCGGGCTCGCCTCCGTTGCAAACGGTAGTATCGTTTGCTACGGAGCCGCAGCCCGACCCCGGCGCCAGCCGGGGGCACGCCCGAACCAGTCCGCTCAGTCTGTTGCTGGACCCGGCACCATGTGGTTGAGCGGCCCATGACCGCTCCCGAGCCCCGGCGCCTCGCGGATGGCGCGCTGCACGTAGTCCAGCGCGTCCTCCACCGACCGACGCAGCGGGCGCCCGTGCGCCAGTCCCGCCGCGACCGCGGAGGACAGGGTACAGCCGGTGCCGTGGGTGCTGGTGGTGTGCAGCTTGGGGCGGCGCCACTCGTGCCACTCGCGCCCGTCGAAGAGCACGTCCACCAGCTCGTCGCCGCGCAGGTGGCCGCCCTTGAGCAGGGCCGCGCGGGCGCCGCGCTCCACCAGCACTTCGGCGGCGCGGCGCATGGCGGCGGGGTCCTCCACCGGGAAGCCGGCCAGGAGGGCGGCCTCGTCCAGGTTGGGGGTGGCGAGCGCGGCCAGGGGGAGCAATTCCTCCACGACGGTGCGCTCCGCGTCGGCGTCCAGCAGCCGGTCGCCGCTGGTGGCGACCATCACCGGGTCCAGCACGTAGTTGGGCAGCGCGTGCTCGCGGATGGCGGCGGCCACGGCGCGGACCAGCTCGGCGGTCGCCAGCATCCCCGTCTTGCAGGCGGCGGGGGGGAGGTCCGCGGCCACGGCGGCGATCTGCGCCCGCACGGTCTCCACGGGAACGGCGTGCACCCCCGTCACCCCGAGCGTGTTCTGCACCGTGACCGCGGTGACCGCGGTGGTGCCGAAGGCGCCGAAGGCGTGGAAGGTCTTGAGGTCGGCCTGGATCCCGGCGCCGCCCCCGGAGTCGGAGCCGGCGATGGACAGGACGACCGGGAGGCGCGGGGGCATCAGGGCGCGGGCAGGGGGTGCGGGATCGGCGAGCGGGGGAGCTTCTGCACCCGCGCCAGGAACGCCGGGTAAGATGCGATGTCGCGCGCCAGCCGGGGAGACCCCGCGGGGAGCTCCCGGCGGATCTCCTTGGTCGTTTCGGCGATGCGGGTGCTGGTCATGGGGTGCGTGGAGAACCACTCCATGGTGGGCTGCGCGGAGCCGGCTTCCTCGCGGAGCAGGGCGTCCAGGAAGGTGACGATCCCCCGCGGGTCCACGCCGGCGTCGATCAGGTAGCGCACCGCCAGGTCGTCCGCCTCCATCTCCGCCTTGCGGGAGTTGGAGGCCGTCCACAGCGAGCTCCCCATGCGCAGCGCGGTCTGGTCCAGCAGCTCCGGCTCGGTCCCCAGGATCACGCGGTACATCACGGAGATCAGCGAGCCGGTGCGCAGCTGCCGCTCCAGCGTGCGGGCCCCGTGCCGGGCGGCCACGTGGCCGATCTCGTGCGCCAGCACCGCCGACAGCTCGGACACGTTGTGCGTGCGCTCGATGAGCCCGCGGTTCACGTACACGTGCCCGCCGGGGATGGCGAAGGCGTTGACCGCCGGGCTGTTGACGATGTAGAAGCGGTACGGCACGTCCGGCCGGTCGCTGTGCCGGGCGATCAGCTTCCCCAGGCGGTTCACGTACAGGTTGAGCGCGGGGTCGCGCACCAGCGGGAGCTGGTGGCTGATCTGCGCCGCCACCTGGTCGCCGATCTCCTGCTCGGCGTTCTCGCCCACGCCCCCGGCGAGCCCGGGCGCCCGGAGGAGCGCCGCCGCCAGCAGGCGGCGCGCGGAGCGGGCCCGCGCGGCCGGCGGCCGGCGGG
>JBEVLE010000122.1:0-3942 GCA_040509335.1 Longimicrobiaceae bacterium | reverse complement strand
GGGCGTGCCCCCGGCTGGCGCCGGGGTCGGGCTTCGGCTCCGTAGCAGACGAAACAACCGTCTGCAACGGAGTCGAGCCCGCGCAAACAGCCGCGCGGTCTCGCCCCTTCGGGCCGAAATCCCTCACGCGGGGTGAGCGCTGGCGTCCGCGGGGGCCCCCACCCGGCGGCCTGAGAGCCGCCACCCTCCCCCAATTCTGGGGGAGGGCTTCCCGAGCTTCGGCATTGTTGTGTCGTTCTCCCCCTCCCCCCTTGCGGGGGAGGGGGTCGGGGGGAGGGGGGTCCGAGGCCCGGCTCGATCCCGCCTCCGCACCGCCGTTCTCCCCCTTCCCTCGCTTGCGGGGGAAGGGGGCCGGGGGGATGGGGGGCTCCATTGCGCCACGCCGCTTTCCGTCCCCCCGCCCGCGCCGTACCTTTCTCCCCGGGGACCGCAGCCACCCGCCCGCGCAGGAGGTGCCCGTGCGCAAGTTCGACGACCTGGAGCCGGACGAGATGCCGGACGTGCTGCGCTCCGCCGTGCGCGACCAGGAGCGCGAGCGGGAGCGTGAGCTGGAGCGGGCCTCCATGCAGGAGGCCGCCACCGAGATGGGGCTCAGCACCGAGCACCTGGACCGCGCCGCCGCCCAGGCGCACGCGCAGCGCGTCGCGGAGGTGCGCCGCCGGCGGCGCGTGCGCACCTGGGCGATCGCAGCGGGCGTGGCGCTGCTCGCCGCCGGGGCCGGGTACCGCGCCCTCAACCCGCCCGCGCCCGATCCCACCGTCTACACCTTCCAGGACGCCGCGCAGGGGTGGTCGGGCGAGTACAACGCCCGCACGCTCGCCCGGGTCCGCGAGGAGGGCGGGCGCGGCGTCATCGAGGTGGAGCGCTTCGCCGCCGAGGACGACGGACGCTACTGGGTCAACCTGAACACCGGCGCCGTGCCGGCGTCGCTGCGCGGCTCGCGCGAAGTGTCGCTGCGCGTCCGCGGGGTCGGGCTGGGCCACGCGCGCGTGTTCCTGGAAAACGGGCCCACCGAGCGGTGGCGGTCGCCGGACGTGGCCGTGGGGCCCGAGTGGCGCACCGTGCGCTTCCGGCTGGACCAGTTCGAGCACCAGACCCGCCAGGACACCGGCTCGCCGTGGCGCGGGCGCGGCGGCGGCCGCCCCGAGCGGCTGACCCGCATCTCCGTCAAGGTGGGCGACCCCTTCAACCCGCCCGACGCCCGCGGCCGTGTCGAGGTCGACGATCTCCGCATCGACTGAGGCGCCCCGCGCGGCCGAGGGCGCCCGCCAGCCCGCCGCGGACGACATCTTCGGCGTGCGCCCCGCGTACACGCTGCGCGTGGGCGGCCGGACGCACGCCTCCGGCGACCCGCGCGAGCTGCGGCGCCTCCCCGGCGCGCCCCGCGAGGTCGACCCGGCGGCGCTGCACGGCTACCTGTGCTTCTCGCACCCGCCCTCCCCCGCCACGCTCTTCGCCGGCGTGCGCCGCCTCGACCCGCCGGCGCCCTGGCGCGAGAGCGCCCCGCCCGCCGTGGACGAGGCCGCCGCCGCCGGCCGCCTGCTCGAGCTCCTGCGCGCCAGCGTTGCGCGCATGCTCGGGGCCGAGCGCGACGTGGGCGTGTTCCTGTCCGGCGGGCTGGACAGCTCGCTGGTCGCCGCCCTCCTCGCCGAGGCGGGGGCCCGCATCCACCCGTTCACGCTGGACTTCGGGCCGCCGTGGGACGAGGAGGTGGAGCACGCCGCGGCCGTGGCCGCCCACCTGGGGCGCCCGCTGCACCGCGTCCCCGTGCGCGCGCGGGAAGTGCGCGCCGCGCTGGAGCCCACCGCGCGCGCGCTGCACCAGCCCTTCGGCGACCCGGTCACGGTGCCGCTCTACCTGCTGGGCGCCGCCGCGCGGGGCCGCGTGGGCACGGTGTTCAACGGCGAGGGGGGCGACCAGCTCTTCGGCGGGTGGGCCAACAAGCCCATGATCGCCGCGGAAGCGTACGGCGGGGCGGGGTACAGCCGCGAGGCCGCGTACCTCGCCACCTACCACCGCTTTCACGGCGCCGAGGACCGGCTGCTCACGCCGGGCGCGCGGGCGCTGCTCGGGCCGCTGGACGCGGGCGCGTGGATCCGGCCCGCGCTGCAGGCGGAGGGCTTCCCCAGCCTCCTGCACCGGCTGCGCGCCGCCAACCTGCGGCTCAAGGGCGCGCAGAACATCGCCCCGCGCATGGCCCAGCTCGCCGCGGCGCACGGGCTGGCGGTGCGCGCCCCCTTCCTGGACCGGGCGCTCGCCGAGTGGACGTTCACCCTCCCCGCCTCGCTCTTCCTGCGCGGCGCCGAGGAAAAGCACCTGCTCAAGGTCGCCGCCGCCGCCCTCCTTCCCGCCGACGTGGTGTGGCGCCCCAAGCGCGGCATGGGCGTCCCCGCCACCGAGTGGTGCCGCGGCACCTTCCGGGGGCTGCTCGGGCCCGTGCGTGGCGAGGTCGCCCGCCGCCTGTCCGCCCGGCGGCTGCGGCGGGACGGCTGGTTCGACCCCGCCTTCGTCGCGGCCCTTCGCGCCGGCGAGGACCGGCCCGGCGAGACCCGCCGCCGCCGCGCCGGCGAGAAGCTGTGGGCCCTGCTGATGCTGCACGTCTGGATGGACGTGCAGGACCCCCCGCTGGAGCTGCCACGCCCATGAAGTGCATCCACTGCGGGACCGACACGCGCGGCAAGGACCGCGCATCCAACGGGGGCCGCTGCGAGGGGTGCAAGCACCGCTTCGCCCTGGAGCCGCTCAGGGACCCGCTCGGGATCACCGACGGCCAGCTCCACGCCGCCGTCCAGCGCGTCTCGGGGGACGGCAACGTGGCCTTCACCCACCGGCAGCTCTGGTACGAGCTCAACCGCAAGTGGATGCGCCCCGTCTTCTGGGGCTCCGCCTTTCCCTGGCTCGCGCTCGGCACCGGCCCCGCCGCCGCCGGCCTCGCGACCGTGTTCGCGCTCAAGGTGGCGCTCCTCCCCTTCTCGCTCGCCGCCGGCGCGCTCGGGCTGGGCGCCGCCGTGCTCCTGCACCGCCGCGCCCGCAGGCGGCCCCCGCTCACCCCTCCGCCGCGCATCCCGTTCGAGCGCTTCCTCCCGGACTACGTGAACAAATGGTCGGAGGCGCACGGGCCCATCCGCGGGCTGGTGGAGGCGCGCCCGGCCGTGCCCGCGGCCCAGCTCCCCTCCATCGCCGCGGACGTGTCGGCGTTCAGCTTCGACCGCGCCGTGGTCACCGACCGCTGGGAGATGGCGGCCATGCTGGTCGCCAACCGCTTCCACTTCGAGCACAACTGCGCCGTGCTCAGCCTGGACGGCTACCCGGAGGCCATCGGCGACACCGTCAAGAACATGCTGCGCCGCAACCCCCAGCTCACGGTGTTCGCGCTGCACGACGCCTCGCCGGAGGGGTGCCTCCTCCCCCTCGCCCTGCGCGAGCCCGACTGGTTCCCGGACCCCTCCGTCCGCGTGGTGGACCTGGGCCTCCGCCCGGAGACCGCGCGCCGCCTGCGCCTCCCCGTGCTGAGCCACCCCGTCCGCAGGCTCCCGCCGCGCCTCGCCGAGATCCTCCCGCAGGAGGACGTGGAGTGGCTCCTCGCCGGGAACACCGCCGAGCTGGCCTCGCTGCGCCCCGCGCAGGTGATGCGCGCCGCCTACGACGGCATCCGGCGCGTGGGCCACCCGGGCGACCCCGCCTCCGGCTCCGGGACCGACTCCGGCTCCGACGTGGGCTACTACGGCCCCGGCGGGATCATCTGGGTGGGCGACGTCCACGACGAGCGGCACGACACCGCCACGGTGGACGGGTTCGGCTGAGCGCGCGGCGATGCTGACGTCCCTCTTCCGCCGCCGCGCAGCCGGCGTGCCCGCGCCGATCCCCGCCGCCGCGCACGGCGGCTTCGCGGGCGTGCTGGGCGGGCCGGACCCCGCCGCCGCGCTCCGCCGCCTCGGCGCC
>JBEVLE010000121.1:0-3396 GCA_040509335.1 Longimicrobiaceae bacterium | reverse complement strand
CTGCGCAGGGAGGTCGGGGGAGGCTGCGCAGGAGGTGCGTTGTTCGAAGCCAGCGTGATCCCGCCCTCGCTCGGAGCGAGGGCGAGTTTCGCACCGACGGAGCAGCCGCCCCCGACCGACCCCATACCCGGAGCCTCTCGAAGCGCGCCGCAGTTTCGCCGGCCCTGCCCTGGCGTCAGCCCCAGCCGTCCCGCTCCACCTCGGCGGTGTGCTCCCCCAGGGCGGGCGGCGGCCGGCGCAGACCCGCGGGCGTGCGCGAGAAGCGCATGGGCGATCCCACGCTCGCCGTCCGCCCGAAGGTGGGCCCCTCCATCTCCCACAGGCCGCCGCGCTCCGTGAAGGCGGGGTCGTGCAGCGCCTCGCGCACCGGCTGCACCGGCGCGCAGGGGACGCCGGCCGCCTCCAGGGCGTCCAGCCACTCCGCCGCGGGGCGCTCCTGCAGCCGCTGCTCCAGCGTCGCCACCAGGACCTCGCGGTGCTCCACGCGCAACGGGTTGGTGGCGAAGCGGGGATCGTCCGCCAGCGCGTCCAGCCCCAGGGCCGCGCAGCAGCGGCGCCACTGCGGGTCGTTGCCCACGGCCAGGACGAACGGACGGTCCGCCGCGTGAAAGGCCTGGTACGGGACGATGGTGGCGTGGGCGTTGCCCCAGCGGCGCGGCTCGCGGCCGGTGACCAGCGCGGCCTGGCCCACGTTCACCAGCCCCGCCAGCGCCGCGTCGAAGAGCGCCACCTCCACGTGCTGGCCGCGGCCGGAGCGGTCCCGCTCGCGCAGCGCGGCCAGGATCGCCACCGCCGCGTTGTGGCCGGTGAGCACGTCGGCGAGCGCCATCCCCGCCTTCATGGGCTCCCCACCCGGCTCGCCGGTCACCGCCAGCCACCCGGCCCGCGCCTGCACCGCGAAGTCGTAGCCGGGGCGCCCCGCCTCCGGCCCCTCCAGGCCGTACCCCGTCACCGAGCAGAACACCAGCCCGGGGTTTTCCGCCGCGAGCCCCTCGTAGCCCAGGCCCCAGCGCTCCATCGTGCCGGGGAGGAAGTTCTCGATCAGCACGTCCGCCCCCAGGGCGAGCGTGCGCACCCGCGCGCGGCCGGCCTCCGTCTTCAGGTCTGCCGCCACCGAGCGCTTGTTGCGGTTGGCGCACAGGTAGTACGCGCTCTCCCGCCCCTCCGGGCCCTCCGCCCACGGCGGGCCCCAGGTGCGCGTGTCGTCGCCCTCGCCGGGGCGCTCCACCTTGATCACCTCCGCCCCCAGGTCGCCCAGCATCATGGCGCAGAGCGGCGCCGCCAGCACGCGCCCCAGGTCCAGGACGCGCAGGCCGGCGAGGGGTCCGGCGGGAGCAGGGACGGCGGAATCGCTGGACATGACGGCTCAGGGAAAGGGTGGACGACGGGCCGCCAGCATAGCCGCGCCCCCGGAGAGCGTCAAGCGAGTGGGCGAGGGGGCCCACCCTCGCGGACGCCAGCGCGATGCCGCGTGAGGGATTTCGGCCCGGAGGGGCGAGACCCGCGGGCAGTTTCGCGGGGCTCGACTCCGTTGCACACGGTTGTTTCGTGTGCTACGGAGCCGAAGCCCGACCCCCGCGCCCCGCGGGGGGCACGCCCAAATCCCGCAGTTCAATCGACATATAGGCAAGGGACTTGCGAGCGCGTATATTGGCGCCTCTCCGGAAAGACGGCACGGCACAGACACACGGACGGAATACATGGCCTCGTTCGAAGACTTCGGACTCCGCGAACCCCTTCTCGCCGCCCTCGAGGACGAGGACATCGAGATCCCCACGGCGCTCCAGGAGGCCGTGATCCCGGTGCTCCGGCGCGAAGGGAACCTGGTGGCGCGGGCCGGATCGGGCTCCGGGAAGACGCTGGCGTACGCGCTGGGCGTCCTGGACCGCCTCCGCCCCCGCGCGCCGGAGGCCGTGGAAGCCGCGGACGAGGACGGGGACGACGAGGAGGAGAGCGGCGGCGAGGCGGAGGCGCCGGCGCGCGGCACCCGCATGCTGGTGCTGGTCCCCACCGCCGAGGCCGCCGAGCGCGTCGCGCTGACGCTGGTCCCCTACGCCGCCGCGGTGGAGCTGGGCGTCACCGTGGCCGGGGGGAGCTGGGGGACCGCGGCGTCGCTGGCCGAGGTGCTGGTGGGCGCCCCCGCCGACGTCATGGACGGGGTGCGCGCCTCCGAGCTCAAGCTGGACGAGCTGGAGGCCGTGGTGCTGGACGGCGCCACCGAGATCCGCGAGCTGGGCGGGTGGGAATCGGTGGAAACGCTGATGGACCACATCCCGCGCGAGGCGCAGCGGGTGGTGATCTCCGGCGCCTTCCCCGCCGAGGTGGAGGACCTGGTGGACCGCCGCGTCAAGCGCGCGCTCCGCTACCCCGCCGAGCCCGCCATCCCCGACGCCGAGCAGCCGGCGCTGGAGGGGAGCGTGGCCTACGGGCTGGTGCCCGAGGGCCGCAAGACCGACACCCTGGCCCGCCTCCTGGCCGAGCGGCGCGAGGGCGGCGCGCCCCCCATCCTGTTCTGCCGCACCGACGAGCGCGCCGCCGAGGTGGCCGAGGCGCTCACCCTGCGCGGCTTCCTGGTGGGCGAGGCCGAGGACGAGGACGCCGACATCGCCGTGGTGACCGCCGGCACCACCCGCGGGGAGCTGGCCGCCGACGCCGCGGGCCCGCTGGGGCGCACCATCAGCTACGACGTGCCCGCCGACGAGCGGTCGCTGGCGGCGCGGCACGGCGGCGACGCCGCGGCGCTGGTGTTCCTGGAGCCGCGGGAGATGGCGCACCTGCGGGAGATCGCCCGGCGCGCCCGGCTGCGCCCCGTCCCCATGGGGCTCCCCGAGGCGCCGGCCGCCACCGCCTCCGAGCTGGCCGCCTTCCGCCGCGAATTGCGCCGCGCCCTGCGCGAGGACGACCTGGCCGCGCAGATGCTGGTGCTGGAGCCGCTCTTCGAGGAGTTCAGCGCCGTGGAGGTGGCCGCGGCCGCGGCCGCGCTGCTGCGCCGGCGGGGCTCCGCCCCGGCCGACGCTCCGCACGCCCCGGCGCCGCGCGCCGAGGCGGTCATGCGGACCCCCGCCACCGACGCGCCCACCGGCCCCGCGCCCTCCGCCATCGCGCGGCTGTACGTGGGCGTGGGCTCGCGCGACGGGATCCGCCCGGGCGACCTGGTGGGCGCGATCGCGGGGGAAGCCAACATCCCCGGCTCCGCGGTGGGGCGCATCGAGATCCGCGACACCTTTTCCATCGTGGAGGTGCAGGCCGACGCGGCCGAGAAGGTGATCCGCGCCGTCAACGGCACCACCATCAAGGGGCGCAGCGTGCGGGTGGACTACGACCGCGCCGGCGACCGGGCGCGCAAGCCCGGCGGGCCGCGGGGCGCGGGCGGAGGGGGTGCGCGCGGGCCGGGCG
>JBEVLE010000120.1:0-3545 GCA_040509335.1 Longimicrobiaceae bacterium | reverse complement strand
CGGCCCGGACGGCCGCCGGCGCACGCGCCACGGGCTGCTCGCGCGGGTGCGGGTCGAGGACTACGGCCCGGGACGGATCCGGCCGCACGAGCGCACGCACCCCGGGCCGAAGGAGGACCGGCTGCGCCTGACGCGGGCGACGCGGGCCAACCTGTCGCCGATCTTCTCGCTCTACGACGGCGACGCCTGGTGCCCCATCGGCGCGCGGCTCGATGGGCCGCCGTTGGGCACGGTGACCGACGAGGACGGGACGACGCACCGGCTGTGGCGGGTCGCGGACCGCGAGGCGATCGCCGCCGCGCCGGACACGGCCCCGCGGAGCGGAGTGGACGCCCGCGGCGCGGCCTACGTCATCTACACCTCGGGCTCCACCGGCCGGCCCAAGGGCGTGGTGGTGGAGCACGCCGGGCTGGCGAACCTCGTGCTGGGCACGGTGGCGACCTTCGGCTCCGGCGCCGGCGACGTGACCCCGGCGCTGGCCAGCTACGCCTTCGACATCTGGTGCCTGGAGGTCTTCGTCCCCCTGCTTTCGGGCGGCGAGGTGCGCCTGCTGCCGCGCGACACGGTCAAGGACGTGGAGCGCCTGGTGGAGGAGCTGGCGGACGCGGACGCCGTCCACGCCGTGCCGGCGCTGATGCAGGAGCTCGTCGCGCGGGTGCGGCAGGGGCCGGGGACGCTGCCGCGCATGCGCAGGGCGCTGGTCGGCGGCGAGGCCGTGCAGCCGGAACTGATCGCGCAGATGCGGCGGGTCTTCCCGAACGCGCAGCCGTGGGTGCTGTACGGCCCCACGGAAACGACCATCCTGGCCTCGGTGTCCCGTCTGCGGGCGGGGGACGCGTACGACTGGCACGTGCTGGGCAGGGAGCTCCCCGGGGTGGAGATGTACGTGTGCGGCGGCGGGGGCGACCGGGTCGAGGAGGGCGAGGGCGGGGAGCTGTGGATCGGGGGGCGGGGGGTGGCGCGGGGCTACCTGGGCCGGCCGGAGCTGACGGCCGCCATGTTCGTCCCGGACCCGTTCTCGGGCGAGGCCGGGGCGCGGCTGTACCGCACGGGGGACCGGGCGCGGCGGCGGCCGGACGGGGAGATGGAGTTCCTGGGGCGCATCGACCGGCAGGTCAAGATCCGCGGCTT
Organism: Longimicrobiaceae bacterium; assembly: GCA_040509335.1. GTDB lineage: Bacteria > Gemmatimonadota > Gemmatimonadetes > Longimicrobiales > Longimicrobiaceae > JAFAYN01. The sequence goes on along the minus strand of JBEVLE010000120.1, from coordinate 2,414 downwards.
CCGCATCGAGCCCGGCGAGATCGAGGCCGCCCTCCTGGAGCTGGAGGGGGTCGGCGAGGCGGCCGTGGTCCCGCGGGAGGACGCCGTCCCCGGCGCGCCGGGGGCAAAGCGGCTGGTCGCCTACGTCGCGCCGCGCGACGGGGCGGAGCTGGCGCCGTCCGCGCTGCGGGACGGGGTGGCCGCGCTGCTGCCGGAGCACATGGTGCCGTCCGCGTTCGTGGTGCTGGAGCGCCTGCCGCTGAACGTCAACGGCAAGCTCGACCTGGGCGCGCTCCCCGCGCCCGCGCAGGGGGCGGCCGGGAGCGCGTACCTCGCGCCGCGCACGCGGGTGGAGGAGGTGCTGTGCGGGATCTGGGCGGAGGTGCTGGGCATCGACCGGGTGGGGGTGGACGACGAGTTCCTGGAGCTGGGCGGGCACTCGCTGCTCGCGGCGCGGGTGGTCGCCCGCGCGCGGGAGGCGTTCGGGACCGAGGTGCCGCTGGGGACGATCTTCGAGGCGCCCACCGTGGCCGCCTTCGCGGAGGTGGTGGAGGCGCGGCTCCGCGGGAGCGCGGGCGCGGCGCCGCCGCTCGTCCCCGTCGCGCGCACCGGGCGGACGATCCCGCTGTCGTTCGCGCAGGAGGCCATCTGGTTCCTGCAGCAGCTCTCGCCCGGGATGCGCGCCTACAACTTCCAGGCGGCGCTGCGCATCCGCGGCCCCCTGGACGTGGCGGCGCTGGAGCGCGCCCTGGAGGAGATCGTCCGCCGCCACGAGGTGCTGCGCACCAGCTTCCCGGCGGTGGACGGCTCGCCCGTGCAGCGGGTCCACGCGCCCTGGCCGGTCCGCCTGGGGCCCACGGACCTCGCCGCGCTCCCCGCGGAGGAGCGCGAGGCCGCCGTCCGCGCGCACCTCGCGGAGGAGATCGCCCGGCCGTTCGAGCTGGACCGGATGCCGCTGGTGCGCTGGACGCTGCTGCGCCTTGCCGCGGACGAGCACCTGCTGGTGGCCGTGGAGCACCACTTCGTGCACGACGGCTGGTCGTTCGGGGTGTTCCTGCGCGAGCTCAAAGTGCTGTACGAGGCCGGGATCGCGGGCGCGGCACCTCCGCTGGCCCCGCTCCCCGTGCAGTACGCGGACTACGCGGCGTGGCAGCGCGCCTGGATGGAGTCCGCCGCGGCGCGCGGGCACCTGGAGTTCTGGCGGCGGACGCTGGCCGGCGCGCCGCCGCTGCTGGAGCTCCCCACCGACCGCCCCCGTCCGCCGGTGCTGCGCTTCCACGGCGCGACCCGGCGCCTGCACATGCCCCCGGCGCTCGCCCTCGCCGCCCGCGCCTTCTGCCGGGCGCGCGGCGTGACGCTCTACAACACGCTGCTGGCCACCTTCTACGCGCTGCTGCATCGCTCCGGCGCGGGGGAGGACGTGGTGGTGGGCGGCGCTGTGGCGGCGCGCGGGCGCAGGGAAACGGAGGGGCTGATCGGGATGATCGTGAACATCGTCGCCCTGCGCGCGGACCTGTTCGGCGACCCGTCGTTCGCGGAATTGCTGGAGCGGGTGCGGCGGGTGACGCGCGAAGCGTTCGACCACCAGGAGATGCCCTTCAGCCAGGTGGCGAACGCCCTGGCGCCGGAGCGCACGCTGGACCACCTCCCCGTCTACCAGGTGGCGTTCAGCTTCCACGACTCGCCCTACCCCGAGCCGACGCTCGGCCCGGCGCGCGTGGAGGTGACGGAGGGGCTCCCCAACGGCTCCACCAAGTTCGACCTGCAGGTGATCGTGATGCCCCGCGCCGAGCAGCGCCCCGGGTCGCTCCCGGACGAGATCGAGCTGGCCTGGGAGTACGACACGGACCTGTTCGACGCCGCGACGGTGGACCGCTTCATCGAGCGCTACTGGTCGCTTCTCGGCGCGGCCGTCGCCGCCCCGGACGAGCGCATCTCCGCGCTGCCGCTGCTCACCGACGCGGAGAGCGCCCGGCTCGCCGCCTGGAACGACACGGCGGAGGACCTCGGCGGGGCGGGGCACACGCTGCACGCCCTGGTCGAGGCGCAGGCCCGCCGCACGCCGGACGCCGTGGCCGTGGGGTTCGAGGGCGCCACGCTGACCTACGCCCAGCTCGACGCGCGGTCGGCGTCGCTCGCCGCGGCGCTGCGGGAGATGGGGGTGGGCCCGGAGTCCCGGGTGGGCGTGTGCATGGAGCGCTCGGCCGAGCTGGTGGTGGCGCTGCTGGGCGTGCTCCGGGCGGGCGGTGCGTACGTGCCGCTGGATCCCGGCTACCCCGCGGATCGCCTGGCGTACATGCTCGCGGACGCGGCGGTGCCGGTGCTGCTGACGCAGGAAGCGCTGCGGGGGCGGCTGCCGGAGTTCGGGGGCGAGGTCGTGGTGTGCGACGGGACCCCCCTCCCCCCGGCCCCCTCCCCCGCAAGGGGGGAGGGGG
>JBEVLE010000119.1:0-4811 GCA_040509335.1 Longimicrobiaceae bacterium | reverse complement strand
TCCGGAGCGGCTGCGCGCGTGGCGGGAGCGGTTCGGGGCGCGGGTGCGGCTGGTGAACACGTACGGCCCCACGGAGGCGACGGTGGTCGCCACGCTGTGCGACCTCCAGGACGCCGAGGACGACCCGTCGGCGCCGCCGCGGCACGTGGCGATCGGGCGGCCGCTGGGGCACGCGCGGGCCTACGTGCTGGACCCGCGCGCGGAGCCCGCGCCCGTGGGGGTGCCGGGCGAGCTGTACCTTGGGGGCGGGGGCGTGGCGCGCGGCTACCTGGGCGACCCGGCGCGGACCGCGGAAAGGTTCGTCCCCGACCCGTTCACCGGGGTGGCCGGGGCGCGGCTGTACCGCTCCGGCGACCGGGTCCGGTGGCGGGCGGAGGGGACGCTGGAGTTCATCGGGCGGGTGGACCAGCAGGTGAAGATCCGGGGATTCCGGGTGGAGCCCGGGGAGGTGGAGGCGGTGCTGGCGCGGCAGCCGGGGGTGGAGGAAGCCGCGGTGGTGGCGCGCGAGGATGCCGCCTCCGGCGCGCCGGGGCAGCTGCGGCTGGTGGCCTACGTGGTCCCCAGGGCGGGGGTGCCGCAGCCGGTTTCGGCGCTGCGCGCGGCGCTCAGGGCGGAGCTGCCGCCGTACATGGTGCCCGCCGCGTGGGTGACGCTGGACGCCCTGCCGCTCACCCGCAACGGCAAGATCGACCGCCGCGCCCTCCCCGCGCCGGAGGCCGCCGGCGCCGTCCGGGAGGGGCCCGCGGCGGAAGCCGTCCCGCGCACCGACGCCGAGCGCGTCATCGCCGAGGCGTGGCGCGAGGTGCTGGGGGTGGACGAGGTGGGGCTGGACGACAACTTCTTCGACCTGGGCGGCCACTCCCTGCTGCTGGCGCGGCTGCGCAGCCGGCTCCGCGGGCGGTTCCCGTCCGACGTGTCCGTGGTGGTCCTGTTCCGCTATCCCACGGTGCGGTCGCTGGCGGAGCACCTGGCGGGGGGCGATCCGCAGGCCGCTCCCACCTCTCTCGACGAGGGCGAGGTGGACCGGCGCCGCGCCGCCATGCGACGGCTTCGCGACAAGCGGTGAGTCGAGACGGATTGGACTGCGGGTTCGGGCGTGCCCCCGGCTGGCGCCGGGGGTCGGGCTTCGGCTCCGTAACGCACGATAAAACTGTGCGTAACGGAGTCGAGCCCCGACGATACTGCTGTCGGGTCTCGCCCCTCCGGGCCGAAATCCCTCACGCGGGCGTCGCGCTGGCGTCCGCGGGAGGCCCCCACCCGGCTCGCTTAGGCTCGCCACCCTCCCCCAAGTCTGGGGGAGGGCTTCCTGTCCCTCGACTACCGACGCGTCGTTCTCCCCCTCCCCCCGTGCGGGGGAGGGGGCCGGGGGGCGGGGGGTCCGGGGGTCAGCTGAATACCCGACCGCCGCACCGTCGCGCTCCCCCTCTCCCCTCGTGGGAGAGGGGGCCGGGGGGTGAGGGGTGTCGAGCGCGACGACCTCGCCAGCGAACTCCGGCAGCGCGCCCCGCGTCCGCTCCTCGGCGACGACGACGCGCACGGCGGAGTCGGCCAGCAGGAAGGCGAGGCGGTCCGCGGGGAGCGAAGGGTCCAGCGGGACGTAGGCGCCGCCGGCCTTGAGGATCCCCAGGATCCCCACGATCAGCCCGGCGCCGCGCTCCATGCACAATCCCACCAGCGATTCCGCCCCGACGCCGCGCGTCCGCAGCTCGGCGGCCAGCCGGTCGGAGCCGGCGTCGAGGTCGGCGTAGGTCAGCGACTCCGCGCCGCTGGTTACGGCGACGGCGTTCGGGAAGCGCGCGGCCGTCTCCCGGAAGCGCTCGTGCAGCGTCGGCCGCGGGTGCGGCGACATGCGGAGGGGCACGGCGAGGAGCTCGCGGCGCTCCTCGGCGGTGAGCACCGGGAGGGCGGAGACGGGGGCGTCGGGATGGGCCGTGGCGGCGTCCAGCAGCACGCCGTAGTGGCCGGCGAAGCGGACCGCGGTCTCCTCCGAGAACAGGTCGGTGGCGTACTCCAGGCGGCCGCGGAGGCCGTCCGGCGTTTCCTCCAGCGTCAGCGTCAGGTCGAACTTGGCCGTGCCGGTGTCGCCCAGCTCCAGGCGCAGGCTGACGCCGGGGAGGTCGGCGCGCTCCATGGGCGCGTTCTGGAGGACGAACACCGCCTGGAAGAGCGGGTTGCGCGCCAGGTCGCGTACGATGCGCAGCTCCTCCACCACGCGCTCCAGCGGCACGTCCTGGTGCTGGTAGGCGCCCAGCGTCGCCTCGCGCACGCGGCCCAGGAGCGCGCGGAACGACGGGTCGTCCCCCAGGTCGGCGCGCAGCGGCAGGGCGTTGACGAAGTTGCCGATGGTCCCCTCCACCTCCACCCGCGTGCGCCCGGCGATCGGCGAGCCCACCACCACCTCGTCCTGCCTCGCGTAGCGGGCGAGCAGCGCCTGGAAGGCGGCGAGCAGCGCCATGAACGGCGTGGCGCCCTCGCGGCGCGCGAGCGCGTGCACCCGCTCCGCCAGCTCGGCCGGGAGGACGAAGCGGTGCACCGCGCCGCGGAAGCTCTGCGTGGCCGGGCGCGGGAAGTCGGTGGGGAGCTCCAGGACCGCCGGCGCGCCGGCCAGCCGCTCCCGCCAGAAGGCGAGCTGCCGGTCCAGCACCTCGCCCCGCATCCACCCGCGCTGCCAGAGCGCGAAGTCGGCGTACTGGAGCGCCGGCTCGGGGAGCGGGCCGGGACGGCCTTCCGCGAAGGCGGGGTACAGCGCCGCGATCTCGCGGAACAGGACGCCCAGGCTCCACCCGTCCGCCACCACGTGGTGCACGACGAGCAGCAGCACGTGCCGGTCCGCGCCCGTGCGCAGCAGCCGGAAGCGGAAAAGGGCTTCGCCGGCCAGGTCGAAGGGGCGGCGGGCCTCGTCCGCGAACACGCGGCGCGCCTCGTCCTCCCCCGCCACCTCCTCCACCGGGAGCGCCAGCGATGCCGCCGGGGCGACCATCTGCACGGGCTCGCCGTCCACCAGCGCGAAGCGCGTGCGGATCCCCTCGTGGCGGCGGACCACCTCCTCCAGCGAGCGCCGTAGCGCCTCGGCGTCCAGGGCGCCGTCCAGGCGCACCAGCGCGGGGACGTTGTACGCGGGCGTCCCCGGCGCGAGCTGCTCCACGAACCAGAGCCGCCGCTGCGCGAAGGAGAGCGGCAGCGGCCCGTCGTGCGGAGTGGCGGCGAGGGGCGGCGCCGCGGCGGCCTCCCCGGCGGCGGCGCGCTCCACCCGCTCCGCGAGCGCGGCGGGGGTGGGCGCCTCGAACACCGCGCGCACCGGCACGTCCACCCCGAAGGCGCGGCGCACGCGCGAGACCACGCGCGTGGCCAGCAGCGAGTGCCCGCCGTGCGCGAAGAAGTCGTCGTGGATCCCGCAGCGCTCCAGCCCCAGCACCTCCGCCCACACCTCCGCCAGCACCTCCTCCGTGGGCGTGCGCGGCGCGCCGCGATGCTCGCTCGCCGGCGGGGCCTCCGGCGCGGGGAGCGACCGGCGGTCCACCTTGCCGGTGGGGGTGAGGGGAAGCGACTCCAGCAGCACGAAGGCGGAGGGCACCATGTGGTCCGGCAGGCGCTCCGCGAGCGCGGCGCGCAGCTCCTCCGGGGCCGGGGCGCTCCCCGCCTCCGGGACCACGTACGCCACCAGCCGCGTCTCCCCCGCCCCGTCCGCCCGCGCCACCGCCACGCACTCGCGCACCGCCGGCAGCGCGGCGAGCGCGGCCTCCACCTCGCCGGGCTCCACCCGGAAGCCGCGCACCTTGACCTGGAAGTCCACGCGCCCCAGGAACTCCAGGACCCCGTCCATCCGCCAGCGCACCCGGTCGCCGGTGCGGTACGCCCGCGCCCCCGGCTCCGCGCCGGACGGGTCGGGGACGAACCGCTCCGCCGTCAATTCCGGGCGCCCGTGGTAGCCGCGCGCCACCCCGCCCCCGCCGATCCACAGCTCGCCCGCGGCGCCCGCCGGCACCGGCTCCCCGTCCCGCCCGCGGACCGCCAGCCTCACGCCCGGCAGCGGCCGCCCGGCGAGCAGCCCGCGCGCCTCCTCGCCGTCGCCCGGGAGCGCCGCCGCCGCGAGGATGGTCCCCTCGGTGGGCCCGTACAGCACGCGCAGCGCGGCGCCCGGGAAGATGCCGCGCATCTCCGCCAGCAGCTCCGGCGCCACCGCGTCCCCGCCCACGAACACGCGCCGCATCCCCGGGAGGCTCCCCCGGCCGGAGGCGCGCACCTCCGCCGTGACCTGGCGCATCAGCGCGGGGACGGCGTGCAGCGCCGCCGCGTCCTCCAGCTCCGCCACCAGCGCCGCCGGGTCCAGCACCCGCTCGCGTGGTACGACGCGCGCCGTGCCGCCCGCCAGCAGCGGCACGAACGTCTCGAAGAGCCAGATGTCGAAGGCGAAGGCCGCGAGCCCCGGCATGGTCTCGCCCGCCGCGAAGCCGAACTCGCCGCGCACGGCGAGCAGCAGCCCCGCCAGGCTCCCGTGCGACACCTCGACGCCCTTGGGGAGGCCGGTGGAGCCGGAGGTGTAGATGACGTACGCGAGGGAATCGGGGGAGATCCCGCTGGCGTCCGCGGGGTCGCCCCCACCCGGCTCGCTTAGGCTCGCCACCCTCCCCCAATTCTGGGGGAGGGCTTCCCGCACCTCGATCTTGTCGTTCTCCCCCTCCCCCCGGCCCGGCCCGCCCCCCCCCGGCGCGGGCGCGCGCCGCAAAGGACAGAGGGATCGGCTCGAAAACACGCACACCCCAGGGCTTCGAGTGACAGAGACCGAGCTAGGACAGGCGGCCCGAAACCCC
>JBEVLE010000118.1:0-2729 GCA_040509335.1 Longimicrobiaceae bacterium | reverse complement strand
CCCACCCCCAGCGACACCCCCCCGCCGCGCAGCGTCAGCGAAACCGTAGCGCCCGGCGAGCCCCCGTCCGGCACCGTCTCGTCCGGCTCGTCGTCCGGGTCGTGGTAGCGGACCACCTGCAGCCCCACGAACGTGCCGAGCGCCGCGCCGGCGAGCACGTCCGTCGCCCAGTGCTTGTTGTCGTACATGCGCGACACGCCCACCAGCGCCGCGCCGCCGTACAGCGCCGCCCCCACCGGCCACTCCCAGCCCGGCATCCGGCGCGCCGTCTCCGCGGTGAACACCGTCGCCGCGGCGAAGGCGTCGGACGCGTGCCCGGAAAAGAACGACTGGTAGCGGTTGTCGCCGAAGCCGCGGCCCAGCTTGAAGTCGTGCGGGCGGTCCAGGTCCACGTTGGGGCGGGCGCGGCCCGCGAGCCCCTTTACGCCCCGCGTCAGCAGCTCGGCCAGGAGCACGGCCTCGGTGCCGTGCCGCCCCACGTCGCGCATCCCGTCGCTGCCCGTGACCGCGCCCGCCGCGAAGAGCGCGCCCGAGATCACCAGCGCGCCCGGCCGCGCGAGCGTGTTGAAGCCCGTGGTCGCGTGCCGGGCGAACTCCACCGCCTGCACGGTGGAGTCCTGGATGCGCGCCGCCAGGTAGCGGTCCACCGGCCAGAGCGCCACGCTCCCCAGGAGAAAGCCCGCCGTCACCGCCGCGTCGGCCCGGCTGACGAGCGGTCCATTGTCCCGGCGGGACGACGGCGTGCCCTGCGCGCCGAGCAGCGACGGCGCGAGGGCGAGACAGGCGAGGGCGAGCAGCGTGCGCATGGGGTGCGGCATGGCGCGGGTCAGGGAAGGGGCGCGGCGGTCCCCCCGCCGCGTCCCGTGGATCCGCACCGCCTTTGCAAACCGGGGGCCGGCGGCGTCATCCGTTCCCGCCGCCGTCCCCCTGGTCGTGCGCCCCCGGCACCTCGTCGCGGCCGTGCGCCTGGGCGGGCGGGTGCGTGGCTTCCACGGCGGTGAAGGCTTCCAGGATGCGGTAGGTGTGCGACGCACCCTTTGGGACCACCCAGGAGTCGCCCGGCTCCAGCAGGACCATCTGCCCCTCCAGGTGCAGCTCGGCGCGGCCGGACACCACGTAGCCCACGGTCTCGTAGTCGCGCGCGGTGGCGGGCTTGGCGTCGGTGGCGGCCTCCTTTTCCCACATGCGCATGCCGATGCCCACGCCGGCGGCAAGGTACTTCTGTCCCATGTCTCCGCGCGGCGAGGTCGCCGAGCTGACCTTCTGGATGCTCTTGTCCGCCATGGTGCTCTCCGTATCCGTGGTTTGGCTTCCGTCCCGGCGATCCGGGAGGCGCGCAGCGGAAGCACGGTCCGTGCCGGGTAAGTTCCTGTAAACTTCTACAGATACGGATATGAACTGCGGGGTCGGGCGTGCCCCCGGCTGCGCCGGGGTCGGGCTTCGGCTCCGTAACGCAGCAAACGACGCTGCGTAACGGAGTCGAGCCCCGGCGGCAGCACCTCTGAACTGAGGTGCCCCGCCGGGTCTCGCCCCTCCGGGCCGAAATCCCTCACGCGGCTGCGGCGCGACTACCCGGCGCCCGCGCGGCTCCTCGTTTCTGCCGGCAGAGCAGGGGGCAAACCACGACAAACCCGCATGCCGCGCGCCAGCGATGCAGAGTCCTACAGAGGTGCGGAGGCGGCGCGACTGTCGCCACGCGCGGGTATCCGGAGCGCTTCGCAGTCCCGTACTCCACACTCCGTACTTCGTACTATCCCATCGCCACCACGGGCCGCGCCTCCCGGCCGCGCAGCAGCCCCACGATCCGCTCCAGCTGCACCCGGTCCGTTTCGTCGAAGGCGGCCGGGAGGGTGCTGTCCACGTCCAGCACCGCGATCAGCTCGCCCGCGGCGTCCAGCACCGGCACCACGATCTCCGACGCGGAGGCCGCGTCGCAGGCGATGTGGCCGGGAAAGGCGGCGACGTCCGGGACGACCACCGTGCGCCGCTCGCGGGCGCAGGCGCCGCACACCCCGCGGCCGAAGCGGATGCGCAGGCACCCCATCGTCCCCTGGTACGGCCCCACCAGCAGCTCGTCCGCGGCTACCCGGCGGTAGAAGCCGGTCCAGAAGTAGTAGGGGAAGGCGTTGTGCAGCAGGCAGACGACGGTCGCCATCCCCGCCAGCAGGTCCGGCTCGCCCACCAGCACGGCCTCGACCTGCGCGCCGACCTCGCGGTAGCGCGCCTCCTTGTCCTCCGCGGAAAGCCGCAAATCCCCGGTCCGGTCCGCCACCAGCGTGTGCTCCGCCATGCTCCGCTCCGTTTGCCCGTGTGCTCGTGCGATCCCCTGAAAGATAACGGCGTCCCCCGTGGCGCGGAGCCGAGGCGCTCCCGGGTTCACCCGCCGCTTTCCGTCACCCTTGCCCGGCCCGGAATACCTGTTTACTGTGGAATGTCCTGATCCCAGCGGATGCTCCCCGCCATCGCGGGCGGCGCGCCCGCATCGCCTCACCCCGTTCGCCGGAGATACGCCGATGACCCGGATCGTGAACGCCCCCGGCCGGTTCCTGTTCGCCGCCGCCATCGCCTGCGCCCTCGGGTTCGGGGCGACGCAGGCGTTCGCCTCGCCGGCCGCCGCGCAGGCCGGGGTCTGCGGGCCCGGCTGCATCTACCGGCAGTACCAGTGCATCTGCCTCTGACGCGGAAACGAGCCGGAGCAGAGTAACAGCGAAGGGCCCGCCGCGAGGCGG
>JBEVLE010000117.1:0-7681 GCA_040509335.1 Longimicrobiaceae bacterium | reverse complement strand
CTTCGCCGTCCGGAACCAGCGGGATACGACGAGGGCCCCGCGGCAATCGCCGTCGGGGCCCGTTTGCTTTGTGCTTTGGCAGTTGCGTGAGGGATTTCGGCCCGAAGGGTCGAGACCGCGCGGCTGTTTGCGCGGGCTCGACTCCGTTACGCACGGTTGTTTCGTGCGTTACGGAGCCGAAGCCCGACCCCGGCGCCAGCCGGGGTCACGCCCGAATCCGTCGTTGCTACCCTCTCGTGGACGACTCCGTGGGAGGAATGACGGCGCCGGGCGGGTCGTCGGACGGATCGAGCGGATCGTGGCTGACCTGCCGGTGCTCCTCCACCTCCCGGGGCCAGATCAGCGACGCGGCCACCGACCCCCCGAGCACCAGCCCCACGATGCCCAGCGACAGCCCGATGGGGATGTGGATGTCGATGGCGGTGGCGAGCATCTTCGCGCCGATGAAGATGAGCACCATGGACAGCCCCAGCTTGAGGAAGTGGAACTTGTCGATCACCCCCGCGAGCACGAAGTACATGGAGCGCAGTGCGAGGATGGCGAACACGTTGGAGGTGTAGACCAGGTACGGCTCGCGCGTGACCGCGAAGATCGCCGGGATGGAGTCCAGCGCGAAGATCAGGTCGGTGGTCTCCACCAGCACCAGCACCACGAACAGCGGGGTGGCGGCGCGGCGCAGCCGGTCGCCGATCTTTTCCCGCGTGAAGAACTTCTGCCCGTCGTAGTGGTGGGTGATGGGAATGAAGCGGCGGACGAGCTTGATGGCCGGGTTGGACTCCGGCTCGATGTCCTCCTCTTCCTGCCGCATCATGCGGATCCCGGTGATCACCAGGAAGGCCCCGAAAACGTAGATGATCCAGTGGAAGCGCTCGATGAGGAACGCCCCCGCCGCGATCATGGTGCCGCGCATGACCAGCGCGCCCAGGACGCCCCAGAACAGGACGCGGTGCTGGTACTTGGGGGGGACCTTGAAGTACGAGAAGATGAGGACGAAGACGAATATGTTGTCCACCGACAGGGCGAGCTCGATCAGGTAGCCCGTGATGAACTCCAGGGCGTCCTGGTGCCCGCCGACGCCCTCCACCGGGAGTACCCCGGCGGCGATGGAGCCGGCGAAGGCGAGGGCGAGGACGACGGTGATCGCGCTCCAGCGGCCGGCTTCCTTGACGGAAACGACGTGCGCGGTGCGGTTGAAGATGCCCAGGTCGATGGCGAGCAGGACGAGCACGAGCGCGTTGAACCCCACCCACGGCCAGATTGAGCTGTCCAAAAGACCTCCAGTCGATGATTCTCGCAGGGCGGTGACGGACGCAAAAAAGGGCGGACCCCCGTCCTGGACGGCCGCCGCAGCGACCGCCGGAACGAAGGTCTCGCCCTGACGGAGCACTTCCGTCCCGGCCGGACCGTGCGGCGCGAGCCGCAGTCTTGACGATCCGGCCGCCGGGGTTGTTCCCCGGTAGGCTACTCCCCTTCTGTGAGCGGCGAAAGCTACCCGGCAATATCCGTGCTGTCAATCTGACGCGGCGCCACACTTCAGGACTCCGTGGGAGCGCACAGAAAACGCATGACTGGTAAAGGCCGTGCTCCGGTTGCGCTTCCGTGACCCGCTCTTGACTTGGTCGAACGGCCGTTCTATAGTAGCAAGACTCCTTTCCGGTACTCTGGGCACCTACGTTTCGGAACGACGCCGATCGCGCAGGGCCCCGTCCGGGGGCTCTTCCTCCATAGAATCCGGGTCTGCGGACCATTCTGTTACGGGCTTTTCGATACGCGCGACGCCGGGTCCCGCACGGGTCTCCCGGATCTGTCCGCCTGAGCCGGGGTGCATGCCCCCCGCTCCGGCGCACCCGTGTCGTATCCGCTCCCAGTCGGCGATCCACCTCGTGAACTCTCTTCAAGGAGGCGTGCCATGACCGAGACCTAGTCCGGCGCAGTTGCGTCGCGCGGCGGTGGCGGCTTGGCCCGGCCGACGGCGGCGCTCCGGCGGGACCCGATCGGGGTCCTGCTCGAACCTTCGTCATGATCTCTTCTCAAGGACAACGATGAAGAAACTGCTAATGGTCGTGACCACGGCCTGCCTGGTGCTCGGGAGCGAGCACGCATGGGCGCAGGACCGAGTGGTCACCGGGACCGTGACCTCCGACGCGGGCAGCCCGCTCGCCGGCGTGGTGGTCACCGTGAAGGGCACCAACGTGCGTGCCGTCACGGACGAGAACGGACGCTACACCATCACCGTGCCCACGGGCGCGCAACGGCTGGTCTTCTCCGGCCAGGCCGTCACCAGCGAAGAGGCCGCGATCACCGGCAACACGGTGAACGCCAGCCTGGGCTCGCAGGCGGTGGCGCTCGAGGGGCTGGTGGTGACCGCCCTGGGCATCACGCAGCAGGAGAAGGCGGTCGGCACGGCGGTGCAGAGCGTGCGCGGCGAGGACCTCACCGAGGCGCGCGAGACCAACATCGTCAACGCCCTCTCGGGCAAGGTCTCGGGCCTCGAGGTCACCAACGCCGGCCCGCAGGGCGGCTCCTCGCGCGTGGTCATCCGCGGGGCCAGCTCCATCAAGGGCAACAACCAGCCGCTCTTCATCGTCGACGGCGTGCCGATCGACAACTCGTTCCCGACCAACCCGATCGCGCGGACGCAGCCGGACCGCGTGGGCTACGGCGGCTACGACTACGGCAACGCGGCGTCGGACGTCAACCCCAACGACATCGAGTCGATCACCGTCCTCAAGGGCCCGAACGCGGCGGCGCTGTACGGCTCCCGCGCGGCCAACGGGGCCATCGTGATCACCACCAAGTCCGGGAAGAACTCCCGCGGCCTGGGCATCTCGGTGACGCAGAACGTCAGCTTCGAGGACCCGCTCCGCCTCCCCGAGTACCAGAATACCTTCGGGCAGGGCGCCGAGGGCCAGTTCAAGTACGTGGACGGCGCCGGCGGCGGGACCAACGACGGCGTGGACGAGAGCTGGGGCCCGCGCTGCGACGGCCGCATGATCCCGCAGTTCTTCAGCGGCGGCCAGCCGGCTCCGTTCGTCTGCCAGCCGGACAACGTGCGCAACTTCTTCGACACCGGCCGCACGCTGACCACCAACGTGGCGCTCGCCACCAGCAACGACCGGGCGAACGTCCGCCTGTCCTTGACCAACATGGACCAGGACGGCATGTACCCCAGCAACGAGCTGAACCGGCTCACCGGCGCGCTCAACGGCGGGATCAACCTGACCGACAAGCTGCGCACGGACGCCTCGGTGCAGTACATCGCCACCGACGGCAAGAACCGCCCGGGGACCGGCTACGACGCGACCAACGTCATGGAGCAGTTCGTGTGGTTCGGCCGCACGGTCGACACCGGGCTTCTCACCCAGCTCCGCGACGAGAGCCTGAACCAGTACAACTGGAACCACAACTACCACAACAACCCGTACTGGGTCGCCCAGCTCGACAACAACTTCGACGAGCGCGACCGCGTCATCGGGAACGTGCAGGCGAGCTACCAGTTCACCCCGTGGCTGAACGCCATGGTGCGGTCCGGGACCGACTGGTACCGCGACTACCGCCGGCGCCACTACGCCCCGGGCACCATCGCGATGACCGCGAGCCCCGTGTCGGGCGGGTTCGAGGAAGAGAACATCTTCACGCAGGAGAACAACACGGACTTCCTGCTGACCGCGAACCGCGACCTGGGCAGCGCCCTGGGCCTGACGTTCAACTTCGGCGGCAACCGGCGCGTGTACGACTTCCGCTACAACGAGGAGTCGGCGTACGACCTGGTGGTGCCGGGCGTGTACAACATCACCAACTCCTCGACCCGGCCGACGCTGTTCGCCGAGTCGCGCGAGAAGCAGATCAACTCGCTGTACGGCCAGGCGCAGTTCGCGTTCAACGACTTCTGGTTCGTTGACGTGACCGGCCGCAACGACTGGTCCTCGACGCTGCCGGCGGGGAACAACTCGTACTTCTACCCGTCCATCTCGTCGAGCTTCGTCTTCACGGACGCGTTCCCGTCCTTCCTGGGCAGCGTGCTGTCCTTCGGCAAGGTGCGGGCGAGCTGGGCGCGCGTGGGCAACGACGCGGACCCGTACCAGACCTCGCTGACGTACACGGCCGGGACTCCGTTCGGCACCATCCCGCGCTACGCGGTGCCCAACGCCATCCCCAACGTGAACCTGAAGCCGGAAGAGACCACCTCGTGGGAGGCCGGCGCCGAGTTCCGGTTCCTCGAGGACCGGCTCGGGCTGGACGTGACCTACTACGACCAGAGCACCGCCAACCAGATCCTTTCGGCGACGGTCTCCGGCGCCTCGGGCTTCCAGGAGCAGATCCTGAACGCCGGGACGATCAGCAACCGCGGCGTCGAGCTCCAGCTCTCGGCCACGCCGGTGCGCCTGGACAACGGGTTCGAGTGGGACGTGACGGTCAACTACGCCCGCAACAAGAACCAGGTCGAGGACCTGTACGGCGACCTGCCGGCGGTCTCGCTGAACGGGACCGGCTACTGGGGCCTCTTGGTGCAGGCCCGCAAGGACGAGGCGTACGGCGCGCTGTACGGCGCCGCGTTCGACCGCGATGAGCAGGGCCGCATCATCGTGGACGCGGACGGCTACCCGACGGTCGCCGCTTCGCCGCAGGTGCTGGGGTCCTACACGCCGGACTGGAGCGGCAGCATCGGCAGCACGCTGCGCTTCCGCAACCTGGACCTGAGCTTCCTGGTGGACACCAAGCAGGGCGGTGAGATCTTCTCCGTCACGAACATGTTCGGCAACTACGCCGGCGTGCTCAAGGAGTCGGTCGAGGGCCGCTGCAACTTCCCGGCGTCCGACGGCGGGAACACCTGCGCCACCAACGGCTACCTGTTCGAGGGCGTGACCGAGAGCGGCCAGCCGAACACCAAGCGGGTGGATCCGAAGCTCCTGCAGGACGTGCTCTTCCAGCTGCACGAGGCGTGGATCTACGACGCCAGCTTCGTGAAGCTGCGCGAGGTCAAGCTGGGCTACAACGTGCCGGGGACGATGACCCGCCGCGTAGGCCTGTCCGGGATGAACCTCTCGCTGGTGGGCCGCAACCTGGCGCTCTGGACGGACGCGCCGCACATCGATCCCGAGACGGCGTTCTCCGCCGGCAACCAGCAGGGCATCGAGTTCGGCCAGCTCCCGACGGCGCGCAGCATCGGCTTCAACGTGACCGTCACCCCGTAAGCCGGGTTCACCCTGAACGATGATGATGGCATGAAGACGACATACAAGCTCGGACCCGTGGTGGCGCTCGCGCTGCTCGCAGGAGCGTGCGACGAGGGGCTCACCGACATCAACAAGAACCCGAACGCGCCGGAGGCGGTGACGCCCCAGCTGCTGTTCCCGCAGGGGACGGTGGCCACGGTGAGCCTGTTCCGCGGGTCGGACTTCGACCTGACCTTCTCCTCGCTGTGGGCGCAGCACATCGCGAAGATCCAGTACACGGAGGAGGATCGCTATGCGATCCGCGTGGACGCGATCAACGGGTGGTTCCGCAACGCCTACTCGGGGCCGCTCCAGGACTTCCGCGCCACGATCGAGCAGGCCGAGGCGCTCAAGCAGCCGGCGCTCACCGGGCCGGCGCTGGTGATGAAGTCGTGGACCTTCGGGGTCATGACGGACACCTGGGGTGACATCCCGTACTCGGAGGCCAACCGCGGCACCGACACGGAGATCATCATCACCCCCAAGTACGATGCCCAGAAGGACATCTACGCGGGGATCCTGGCTGACCTGACCAAGGCCAACCAGGTGCTGACCGGCGCCGGGACGGTGTACTCCGGCGCCGACCCGATCTACGGCGGCACCAACAACGCGGCGCGGTGGCAGAAGTTCGCCAACTCGCTGCGCATGCGGTACGCGATGCGCATGTCCAAGGCCGACGCGGCCACGGCGCGCACCGCGTTCGTCGCGGCGTACAACGCCGGGCCCATGACCAGCGTGGCGGACGACGCCAAGCTGACCTGGACCGGTGACGTGCGGGCCAACGAGAACCCGATCTTCAACAACAACCGCACCCGCGACGACCACCGCGTCAGCGAGATGACGGTGACGACGCTGAGCGGGCTGAACGACCCGCGGCTCGCGGTCTACGCCCAGAAGGCGGCGGACACGGGGCTGTACACCGGCGTGCCCAACGGCCTGACGAGCAGCGTGGCGACCGGGCTCGGGCTGACCAAGACGTCGAAGATCGGCACGTTCTTCTCGTCGATGACCTCGCCGTCGTACCTGATGAACTACTCCGAGGTGGCCTTCCTCAAGGCGGAGGCCGTCGAGAAGGGGTGGATCACCGGGAGCGCCGCGACGTTCTACAACGACGGCATCCGTGCCGCGATGCAGACCGTCGGCGTGCCCACCGCGGCGATCGACGCGTACCTGGCCCAGCCCGCCGTGCAGTACAAGGGCGGGGCCGCCGGGCTGAACCAGATCTACCTGCAGAAGTGGATCGCCCTCTTCGGGCAGGGGGTCGAGGCGTGGGCCGAGTACCGGCGCACGGGGCAGCCGCCCCTCACGCTGGCCAAGTCGCCGACGGCGGGCGTCACCTCGATCCCGCGCCGGCTGAACTACCCGACCACGGAGTTCACCTTCAACGAGGCTAACGTGAACGCGGCGGTCTCGGCGATGGGTGGCGACGCGCTCAGCACGCGGGTCTGGTGGGACAAGTAGGCTGATCGGTAGGTGTAGTGACGCGAAGGGCCTCCCGGGTTTCCGGGGGGCCTTTTGCTTTGGTTGGGGAACGGCTTTGAGCTGCGGGTTTGGGCGTGCCCCCGGCTGGCGCCGGGGTCGGGCTTCGGCTCCGTAACGCACGATAAAACTGTGCGTAACGGAGTCGAGCCCCCGCGAAACTGCCCGCGGGGTCTCGCCCCTTCGGGCCGAAATCCCTCACGCGGGGTGGGCGCTGGCATCCGCGGGTTGGGGGACCCGCCCGGCCGGCTGGAGCCTCCCCGCTCCGGCGAGTGATCGCTTCCGCGCTCGCGGTGTATCCGTCCGCGAGCCTTCAGCAGCGTGCACCGTGAACCCGATCCCCGCGATGGCCGACACCGAGATCTCAGACGCCGGGGCGGTCGTGCTCTTCGACGGCGTCTGCAACCTGTGCAACGGCTCCGTGCAGTTCATCGTCCGCCACGACCCGGAGGGGCGCTTCCGCTTCGCCTCGCTCCAGTCGGAGGCGGGGCAGGCGCTGCTCCGCCGCCACGGCATGGACCCGGCGGAGCTGTCCAGCGTGGTCCTGGTGCAGGGCGGCCGCGCCCACACCCGCAGCGACGCCGCGCTGCGCATCGCCGGCGGGCTGCCGGGCGCGTGGAAGGCGGCGGGCGCGCTGCGCGCGGTGCCGCGGCCGCTTCGCGACCTGGTGTACGGCTGGGTCGCCCGCAACCGCTACCGCTGGTTCGGCAAGCAGGACGCGTGCATGATCCCCACCCCGGAGCTGCGCGCCCGCTTCCTGGGCTGAGGACGGCGACCCCCTCCCCCGACCCCTCCCCGCAAGGGGGAGGGGGAGAACGACGAAGCCGAGGTACGGGCAGCCCTCCCCAGAATTGGGGGAGGGTGGCGAGCCTAAGTGCTCCTGCACGCAAGTTCGGTGACGTACTCATGCGCAGAACGCCTGGGGTACAGGGCTGGGAGCTTCGAGCTTCTCCAGGAGCCGGGTCAAGTTCTCGCGCGTGAACTTC
>JBEVLE010000116.1:0-3680 GCA_040509335.1 Longimicrobiaceae bacterium | reverse complement strand
CCCCGCCCCCGCCCCGGCCGGACCCCGGCCCCGCCACCGATCCTCCCCCAGAGGAGCCATGAGAGCCAGCAGCATCCCCGCGTACGAGGCCGGATTCCGCACCGCCCCCAGGGACTCGGACGGCAAGGCGTTCACGCTGAGCCCGTTCCAGGTGCAGGTCCCCGGCACCTCCGAGACGTTCCAGGCCGTGTCGTGCCGGCCCACCAGCGGCGACGAGAGCTACTTCTACAAGGAAGCCGTCCCCAAGAAGCGCATCGTCGTCCACTACACCGCCGGCTACCTCAAGGGCGACATCGCCGCGCTGACCCAAAAGGACAACCACGTGTCCGTCCCCTTCGTGGTGGCGCGCGACGGCACCGTGTACAACCTGTGGTCGTCGCGGTACTGGTCGTACCACCTGGGCAAGGGCGCCGAGGGCGGCAACTCCGAGATGAGCCGCAGCAGCGTCGCCATCGAGCTGTCCAACCTGGGCTACCTGCGCCCCAAGGGCGACACCCTGGTCACCTACTCCGGCGACCCGTACTGCGCGCTGGACGAGACCGACGCGTACCGGAAGCTGGACAAGCCGTTCCGCAGCTACAGCTACTACGCCACCTTCACCGACGCCCAGTACCGGAGCCTGGGGAGCCTGCTGCGCTACCTCACGCGCACCTTCGACATCCCCGCCGAGTTCCTGCCGGAGCCGCAGCGCTACGCCGTGTACCCGGGGGTGGACAAGTTCCGGGGGATCACCACGCACGTGAACTACCAGCCGGAGTCGTACGGCAAGTGGGACATCGGTCCGGCGTTCGACTGGGCGCGGGTGATCGCCTCGCTCACCACGGTGCCGCTGGCCGGCGTGGAGATCCCCGGGGGCGCGCCGGCGGTCTGAATGCTTGCCGGGCGGGCCGCGGCGTTCTAGCTTGCGGCGCGTGAGGGGCCCGGGCTCTGGAATCCAGGGTCCGGGTCTTTTGTTCGAACGGCTTTTTACTGCGGGGTTGGGCGTGCCCCCGGCTGGCGCCGGGGTCGGGCTTCGGCTCCGTAGCAGACGAAACAACCGTCTGCAACGGAGTCGAGCCCCCGCGGAAACTGCCCCGCGGGGTCTCGCCCCTTCGGGCCGAAATCCCTCACGCGGGTTCCCGTCTGCGTCCTCGATCAAGAACGGCTCGCTCGCACCGGCATGCTCTACGAACTCTTTCGCCCCCTCCTCTTTTCCCTCCCCGCGGAGACGGCGCACACCGTCGCCACCGGGGCGATGGACGCGGCGCTGGGCACGCGCGCCGCGCGCGATGCGGCGCGCGCGGTGCTGGGGGTGGACGACCCGGCGCTGGCGGTGACGCGCTGGGGGATCCGGTTTCCCAACCCGGTGGGGCTGGCGGCGGGGTTCGACAAGTCGGGGGCGTACTTCAACGCGCTGGGGGCGCTGGGGTTCGGGTCCATCGAGATCGGGACGGTGACGGCGCTGGCGCAGCCGGGGAACCCGCAGCCGCGCCTGTTCCGGCTGCCCGGGGATGGCGCATTGCTCAACCGCCTGGGCTTCAACAACCCCGGCGCGGAGGCGGTGGCGCGGCGGCTCGCCCGCACGCCCATCGAGCCCGTTCTCGGCATCAACCTGGGAAAGAGCAAGGCCACGCCGCTGGAGGAGGCCACGGCGGACTACCTGCGCAGCCTGGAGCTGCTGGAACCGTACGCGCGCTACCTGGTGGTCAACGTCAGCTCGCCCAACACCCCGGGGCTGCGCACGCTCCAGGACGCCGCCCCGCTGCGGGAACTGCTGCGCGCGCTCCGCGCCCGCGCGGGCGAGCTGGCCGCCGCGCGCGGCGAGGCGGCGCGGCCGCTGCTGCTCAAGATCGCGCCGGACCTTTCGGACGCGCAGGTGGTGGAGGTGGTGGGGATCGCGCGGGAGGAGGGGATCGCCGGGTTGATCGCCACCAACACCACGGTCTCGCGCGAGGGGCTGCGCACGCCGCGCGCCCAGGTGGAGGCGCTGGGCGCCGGCGGCGTCAGCGGGCGCCCGCTGCGGGAGCGCGCGCTGGAGGTGGTGGGGCGGGTGTGGCGGGAAACGCGGGGGGAGCTGCCGGTCATCGGGGTGGGCGGGATCTTCGACGCGCGGGACTCCTGGGAGCGCATCCGCGCCGGGGCGAGCCTGGTGCAGCTGTACACCGGCTTCGTCTACGGCGGCCCCACCGTGGTGCGCGACGTCAACCGAGGGCTGCTCCGCCTCCTCCGCCGGGAGGGCTTCCGCTCCCTGGAGGAGGCGGTGGGGAGCGCGCACCGGTGAGCGGGAGGACCGCGTGATCCGCGCGGCGCGGTTCCTGGGCGGGTACCTGCGGCAGGAGCGGGTGCGCGTGCGCGAGGAGGAGGTGATCATCCCCATGCCGGACGGCGGCGAGGTGGAGGGCACCTTCTACCTCCCGCGCGGGGTGCGGCGGGCCCCCGGGTGGGTGGTGCTGCACGGGGTCAGCGTTCCCGGGCGCAGGCACGAGTCGCTGCTGCGCTTCTCGCGCGCCATGGCGGCCTCGGGTGCGGCGGTGCTGGTGCCGGACGTGCCCGCCTGGCGCGCGCTCCGGGTGCGCTCGGAGACCGCGCGCGCGGCGCTGATCCCGGCGACGGCGTACCTGCGCGGGCGGCCGGAGGTGCTCCCGGGCGGAGTGGGTGTGGTGGGCTTCTCGTTCGGCGCGACGCACGCGCTGATCGCCTCCACCGATCCCGGGCTGCGCGACGTGGTGCGCACGGTGGTGGGGTTCGGCGGCTACTGCGACCTGCGGCGGGCGATCCGCTGCATGTTCACGGGCGAGCACGAGTGGGACGGCCGCCGGTACGCGCTGGACCCGGACCCCTACGGCCGCTGGATCCTGGCGGCCAACTACCTGGCGGCGGTCCCCGGGATGGAGGGGATGGGCCGCGTCGCCCGCGAGGCGCACGAGCTGGCGGCGGAGGCGGGGCGGCGCCGCACCTTCGCCGGCGAGGCGGACTACGACCCGCTCAAGGCCACGGCGCGCGAGCGCCTCTTGCCGGAGGAGCGGGAGGTGTGGGACCTGCTGGCCCCGCCCTTCGGCGCGCCGGTGGGCGACCCGGAGCGGGCGCGCGCCCTCGCCGACGCCCTGTCCGACGCGGTGCTGGCCGCCGACCCGGAGCTGGACCCGCGCCGCGCCATGCCGGAGCTGCGCGCCCGCGTGGTCCTTGCCCACGGCGAGGCCGACCGCCTGATCCCCTTCACCGAGTCGCTGCGGATGTACGCGGCGCTCCCGGAGCGGCTGGACCGCTCGGTCACCATCACCCGCCTGTTCGCGCACTCCACCGGGAACTCGGCGGTGCGCGCGGTGGAGTACGGGGTGGAGGGACTGCGGTTCTTCCGGCTGCTGCGGCGCGCGCTGAGGTAGGGGGAACGGCAGTGCAGGAGTGCGAAAGTGACAGAAGTTCGGAGTGCGAAGTACGCCGTACGTGAAGGGCGGCGTGAGGGCGGGTCCGGAGCGTGGGGCTACCCCTCACCCCCCGACCCCCTCTCCCACAAGGGGAGAGGGGGAGCACGACGACGCCGAGGTGCAGGTAGCCCTCCCTCGCTTGCGGGGGAGGGTGGCGAGCCTAAGTGCTCCTGCACGCAAGTTCGGTGACGTACTCATGCGCAGAACGCCTGGGGTACAGGGCTGGGAGCTTCGAGCTTCTCCAGGAGCCGGGTCAAGTTCTCGCGCGTGAACTTC
>JBEVLE010000115.1:0-11402 GCA_040509335.1 Longimicrobiaceae bacterium | reverse complement strand
GGTGGGTTGCCGTTGCTGTTCCCGCAGTACCCCTCAAAGTCTGTTCGGAGGGAGACAGCCGGGCAGTTTCGGCTGGCTCACTCCGGCGCAGGGAGACACCGGGGCAGTTTCCGGTGGCTCCCGTAGCCCGCGCAGGAGACGGACGGCAGTATCGTCCGGCTCCGGAGCGGCCCCCGCGCACGAAACACGAAGGCCGCCCCGGACCCCTAACCCCTACTGAAGCGACCTCTGCACCGTCTCGCCGTCCGCGACCTACTCCCGGGGATCGCGGTGGTCGTCGCGCATCCCTTCGGCGACCCACTCTTCCCAGCTCGGGAACACGTCCGTGGCCGGCCAGGGCGGCCGCTCCGGCGGGCGGTGCGTCCAGGTGAGGTGCACCACCGCGACCCGCCCGGTCCCGTCTTCCAGGATGAAGAGCACGTCGTCGCGGTCCTCGCGGCGCGCGACGGCCCGCACCGGCACCCCGAACAGCGGGTGGCCCCGCCCCAGCTCGCGGCGCAGCTCCGACTCCATCGCCTGCACCTGCGCGGCGTTGTCGGCGATCGAGTACCACGGCGCGAGCCACTCCACGGCCTCCTCCTGGTTCCGTGTCGTACCCCCCTGCCCACCAACGACGAAGCCGCCCCGGACCCGTCCCGAAGCGACCTCCACACGTCCACACGTCGGCGAGCGGGCAGGCTCAGCCGGCCGCTCCCCCCCGCTCCGGCTCGCCCCCGCCCTGCTGCGCCAGCGCCCCCATCAGCTGCTCCGCCGCCAGTCGCAGCACCTCCCGCGCGTTGTCGTACGAGATGGAGTCGATGGCCTCCTGGAGCGGCAGCCACAGGCACTCCGTGATCCCCTCCTCCTCCTGCGGGCAGGTGTCCCCGGTGGGCGCCTCGATCAGGTAGAAGTGGCAGTACTTGTGGATCAGCCGCCCGCGGAAGCGAAAGAACCAGTCGATGGTCTGCAACCGCGGCCCCAGCACCAGGTCGCCCAGCCCCGTCTCTTCCCGCACCTCCCGTAAAGCCGCGTCCGCCGGCGTTTCCTCGCCCTCCAGGTGCCCCTTGGGAAACCCCCAGTGCTGGTAGCGGTCGCGGATCAGCAGCACGTGCGCCGCCTCGCCGTGCCAGCGGAAGATCACCCCGCCGGCGCTGGTCTCGATGCGCGCCCGCCCGCCGCGCTGGGTCCCGCCGCGCCGCCTCCTACCCACCCGCGAGCCCCTCCACGATCTGCACCGCGTTGGTGGCCGCCCCCTTTCGCAGGTTGTCCGCCACCACCCAGAAGTGCAGCGTCCGCGGCAGGTACGGGTCCTGGCGGATGCGCCCCACGAACACCTGGTCGCGGTCCTCCACCTCCAGCGGCGTGGGATACGCCTCGGGCCCCGCCTGCAGCAGGATCCCCGGGAAGAGCGCCAGCGCCCGCCGCGCCCCGTCGGCGGACAGGTCGCGTTCCGTTTCCACCGTCACCTGAACCGCGTGGCCCACGTCCACGGGAACCCGCACGCAGGTGGCCGCCACGGGGAGCTCCGGCAGGTCCAGGATCTTGCGCGTTTCCAGGATCATCTTGCGCTCCTCCCCCGACCACCCCTCCTCGTCCAGGTCGCCGATCTGCGGGATCACGTTCTGCGCGATGCGCCGCGCGAAGGGCGAGCCCTCCACCGGCTGCGCCAGGCGGGGCAGCTTCAGCCCCTCGCCGCCCAGCTCCCGGCGCAGCGCCTCGCGCCCCGTTTCCCCCGCCCCGCTCACCGACTGGAAGGTGGTGGCGATCACCCGCGCCAGCCCCGCCGCCCTGCGGATGGCCTGCAGCGCAACCACCATCTGGATGGTGGAGCAGTTGGGGTTGGCGACGATCCCCCGGGGCCGCTCGCGCGCCGCGGCCAGGTTGACCTCCGGCACCACCAGCGGCACCCGCGGGTCCATCCGCCACGCCGAGGAGTTGTCCACCACCACCGCGCCCTCGTCCGCCGCCACCGGGCCCCAGCTGCGCGAGCGGTCCGCGCCCGCCGAAAAGAGCGCGTAGTCCACCCCGCGGAAGGCGCCCGGCGCCGGCGCGGCGACCACGTGCTCCCGCCCGCCCCACTGCACCACGGTCCCCGCCGAGCGCTCCGACGCCAGCAGCGTCAGCCGCTCCACCGGCAGGCGGCGCTCCTCCAGCACCCGGAGCATGGTCCGGCCGACGGCGCCCGTGGCGCCCAGGATCGCGACGTGCATGCGCCGCTACCGGCCGGCCGGGGCGACGCGGGCCTCGTCCGCGGCGCGCTCCAGCTCGAAGGCGCGGTGCAGCGCCCGCAGCGCGTCATCCTCCCGGTCCTCCGCCACCAGCAGGGTGATGGAGATGGCCGAGGTGGACACCGCCTGCACCTCCACCCCCGCGTCCAGCAGCGCGCGGAAGGCGCGGGCGTACACCCCCGGGCGCCCCGTCATCCCGCTCCCCACCAGCGCCACCCGCGACAGGTTCTCCAGCACGCTCCACTCCCCGCCCCCCAGCCGGGCGCGCAGCTCCTCCACCACGGCGCGCGCGCGGTCCAGCGCGTCCTGCCAGACGGTGACCTGCAGTGACACCCGCCCCGAGGGCTCCTGGTGCTCCGAGATCATGTCCACGGCCACGCCGGCCTCGGCCAGGCCGGCCAGCAGCTCGGTGGAGGTGGCCATCCCCGCGGGGAGGCCGCGCATCGCGATCTTCGCGTGCCCCTTCTGGGTGGTGATCCCCGTAAGCGCCAGCTCTTCCATGCGGACCGGTTCCCGGGTGATGAGTGTGCCGCGCCCCTCCGTGTCCGCGCCGTCGTCCACGAACGACGAGAGCACGCGGATGTCCACGCCGTAGCGGGCGCCGATGTCGACCGCGCGAGCATGCATGACCTGCGCCCCCGCCGCGGCCAGCTCGATCATCTCCGCGTGCGACACCTGCGGCACCACGCGCGCCTCCGGGACGCGCCGCGGGTCCGCCGTGAAGATGCCGTCCACGTCGGTGAAGATCTCGCAGCGGTCCGCCTCCAGCGCCGCCGCCAGCGCCACCGCCGAGGTGTCCGAGCCGCCGCGCCCCAGCGTGGTGATCTCCCGCTCCGCGCTGACGCCCTGGAACCCCGCCACGATCACCACGCACCCCTCCGCCAGCGCCTCGCGCACGCGCCCCGCGCGCACCTCGCGGATGCGCGCCGCCGTGTGCGTGCCGTCGGTGATGATGGCCGCCTGGCTCCCGGTGAGCGAGATCGCCTCCGCCCCCTCCTCGCGGATGGCCATGGCCAGCAGCGCCATGGAGATGCGCTCCCCCGCGGTGAGCAGCATGTCCAGCTCGCGCGGGTGCGACTTTCCCGGCGCGTCGGTGCCGGTCACCCGCTCCGCGAGCTCCAGCAGGTCGTCCGTGCTGTCCCCCATCGCCGAGACCACGGCCACGACGTCGTCGCCGCGCGCCCGCACCGCCGCCACGCGCTTCGCGACCGCGCGGATGCGCTCCGGCGTCCCCACCGACGTTCCCCCGTACTTCTGGACGATCAGCATCGGTTTCTACTGTGACGGATTCGAACTGCTGGTTTGGGCCTGCCCCCGCTGGCGCGGGGTCGGGCTTCGGCTCCGTAGCAGACGAAACAACCGTCTGCAACGGAGTCGAGCCCGCGCAAACAGCCGCGCGGTCTCGCCCCTCCGGGCCGAAATCCCTCACGCGGGGGTGGCGCTGGCGTCCGCTGGGGCCCCCACCCGGCTCGCTTGAGGCTCGCCACCCTCCCCCGTTCCGGGGAAGGGAATTCCCCACGCTGCGATCCCCGCGCTCCGCCGTGTCGTGCTCCCCTCCCCCTTGCGGGGAGGGGCCGGGGGAGGGGGTCGCCGTTGCCGTTGCAGGCTGTTCCCTGTTCCCTATTCCCTGTTCCCTAAAAGACCTGCAGCGCCCCGATGTACTTGCCCGGGTTCTGCTGGATGTCCGCGAGCAGGCGCTGCAGCGTGGACACGGCGCGCTGCGTCTCCTCGTACAGGGCCGGGTCCTCCAGGAGGCGGCCGAGGGTGCCCTGGCCCTGCTCGATCTTGGCCATGGCGCGCTGCAGCGTGCCGATGGCCGCGCGGGCCTCCACGATGGTCGGGCCGATCTGCGCGATCTGCGGCTGGATGCCGGCGACCGTCTGGTTCAGCGTGCCCATGGTGCTGTCGGCGCGGGCCATGAGGCCGGGAACGCCCTGGCCGGCGGTCTCCAGCTGCGCGCTGAAGTCGCGCAGGTTCTCGCTGGCGATGCGGGCGTTGGTCGTCACCGCCTGGATGTCGCCCGCGTTGACCGCGGCGCCGAACTCGTTGGCGACCCGCTCCGCGGTCGCGGTCACGTCGCGCACGTTGGCGGTGGCCTGCAGCACGTTCTGCGACACGTCGCGGTAGGTGCCCGTCTGCTGCGCGATGAAGCCGCCCAGCTGCTCCGACACCTCGGCCACGTTCTCGATGGTCTCGCGGATCTCGATCGCCGTTTCCTCGGTGAAGGCCAGCTCCACCCGCTCCGACAGCGTCTCGATGTCCGTGGCGATGCGCGCGGCCACCGCGGTCAGCTCGGTGATGTCCGGGAGCGCGGCGCCCGGCAGCACCCCCGGGCGCGAGGAGGTGGCCCACTGCAGCTCGGGGAAGCCGTTCTGCCCCACCACCTCCGCCTGCCAGTCGCCGAAGAACGACTCCGCCGAGATCAGCACCCCCGCGTCCCGCGGAAAGGTGACGTCCGGGTCCACGCTCATGGTCACGAACACGCCGTCGCCCCGCTCCGACAGCTGGATCTTTTCCACCCGCCCGATCTCCACGCCGCGGTACTTGACCTGGCTCCCCTCGCCCAGCAGCCCCACGCGCTGGAAGGTGGCGATGATCGTGCGCGGCTCCGCCCCCCAGGCACGGCCCGTCATCCAGTAGCCGCCCACGGCCAGCACCAGCAGCCCAAGGACCACCACCAGGCCCACGATGACCTCGTTCTTCAGCCTCATTCACGTCCTCCGGTGCGAGGGGCCGCGGGACGCGCGTGCGCCGCTGCGTTGCCGGTTTCCACCTGCTCCACCAGCTCGGGCCGGCCTTCCACGAAGCCGCGCACGATGGGGTTCTGCGAGCTCCGGATCTGGTCCGGAGTTCCCTCCTCCACCACCCGGCCCTCGTACAGCATGGCGATGCGGTCGCTGATGCGGAACGCGCTTTCCATGTCGTGCGTGATCACCAGCGACGTGGTCCCCAGGTCCGACTGCATCTTGCGGATCAGCACGTCGATGGTGGTGGTGGTCACCGGGTCCAGCCCGCTGGTGGGCTCGTCGTACAGCAGGTAGCGCGGGCGGAAGGCCACCGCGCGCGCCAGGCCGGCGCGCTTCTTCTGGCCGCCGGACAGCTCCGCCGGGTAGCGCGGCTCGTACCCCGCCAGGTCCACGCGCTCCAGCGAGTCCGCCACCCGCTCGCGGATCTGCGCCTCGGTGAGCTTGCCCTGCTTGCGCAGCCCCATCGCGATGTTGTCGGCGATGGTCATGGAATCGAAGAGCGCCGCGAACTGGAACACGTAGCCGATGCTGCGCCGCAGCTCGTACAGCTCGGTGCGCGACAGCGTGGGCACCTCCATGTCGTCCACCTTCACGCTCCCGCGGTCCGGGCGGATGAGCCCCACCACGTGCTTGAGGATGGTGCTCTTCCCCGCGCCCGAGAAGCCGATGAGCGACAGCGTTTCCCCGCGGCCCACCTCGAACGAGATGCCGCGGAGCACGTGCTTCTGCCCGAAGGCCTTGTGGACGTCCACCAGCTCGATGCTCATCGCAGCAGCACCGCGGCCCAGAAGGCGTCCAGCACCAGGATCAGCATGCTCCCGATCACCACCGCCCGCGTGGTGGAGATCCCCACGCCCTCGGCGCCGCCGCTGGTGGTGAACCCCTGGAAGCACCCGATCAGCGTCACCACCAGCCCGAACGAGGCGGACTTGATCAGGAAGTAGGTGACGTCGAAGGGCACGTAGAAGAGGCGCAGCCCCTTGATGAACTCCTCCGTGGACATCTCCAGCAGGTTGATCGCCGTGATCCACCCCGCGGTGATCCCCACGATGTTGGCGAAGATCACGACGATGGGGAACATCAGGATCCCGGCGAGGATCCGCGGCACCACCAGGTAGGCCAGCGGGTCGTACGCCATGGTTTCCAGCGCGTCGATCTGCTCGGAGACGCGCATGGTCCCCAGCTCTGCCGCGATGTTCGCCCCCACCCGCCCCGACAGCGCGAGCCCCGTGAGCACGGGGCCCAGCTCCAGCATCACCGTCTTCCCCACCAGCGTCCCCACGAAGTACAGCGGGACCGCGCCGGTGAGCGTGTACGAGGCCTGCAGCGACAGCACGACCCCGGTGAAGGTGGCGATGAACAGCGAGATGGGGAGCGAGTCCACCCCCAGGCGCCGCATCTGGTTCACCAGGAGCGGGCCCCAGGTGGTCAGGATGGTGAGCGCGCGCGCCGACTCCAGGGTGAAGCGGCCGAAGCCGCCCAGCCCCCCGAGGACGCGGAGCGTCGAGCCGCCGACGACGGCGAAGGGTCGTTGCCAGTTCATCCGGGGAAGATACCGCGCCGATGGGGCACGGGCCAGCAGGAAAGCGCGCGGCGCGCGCTCACTCCGGGGCTCCCAGGAGCTCCCGCCACCCGCCGGGGGCAAAACGGATGCCGGTGACGAACTCGCCGAACTCGCCGTACAGCGCGCTGGCGTCGTCGTAGCGCATCTCGGTGACGATGCGCTTGAAGTCCAGCGGGTCGCGCGCGAAGAGCGTCACCCCCCACTCCCAGTCGTCCAGCCCCACCGAGCCGGTGATCACCTGGAAGATGCGCCCGGCGAAGCGGCGCCCGGTCATGCCGTGCTCGCGCATCAGCCGGCTGCGCTCCTCCACCGGCAGCGTGTACCAGTTGGCGCCCGGCGCGCGCCGCTTGCTCATGGGGTAGAAGGACACGTACTTCATCCCCTCCGGCACCTGCGGGAACAGGCGGGTGCGCACGTGCGGACTCGCCAGCTCCGCGGCCGCCGCCTCGTCCAGTGCCTGGCGGAAGGCGTCGGTGCCGGCGCCGTGCTCGGCCGCGGCCTCGGCGGTGGCGTGGTACAGCCCCGCCTCCGTGACCGACAGGTAGTCCCACTCCGCGCGCAGCACTCCGCCCAGCGCGGAGCGGCGGATGCGCAGCTCCACCTCCGCAAGCTCCTCCAGCGTGGGGCGGAAGTGCGCGAACAGCACGTCGGCGCCCCCGCCCACCAGGCGGAACGGGGCGCTCCACCCGGTCTCCGGAGCGGCCAGCTCGGCCCACAGCGCGTCCGCCCCGGCGGCGAGCTCCGCGCGCGCCGCGGGGTCCAGGGCGCGCAGCGCGGCCCAGTCGAGGGTCCATGCCTGGTGGAGGACGTACCAGCCCTCCAGCGTGGCGGGGTGCAACTCGGCCATTTTCTGCTCGCTTCGCGGGATAAGGACGGGGCGGACGCCCCGCTGCACGCCGAAAATACCCGCTCGCCGAGTGGGTTTGCAACTCCCCGGGCGGCGATGCCGGGAACCGGCTAAATCACGGTGCCGCCGACTTTTCGCGGCGTGGCACCAGGGTTGCAATTTCGCGGGAATGGAACTGAGCGGAGTTCACCGGAGTACAGGAGGGGTCCGCAAGTCGTTGCGAACCCGCCACCTATCCCGTACATTGGCCGACTCCCCCTTCGACGTGCCATCCAACCGAGGACCTCGTATGACCGCTGCCGCGCTCACGCACCCCATGATCATCCAGGGCGGGATGGGTGTCGGTGTCTCCTGCTGGGTGCTCGCGAAGGCGGTCTCCATGCGCGGGCAGCTCGGCGTCGTCTCGGGGACGGCGCTGGACTCGCTGTTCGTGCGCAGGCTCCAGGACGGCGACATCGGCGGGCACCTGCGGCGGGCGCTGGAGGACTTCCCCATCCCGGACGTGGCGCAGGAGATCCTGGACCGCTACTTCCGCCCGGAGGGGCGCGCGGCGGACGAGCCGTACAAGCCCGTCCCCATGTACAAGCAAGTGGTCACGCGGGTGCGGCAGCAGCTCACCATGGCGGCCAACTTCTGCGAGGTGTGGCTGGCCAAGGAGGGGCACGACGGCAAGGTGGGCATCAACCTGCTCACCAAGGTGCAGATGCCCAACCTGGACTCGCTCTACGGGGCGATGCTGGCCCGGGTGGACTACGTGCTGATGGGCGCGGGGATCCCCAAGGAGATCCCGGGGATCCTGGACCGCTTCGCGGAGCACCTCCCCGCATCGCTCAAGCTGGACGTGGACGGCGGCGGCGAGCCGGCGGTGATGACCTTCGACCCGCGCGAGCACTCCGCGGAGCCGCCCACCGAGATGCAGCGCCCCTTCTTCCTGCCCATCATCGCCTCCAACTCGCTGGCGACCATGCTGGCGCGCAAGGCGAGCGGCCGGGTGGACGGCTTCATCATCGAGGCTCCCACCGCGGGCGGCCACAACGCCCCGCCCCGCGGCGACCTGCAGCTCAACGAGCGCGGCGAGCCGGTGTACGGCGAGCGCGACGAGGTGTGCCTGGCCAAGATGCGCGAGCTGGGGCTCCCCTTCTGGCTGGCGGGGAGCGCGGGCTCGCCGGAAAAGCTGCAGGAGGCGCTGGACGAGGGCGCGGCCGGGATCCAGGTGGGCACGCTGTTCGCCTTCACCGAGGAGTCCGGCTTCAGCGCCGACCTCAAGGAGCAGGTGCTCCGCCAGGCGCTGGACGACGAGATCGACGTGCTCACCGACGGGCGCGCCTCCCCCACCGGCTTCCCCTTCAAGGTGGTGCAGCTGGGCGGCACCATGTCGCAGCCGGCGGAGTACGCGGCGCGCGAGCGCGTGTGCGACCTGGGGTACCTGCGCACCACCTACCGCATGCCCAACGGGCGCCTGGGCTACCGCTGCCCCGCCGAGCCGGTGGACACCTACGTCAAGAAGGGCGGCGACGTGGCCGACACGGTGGGACGCAAGTGCCTGTGCAACGCGCTCATGGCGGACGTGGGCCACGGCCAGGTGCGCGAGGACGGCTCGGTGGAGAAGCCGCTCATCACCAGCGGCGACGACCTCAAGATCATCCGCCGCTTCCTGGGCCAGGGGCGCCACGCCTACTCGGCGGGCGACGTGCTGGACTACCTGCTTTCCGGCCTGCGCAGCCGCATGGGCTGCGGCGAGGCCGTGGAGGAGCGCTTCGCCGCCGAGGTCGCCGCGGACTGAACCGGTCTGGCGATAGCGGGTACTGGGGGCTCCGGGTTCGCCCGGGGCCTTTTGTTTTCGTAGGTTGATGACGGGTGGGACGGATTGAACGGCCTGGTTCGGGCGTGCCCCCGGCTGGCGCCGGGGTCGGGCTTCGGCTCCGTAAGGCAGCAAACGACGCTGCCTGACGGAGTCGAGCCCCGCAAACTGCCGCGGGTCTCGCCCCTTCGGGCCGAAATCCCTCACGCGGGACTCGCGCTGGCGTCCGCGAGGGCCCCCACCCGGCTCGCTTAGGCTCGCCACCCTCCCCCAATTCTGGGGGAGGGCTGCCTGTCCCTCGGGCCTCGTTGTGCTCCCCCTCTCCTGTGGGAGAGGGGGCCGGGGGATGAGGGGTCGCCGTTGCCGTTGCAGGCTGTTCCCTGTTCCCTGTTCCCTGTTCCCTGTTCCCTGTTCCCTGTTCCCTATTCCCTGTTCCCTAGCCGTCCATGCAGGCCGAATCTCTCGGGCTCGCCGTCGCCTTCACCGCCGGGGTGCTGAGCTTTCTTTCCCCGTGCGTGCTCCCGCTCATCCCCAGCTACGCCACCTTCATCACCGGGATGAGCCTGGACGAGCTCCAGGAGGAGGGCGGGCGGGGGCGGCGGGCGGTGCTGACGCACGGGCTGCTCTTCATCCTGGGCTTCACCTCGGTGTTCATCCTGCTGGGCGCGTCGGCGACGTTCCTGGGGGCGCTGCTCTCGTACGCGAGCCGCTGGGTGGAGATCTTCGGGGGGGGGCTGCTGGTGGTGTTCGGGCTGTACCTGCTGGGGGTGCTGCGGCTCCCGGGAGCGGGTCGCGAGTGGCGCGTGCACGTGGCGGACAAGCCGGTGGGGTACCTGGGGACGGTGCTGGTGGGGGTGGCCTTCGGGGCGGGGTGGACGCCGTGCATCGGGCCCATCCTGGGGGGGATCCTGACGCTGGCGGCCACGCGCGGCTCGGTGGCGGAGGGGATGGGGCTGCTGGCGGTGTACTCGGCGGGGCTCGCCGTGCCCTTTCTGCTGGCGACGCTGCTGATCGACCGCTTCCTGGGCGCCTTCCGCCGCTTCCGGCACCTGCTCCCCTGGGTGAGCCGGGCCAGCGGGGTGCTGCTTGTGGCGGTGGGGGTGCTGCTGCTCTCGGGGTCGTTTTCCACGCTGGCGGCGCTGCTGGCGCGGTACACGCCGGACGCGCTGCAGAAGCGCCTGTAGCCGCACGCGCTTGCGACCGCGCGCCGGAGCCGCAAGATTCCGCCCCCGCGGGGCGGGAGATCCGCCGCGCGCCCGCTCCCCCCAACCCACGCCCCCATGACGCCGGAACCGGAATCGATCAGGGTCCTGCTGGTGGACGACCACGCGGTGCTCCGCGCCGGGCTGCGCGCGCTGCTGGAGGCCGAGCCGGGGTTCCAGGTGGTGGGCGAGGCCGGCACCGGCGAGGAGGGCACCGCCCGCGCCGCTGAGCTGCGCCCCGACGTGGTGGTGATGGACCTGTCCATGCCCGGCCAGGGCGGCCTGGAAGCCACCCGCGCCATCGCGGCGCTGGACCAGGGGACGCGCGTGCTGGTGCTCACCATGCACGGCGAGGAGGAGCACCTCCTCCCCGTGCTGGAGGCGGGCGGCTCCGGCTACGTCAACAAGCGCAGCGCGGACGAGGAGCTCATCGAGGCCATCCGCACCGTGGCCCGCGGCGACGTGTTCCTGTACCCCAGCGCCGCCAAGCTGCTGCTGCGCGGCCTGAAGCAGAAGTCCGAGGCCGGCGAGGAGGACCCCATCGACCGGCTCACGGACCGCGAGCGCGAGGTGCTGTCGTTCACCGTGGAGGGGTTCAGCTCCAGCGAGATCGGCAAGAAGCTGTTCATCTCCCCAAAGACGGTGGACACCTACCGCGCCCGCATCATGGAAAAGCTGGACCTGCACCACCGGAGCGAGCTGGTGCGGTTCGCGCTGCGCAAGGGGCTGCTGCGGGCGGAGTGAGGAACGGCAGGGAACAGGGAACAGGGAACAGGGAACAGGGAACAGGGAACAGCCTGCAACGGCGACTGCGACCCCTCACCCCCCGGCCCCCTCTCCCACAAGGGGGGAGAGGGGGAGCACTACGAAGCCGAGGCACAGGCAGCCCTCCCCCAGAATTGGGGGAGGGTGGCGAGCCTAAGTACTCCCGCACGCAAGTTCGGTGACGTACTCATGCGCAGAGCGCCTGGGGCACAGGGCCGGGAGCTTCGAGCTTCTCCAGGAGCCGGGTCAAGTTCTCGCGCGTGAACTTC
>JBEVLE010000114.1:0-14770 GCA_040509335.1 Longimicrobiaceae bacterium | reverse complement strand
CAGGCGCGGGGGGATGGACGCGCGCCCCGCCGGCACCGCCGCGCCGGGCCCGCCGCCGTTGCCCCAGGTGCGGTCGGCGCGCCACTCGGGCGAGCCGCCGGCCAGGAACGCCAGGTGCTCGATGGCCAGGCGGGCGGCGTACTGCACGGCGGACCTCACGTCCACCGCGCCGTTCGTCTCCACCTCCAGCACCAGCCGGTCGAAGTCCGTGCGCTGGCCCACGCGCGTCTCCTCGACGACGAAGTTGGCGCGCGTGACCGGGTTGTAGATGGCGTCCACCCGCACCAGGTCGGCCGGCATCCCGCGCGGGATCGGGTGCAGCTCGGCCAGGACGAAGCCGCGCCCCTTGTTGACGTACAGCTCGATGCGCAGGTCGCGGTCGTCCTGCAGCTCGAGGATGTGGTGGTCGGGGTTGATCACCTGGACCGACGCGTGGCCGCGGATGTTGCGCGCCGTCACGGCGCCCGACTCGTTGGCCCGCAGCTCCAGCACCGCCTCCTCCACGTCCTCGTCCATGCGCAGGACGAGCGACTTGAGGTTGCGGATGACCTGGTGAACGTCCTCCACCACCCCGCCGATGGTCTGGTGCTCGTGGAGCACGCCGTCCGCGCGGAACGCCCAGACGGCGGCGCCGCGCAGGCTGGACAGCAGGATGCGGCGCATGGTGTTGCCGAGCGTGTGGCCGAAGCCCCGCTCCAGCGGCCGAAGTACGATCTGCCCTGTCCGCGGCTGCTCCGGCAGTCCCGGCATCTGAAGGCCGGTAAGATCGAGTTCCACTATATCCCTCCGGGATAAGTTCGGGATGCACAAGACGGACCGAGCGGCGAGGGCCCGTCCGCCCCCGCCGCCGATCCGGTCTTCAGCTTACTTGCTGTAGAGCTCGACGATCAACTGCTCCTGAACAGCGAGCGGGATGTCCGCGCGGGTCGGACGGCCCACCATCCGGCCGGTGCGCGTGCCCTCGTCCACCGCCAGCCAGCCCACCGTGCTCGGCTTGGTCTTGGCGGCAAGCGAGGCCTGCACCGGGAGGATGTCCTTGCTCTTGGGCGCGATGCGCACTTCGTCGCCGGGCTCCACCGAGAAGCTCGGAATGTCCACCAGGCGGCCGTTCACCTGAACGTGGCGGTGGCGGATGATCTGGCGGGCCTCCTTGCGGGAGGAGCCGAAGCCCATCCGGTACACGATGTTGTCGAGACGGCTCTCGAGCGCCACCAGGAGGTTCTCGCCGGTGATGCCGGGCTGGTGGGCGGCCTTCTCGAAGAGCGTGCGGAACGGCTTCTCCGAGACGCCGTAGATGCGCTTCACCTTCTGCTTCTCGCGAAGCTGGTGCGCGTACTCCGACGCCTTGCGGCGGCGGGAGGCGGCCTGTCCGTGCTGCCCGGGGGCGTACGGACGGCGCTCGATCGGGCACTTCTCGGTGAAGCACTTGGTGCCCTTGAGGAACAGCTTCTGCCCCTCGCGGCGGCACAGCTTGCAGACGGGTCCGGTGTAACGGGCCATGAACCGTGATCTCCTCGATAGGATTTTTTCTCGGCTTCGTCCCCCCGACGGTCGCGGAGGTTTACGCCTGAACAGCAGGGGACAGGGAACAGGTTACAGGGAACAGCCGGCAGTTGCAGGCTGTCCCCTGTCCCCTCTCCCCTGTAACCTGTCCTTCTTACACGCGGCGCTTCTTGGGAGGCCGGCAGCCGTTGTGCGGGATCGGCGTCACGTCGCGGATCGAGCGGATCTGCAGGCCGGCGGCGGCCAGAGCCTGGATCGCCGACTCGCGCCCGGAGCCCGGCCCCTGCACGTACACGTGCACGCGGCGCACGCCCAGGTTCAGCGCCTCCTTGGCGGCCTGTTCGGCGGCCACGGTCGCGGCGAAGGGAGTGGACTTCTTGGAGCCCTTGAACCCCGCCTTCCCGGCGCTCCCCCACACGACGGCGTTGCCCGCCATGTCGGTGATGTTGACGATCGTGTTGTTGAAGGTCGCCTTGACGTGCGCGACCCCCTCGCTCTCTACGTGGCGCTTCGTCTTGGTACGGGCGCCCTGCTTCGGCTTCGCCATTCGCTCGTTTCCTTGTGTGTGATCCGCGGCCTACCGCGATTCCGGTCCTGCTCCCCGCCGGTTCCCGGCGGGGTGATCGCCGGACGCGTCGTCCGGCCCCACACCTGCCGCAGCTTACTTCTTCCCGGGCTTCTTCTTCCCGGCGATCGCGCGGCGCGGACCCTTCTTGGTCCGGGCGTTGGTGTGCGTGCGCTGCCCGCGGACGGGGAGACCCCGCCGGTGGCGAAGCCCGCGGTACGAACCGATGTCCATCAGCCGCTTGATGTTCCGGGCGATCTCCGAACGAAGCGCGCCCTCCACCCGAATGGTGGTGTCGATGACGCGGCGCAGACGGTTGACCTCCTCGTCGCTCAGCGCGTGCACCCGCGTGTCCCGGTTCACGCCCGCCTCGGCGAGGATCTTCTGCGACGTCGGGCGGCCGATCCCGAAGATGTACGTCAGGCCGATCTCGATCCGCTTCTCGCGCGGAAGGTCGACCCCGGCGATACGAGCCATCGTGCCTCCTGAAAGTGCCGGACCTGTGGATTAACCCTGGCGCTGCTTGTGGCGCGGGTTCTTCTTGCAGATGATGCGAACAACGCCACGCCGCCGGATCACCTTGCAGTGCTCACAGATCGGCTTCACACTCGCGCGGACCTTCATCGTCGCCTCTCTGGTCGTGATTAAACTGGAGCCTTGAAATGTACCTTGACTTCCGCGATCCCGCAACCCCGTGGGGAGTTACGGGCGCGCGGAAGCGTCCTTTCCGAGCAGCTCCAGGATCTCGCCCTGCACCTGCTCGATCGGCCGGTCGCCGTCGACGGCGTGGAGCGGAACGCCCGACTCGCGGTAAAACGCGACCAGCGGCTCGGTGGTGGTCCGGTACACCTGGAGGCGGTGCCGGACCGTTTCTTCACGGTCGTCGTCGCGCTGCACCAGCCGCCCCTCCACCTCCGCCGGCGCCGGGTTGTGCACCACGTGGTACACGCGCCCGGTCTCCGGGTCGGTGCGGCGTCCCGACATGCGCTGGACGATGGCGTCCTCCGCCACGTCGATCGAGACAACCGCGTCGATGCCGCGCCCCAGCTCCGCGAGCATCCGGCCCAGGCTTTCCGCCTGCGCCGCGTTGCGCGGGTAGCCGTCGAAGATGGCGCCCCCCGCCGCGTCCTCCTGGGAAATGCGCTCGCGCACCATCCCCAGGATCACCGCGTCGGGCACCAGCTCCCCGGCGTCCATGTAGCGCTTCGCCTCCAGCCCCAGGGGGGTGCCCTGGCGCACCGCGTCGCGGAGCATGTCGCCGGTGGCGATCTTGGGGATCCCCAGCTTCTCGGCCAGGAGCGCCCCCTGCGTTCCCTTCCCCGCCCCGGGGGCGCCCAACAGGATCAGGTCCATGTGCCGCTCAGGTGAAGCGGGTACGGCCGCGCAGCTTCACCCGGCCCTTGCGCATGAAGCCGTCGTAGCGGCGCAGGAGGAGGTGCTGCTGCATCTGCTGGACGGTGTCCAGCGCCACGCCCACCATGATCAGCACGCCGGTCCCGCCCAGCACGCGCCCCAGGAAGGGGACGCCCACCGAGTTGAGGACCAGGCCCGGGATGATCGCGATCGCCGCCAGGAAGACCGCGCCCGGGAGCGTGATCCGGGTCAGCACGCGGTCGATGTACTCCGCGGTGCGGGCGCCGGGCTTCACGCCCGGGACGAACGCGCCCTGCTTCTTCAGGTTCTCCGCCAGGTCGACCGGGTTGAAGATGATCGCCGTGTAGAAGTACGTGAAGAAGATGATCAGCAGCCCGAAGGTGAGCTCGTACGGCCAGGTGCCGAACTGGAACCAACCCGAGAACGTGCGGATGTACTCGTTCTGCGAGAACTGCTGGAGCGTGCTGGGCACGATCACGATCGACTGCGCGAAGATGATCGGCATCACGCCCGCGGAGTTGATCCGCAGCGGGACGAACGACTTCTGCCCCTCGCGGATCCGCCCCTTGCCCATGACCTTGCGCGGGATCTGCACCGGGATCTTCCGGGCCGCCAGGGTGACCGCGACCGTGGCCGCGATCACCACCAGCATCACCACCACCAGCATGAGCAGCGACACCACCGAGACCTCGTCGAGCTGAACCAGCCGGAAGGTCTCGTACAGCGCGGTGGGAACGCTCTCGATGATGGAAAAGAAGATGAGCAGGCTCATCCCGTTGCCGATGCCGCGCTCGGTGATCTGCTCCCCGAGCCACATGATGAACACCGCACCCGTGCACAGGGTGAGGATCATCGTCAGCTTGAAGCC
The DNA here is from genome assembly GCA_040509335.1 of Longimicrobiaceae bacterium. Classification (GTDB taxonomy): domain Bacteria; phylum Gemmatimonadota; class Gemmatimonadetes; order Longimicrobiales; family Longimicrobiaceae; genus JAFAYN01. The sequence goes on along the minus strand of JBEVLE010000114.1, from coordinate 10,460 downwards.
GAAGCCGGGATCGACCACCGCCCCGGGGATCCCCTCCAGGAACAGGGCGTACCCGTACGCCTGGACGATCGAAAGGGCGACGGTGGCGTAGCGCGTGTACTGCGTGAGCTTCTTCCGCCCCTCCTCCCCTTCCTTCTGCATCTTCTCGATGGTCGGGAACACCGCGGCCAGCAGCTGAAACATGATGCTGGCCGAGATGTAGGGCATGATGCCGAGGGCGAACACCGTGGCCTTGGAGAGCCCGCCCCCGACGAACATGTCGTAAATCCCGAACACCGTCCCCTGCAACTGGCCCGTAAACGCCCGGAGCGCCTCCACGTCGATGCCGGGAGCGGCGATGTGGGCGCCGATGCGATAGATCAGCAGAGCCAGGAGAGTGAAGAGGATCTTGTCCTTCACCTCCGGGATCCGGAACAGGGTCGCGACGGGATTCGCCATGGTCAGATCTCCTGGACCTGGCCGCCCAGACCCTCGATCTTCTCGCGCGCGGTCTTGCTGAACGCGTGCGCGGAGATGGTGATCTTCCGGGTCAGCTCGCCGGTGCCCAGGACCTTGACCGGACGGCGTGCGTGTCCGATCAGCCCGCGCTCCTTGAGGAGCTCGGGGGTGAAGTCGGTCTCGCCGCTGTCCTCGAGCTGGTACAGGTTGACCACCTGGTACTCGACGCGGTCCAGCGGGCGGAAGCCGCGCTTTGGGAGCCGGCGCTGGAGCGGCATTTGGCCGCCCTCGAAGGCAGGCTTGCTGCCGCCGGGGCCGTGGTGGCCGGCGCGGGCCTTGGAGCCCTTGTGGCCGAAGCCGGACGTCTTGCCGGTGCCGGAGCCGGGGCCGCGCCCGATGCGCTTCCGGTCCCGGTGCGACCCCTCGGGCCGCGGGAGGTTGTGCAGATCAGCCATTGGTCTCCTGCCCTTCCACTTCGGTCACCTTGACGAGGTGGCGAACCTGGAAGACCATCCCGCGGATCGCGGGGTTGTCTTCCTGCACCACCGAACGCTGATGTCTGAGCCCGAGCGCCTTGAGGGTGTTCCGGTGCTTCTCCGGAGCGCCCAGGCCGCTCTTGACCTGCGTGATCTGGATCTTAGCCACGGGCACCTCCCAGCGCTTCCACCGGGATGCCGCGCTCCATCGCGATCTGCTCCCGGGTGGTGAGGTGGGTGAGCGCGTCCATGGTCGCGTGGACCATGTTGAACGGGTTGTTGGACCCGAGGCTCTTGGTGAGGATGTCGTGGATCCCCACGCACTCCAGCACCGCGCGCACCGCGCCGCCGGCGATGACGCCGGTGCCCGGGGTCGCCGGACGGAGGAGAACCTTGCCCGCGCCGGCGTGGCCGACGATCTCGTGCGGGAGCGTCCCCTTGGTCACCGGCACGGTGACCATGGCGCGCCGCGCCGAGTCGATCGCCTTGCGCACCGCCTCGGACACCTCGTTCGCCTTGCCGGTGCCGATCCCCACCTTGCCCTGCTGGTCGCCGACGGCGACGAGCGCGGTGAAGGAGAAGCGGCGACCGCCCTTGACGACCTTGGCGACGCGGTTGATGTGGATCACGTTTTCCTTGAGGTCGGACTCGCGGCCGCCCTGGCCGCCGCGCCCGCCGCGGTCGCCGCCACGGCCCTCGCCGCCGCGCCCGCGCCCCTCGCCGCCCTGGCCGCCGCGCCCGCGGTCGCCGCCGCCGAAGCCGCCCGGACCGCCGCCGGGGCCACGTCCGGCGCCCGGACCGCCCCGCCCGCCGCGACCACCACCGCCACCGCCGCCGCCCTGCCTGTTCTCAGCCATGTTGTTCCTCCTAGAACTCGAGGCCGCCCTCGCGGGCGCCCTCAGCGAAGGCCTTGACGCGGCCGTGATACAGGTAGCCGCCGCGATCGAAGACCACGCTGGTGATCCCCATCTCGCGGGCCTTTTCGGCGAGCGCCTTCCCGGCGGCCCGGCTGAGGTCGGTCTTGGTAAGCCCTTCCGCGGCCTTGCGCTCGCGGATGGCCGGGGCGAGGGTGGACAGGCCGACCAGGGTCCTGCCCTGGACGTCGTCCACCACCTGCCCCTCGAGGTGGTTGAGCGAGCGGTAGACGACCAGCCGCGGACGCTCGCCCGTGCCGTTCACCTTGCCGCGGACGCGGCGGTGCCGCCGCAGGCGGCGGTCCCGGCGCGTCTTGATCTTTGTCCTTGCCATCGATCGGTTCCGTAAGTGTGACTATACGATGACCCGCGCGCGAACCGGCGGGATTACTTCCCGCCGGCCTTGCCGGCCTTGCGGCGGATCACCTCGCCTTGGTACTTCACGCCCTTGCCCTTGTACGGCTCGGGCGGCCGGAGCGACCGGATCTCGGCCGCGACCTGTCCGACGACCTCCTTGTTGGCCCCCGTCACCTCGACCGTGGTCGGGTTGACGGCGCGGAGCTCGATCCCCTCCGGGGCCTTGTAGTCGATGGGGTGCGAGTAGCCCAGCGCCAGCGTCAGCCCGAAGGGCTTGTTCTCGGCGCGGTACCCGACGCCCACGATCTCCAGCGTCTTCTTGAAGCCGGTGGTCACCCCGTCGATCATGTTGGCGACCAGGGTGCGCGTCAGTCCGTGCAGCGAGCGGTGCTCGGGGCTGTCGGACGGGCGCTCCACCAGGATCTCGTCGGCCTCGCGGCGGACCACGACCTTGTCGTTCAGGGTGCGGGAGAGCTCACCCTTGGGGCCCTTGACGCGGATGCTGCTCCCGTCCAGGACCACGTCCACGCCGGCCGGGACCGGGATGGGCCTTCTTCCAATTCGCGACATCGTAAGATCTCCTTACCAGACGATGGCGAGAAGCTCGCCACCCACCTTGGCGGCACGCGCCTCGCTGTCGGTCATCACGCCGCGCGAGGTGGAAAGCACGGCCATGCCCAGGCCGTTGCGCACGCGCGGGATCTCCCCGACGCCCACGTACTTGCGGAGGCCCGGCTTGGAGACGCGGCGCAGCTCGCGGATGACCGGCTTGTCCTGGAAGTACTTCAGGTACAGGCGCAGCACCTGGCGCTTGCCGTCGTCCAGCAGCTTGTAGTCGTGGACGTAGTGGTTCTCCTTGAGAAGCCGAGCGAGCTCGATCTTCAACCGGGAGACCGGGATGTCAACCCGGCGATGCCGCGCGAGGTTGGCGTTGCGGATGCGCGTGAGCATGTCCGCAATCGGATCCGTCACCATGAAGCTCCTCTCCTATAGTATCCGGCGGGATGCCGGACTCGTAGGAAGTGAATGGAAGAGGGGACAGGGAAGAGGGAACAGGTTACAGCCTGCAACCACGAAGCGCAGTTCGCAGGCTGTCCCCTGTTCCCTGTAACCCGTTCCCTGGTGTTACCAGCTCGCCTTGCGCACCCCGGGGATCTCCCCGCGGAGCGCCATCTCGCGGAAGCAGATGCGGCACAGCCCGAACTTGCGGATGAACGCCCGCGGGCGGCCGCAACGGTTGCAGCGGTTGTAGCCGCGCACCCCGTACTTGGGCTTGCTGTTCGCCTTCTCGATCAGGGCCTTGCGTGCCATGATGTCTCGCCGATTTGAAAGTTACGCCTGGACCAGAACCGGAGAGGCACCCCGGAACGGCATCCCCATCTCGCGAAGCAGCGCCAGGGCCTCGTCGTCCCGGCTGGTGGACGTCACGATGGTGATGTCCATGCCGTGGACCCGCTCGACCTTGTCGTACTCGATCTCCGGGAAGATGAGCTGCTCCTTGACGCCCATGGTGTAGTTCCCGCGCCCGTCGAACGAGCGCGTGGACACGCCGCGGAAGTCGCGGATGCGCGGCATCGCCACGTTGATCAGACGGTCGAGGAACTCGTACATGCGCTCGCGGCGGAGCGTCACCGAGGCGCCGACCGGCTGGTTCTCGCGCAGGCTGAAGTTGGAGATGGCCTTCTTGGCGCGGGTGACCACGGCCTTCTGCCCGGTGATCAGCCCGAGCTCGGCCGTCACGCCGTCGAGGAGCTTGGGGTTCTTGTTCGCCTCGCCCATCCCGACGTTGATGACGACCTTCTCCAGCTTCGGGACCTGCATGGGGGTCTTGAAGCCGAACTCGCTCTGCAGACGTCCCCGGACCTGCTCCTCGTAGTACCGCTGCAGGCGCGGCTTGCTTCCGTTCTCGTTGGCCATTCTGGAATCTCCTGCGTTCCGTATCCCGCGGCGGCATCGTGCCCTGCGGGGCGGTCGCGCTGTACGTTGAGCGGGCTCCGCGGCGGAGCCCGCCGTCCTGCTCAGGCGCGCGGGATCACCTTGCCCGAGCGCACCCCGACGCGGTCCTTGCTGCCGTCCGCGTTGACCTGCGCGCGCACCCGCGTGGGCTCGCCCGTGGAGGGGTCCACCAGCATCACGTTGGACGCGTGGATGGGCGCCTCGAACTGGACGATGCCGCCCTCGGGGCTGGTCTGCGACGGCTTCATGTGCCGCTTGCGCAGGTTGATCCCCTGCACCACCACCCGGTTCTTGTCGGGCTCGACGCGGAGGACGGTGCCCTCCTGGCCGCGGTGGTTGCCGCTGATCACCTTGACGCGGTCGCCCTTGCGGATCTTGAGCCGGGCCATCAGATCACCTCCGGGGCCAGCGAGACGATCTTCATGAACTTGCGCTCGCGCAGCTCGCGGCCCACCGGGCCGAAGATGCGGGTGGCGCGGGGCTCGCCCTCGTTGTTGATGATGACGGCCGCGTTCTCGTCGAAGCGGATGTACGAGCCGTCCTTGCGGCGCACTTCCTTGGTGGTGCGGACCACCACGGCCTTGGCCACGTCGCCCTTCTTCACGGTCCCGTCCGGGAGCGCGTCCTTGATCGCGACGACGACGATGTCGCCGATGCGGGCGTAGCGCCGCTTGCTGCCGCCGAGGACCCGGATCACCAGCGCCCGCTTCGCGCCGCTGTTGTCCGCGATCCTGACGATCGATTCTTGCTGGATCATGTCTTCCCCTCAGGATTCGGAACGCCTGGCGGGGAGAGGCGGGCGCTGCCCTCCCCTCCCCCCGGCGGCTGTTATCTGGCGCGCTCGATCACCTCGGCGACCCGCCACCGCTTCAGCTTGCTGAGCGGACGCGTCTCGACGATCCGCACCACGTCGCCGACGTGGTAGTCGTTGTTCTCGTCGTGCGCGTGGAACTTCTTGCTGCGGGTCATCTGCTTCCCGTACAGCGGGTGCGGGAAGCGGCGCTCCACGCTGACCACCACCGTCTTGTCCATCTTGTCGGAGACGACGGTGCCCACCCGCGACTTGCGGCGGTTCCGCTCTTCCTGGCCCTGGGTATTCTCGTTCTCGGTCATCAGCGTGCGCCCTCGCCGGAAAGTTGCCGCTCGCGCAGGATGGTGTTGATGCGCGCGATGTCGCGCCGGATGTCCCGGACCAGCATCGGGTTCTCCAGCTGGGTCGTGGTGGCCCGGAAGCGGAGCCGGAACTGCTCCTCACGGAGCTGCTCGACCCGCGCCAGGAGATCCTCCTCCGTCATGCCGCGGAGGCTCTCCGTGTCGGTGCCGCGCTTGCGCTCGGACTTCATTCGGCACCTCCCTCGGCGTTGGCTGCGGCCACGGCGGCCGGCTTCTCCCGCTCCACGATCTTGCACTTCACCGGGAGCTTGGCGGCGGCGAGCTCCAGGGCCCGGCGCGCCATCTCGTGGTTGCTGTGCTCAAGCTCGAACATGATCCGGCCCGGCTTCACCACGGCCACCCAGAACTCCGGGTTGCCCTTGCCCTTGCCCATGCGCACCTCGAGGGGCTTCTTGGTCAGGGACTTGTCGGGGAAGATCCGGATCCAGACCTTGCCGCCACGCTTGATGTGGCGGGTCATGGCGATACGGGCCGCCTCGATGGAGCGGTTGGTCACCCAGCCGGGCTCCATCGCCTGAAGGCCGAAGTCGCCGAAGGCAACGTAGTTGCCCCGGGTCGCCTTCCCCTTCATCCGGCCCTTCATCTGCTTACGGTATTTTACTCGCTTGGGGGCAAGCATCTTCTATTCTCCTCAGGCGTCGCTGGAGTAGGTGCGGCCGCGGCGGTTCTCCACCACCTCGCCCTTGAACACCCACACCTTGACGCCGATGGTCCCGTACGTGGTGCGCGCGGTGGACTGCGCGTAGTCGATGTCCGCGCGGAGCGTCTGGAGGGGGATCCGCCCCTCCTTGTAGCCCTCGGAGCGCGCGATCTCCGCGCCGTTCAGGCGGCCGCCGACCTGGATCTTGATCCCCTCGGCGCCGGCGCGCATCGCGTTCTGCACGGCGCGCTTCATGGCGCGGCGGAAGGACACGCGCTGCACCAGCTGGTGGGCGATGCTGTCGGCGACGAGCTGCGCATCCACCTCGGGACGCTTCACCTCCTCGACGTTGATCGCGACCTCGGCCACCTTGGTGAGCCGGCCCAGCTCGTCACGCAGCTTGTCGACCTCGGAGCCGCCCTTGCCGATCACCACGCCCGGACGGGCGGTGTGGACGGTGACGATGACCTTCCCGGGCTTCCGCTCGATCTCGACCTCGGAGATCGACGCGTGCCCAAGGCGCTGGTTCAGGTACTTGCGGATCGTCTCGTCCTCGGCGAGGAGCCGGGGAAAGTCGCGCTCGGCGTACCAGCGGGACTTCCACGGGGCGACGATCCCGAGCCGGAACCCTCTCGGATGGGTCTTCTGTCCCACGGCTTACTCCTTCTCGTCGACGATGATGGTGATGTGGCTGGACCGCTTCATGATCGGCGTCGCGCGGCCCATGGCGCGCGGAGAGAACCGCTTCATCGTCGGACCCTCGTTGACGAACGCCTCACGGACGACCAGGTCGTCCACGTCGAGGAAGGTGCCCTGCGCGTCGGCCTTCTGCTGCGCATTGGCGACGGCGGAGCGGAGCGCCTTCTCGATCGGGGTGGTGGCCGCCTTCTTCGAGAACTTCAGGATGGAGTATGCCTCGTTGACGCCGCGCCCGCGGATCAGGTCGATGACCATCCGCATCTTGCGTGGCGACATCCCGACGTTCTTGGCCATGGCACGAGCTTGCATTTCTATGTCTCCTGTTCGCTCGTGTGGGCTACCGCGCCTTGGCGCGCTTGTCGGCGAGCTTGCCGCCGTGCCCGCGGAACATGCGGGTAGGGGCGAACTCGCCGAGCTTGTGCCCGACCATGTTCTCCGTGAGGTACACGGGGATGAACTTGTTCCCGTTGTGCACCGCGAGGGTGTGGCCGATGAACTCGGGGGTGATGGTGGAGCTGCGCGACCAGGTCTTGACCACGCGCTTCTCGCCCCGATCGTTCATCAGCCGGACCTTCTTGAGGAGGCTCTCTTCTACGAAGGGCCCCTTCTTCAGACTTCTCGGCATGTGATCTGCTCTCGCTCTTAGCTTCGTCCCCCGCACCATGCGGGAAACAAGGTCCACATGTGGGCCCGGGACCGGACCTGTCCAGTGGTGGACGCGACATGCCGCGAACGCGCGTTCGCGGCATAGCCAGTAAACCTAACATACAACCAGCAATCCGTCCACCCCACCGGAGCGGAGTGGACGGACCGCCGATTTCCAGCCTTCCGGACCGCGCCCCGGAGGGCGCGTTCCGTTACTTCGTCGCCCGGCCGCGCTTGCGCCCGCGGACGATGAACTTGTTGGAAGCCTTCTTGTTCTTGCGGGTCTTGACGCCCTCCTTCTTGCCCCACGGCGTCACCGGCGGACGCCCGCCCGAAGTCTTGCCCTCGCCGCCGCCCATCGGGTGGTCGACGGGGTTCATCGCAACGCCGCGGACCTTGGGACGCTTGCCGCGCCAGCGGTTCGCGCCCGCCTTGCCGATGGACTGCTTCTCGTGGTCCACGTTCCCCACCTGGCCGACGGTCGCGACGCACTCGCGGCGGACCTGGCGGACCTCGGTGGAGGGCATGCGGAGGGTGACGTACTCGCCCTCCTTGGCCACGATCTGCACCCCGGAGCCCGCGGAGCGGGCCATCTGGGCGCCCTTGCCCGGACGGATCTCCACGTTGTGGACGGTGGTCCCCAGGGGGATCTCCGCCAGCGGGAGCGAGTTGCCGATCTTGATGTCCGACCCGGGCCCGGACTCGATCACGTCGCCCACCGCGAGGTTGCGGGGGTGGATGATGTAGCGGCGTTCGCCGTCCTCGTACACCAGCAGGGCCAGGTTCGCCGTGCGGTTGGGATCGTACTCGATGCGCTCCACGCGGGCCTTGACGCCGTGCTTGTTGCGCTTGAAGTCCACGATCCGGTACAGGCGCTTGTGCCCGCCGCCGCGGCGGCGCGAGGTCACGTGCCCGTGGTGGTTGCGGCCGCCCGACTTGCTGATGGACTCGGTCAGCGACTTTTCCGGCCGGCCCTTGTGCGTGACCTCGGCGAAGTCACTGATGGAGCGGAAGCGAGTCCCGGCGGTGACCGGCTTGAATTGCTTGGTCGGCATCGTCAGACTCCCTCAAAGATCTCGATGGTGTCGCCCTCCTGCAGGGTGACGACAGCCTTCTTCCAGGAAGCACGGCGGCCGACGTACTTGCCGACGCGGCGGTCCTTCCCGGCGTAGCGCATGGTGCGGACGGCCTTCACCTTGACGCCGAACTGCTTCTCGATCGCGTAGGCGATCTCGATCTTGTTCGCGGTCTTGTCGACCACGAACGTGTACGCGTTCTGCGCGTCCAGCTGCTGCGTGGACTTCTCGGTGAGCAGCGGGCGCACGATCACGTCGTGGATGCTACGCATTGGCGGTTTCCTCCTTCTCGGCGCCGGCACCCACGGACTGCAGGGCGGCGGACTCGATCACCAGCTGGCTGGCGGTCATCACGTCGTACGCCGAGGCCTCGCGGAACGGCTTCACGCGCACGTTCTGGAGGTTCCGCACCGAGAGGAACAGCGGGTTGTTGATCCCGTCGGTGAGGACGAGGACCTTCTTGTCCGCCACGCCGATCTTGCCGAGCAGCTCGACGACGAGGCGGGTCTTGGGAGCGTCCAGGTCGAACCGCTCGAGGACGGTGATCTGCTCCGCCAGGGCCCGCGTGTTGAACGCGGAGCGGCGGGCGAGCGCCTTGACCTTGCGCGGGATGTCCTGGTGGTACGAGCGCGGGCTGGGACCGAACACGATCCCGCCGCCGCGCCAGTGCGGGGCGCGGATGGAGCCCTGGCGCGCGCGCCCGGTCCCCTTCTGCCGCCACACCTTGCTGTTCCCGCCGGACACCATCGCGCGGGTCTTGGTCGCGGCGTTCCCCTGCCGCTTGTTGGCCAGGTGCGCCTTGATCACCTGGTGCAGCACGGCGTCGTTCACGACTCCGTCGAACAGCTCCTGGGGGAGCTGCACGGCGTCGCCCTGCTCGCCGGCTGCGCTGAAGTAGCGTGCGCTGAGCATCTCTCCCCCTTACTGCTTCGTGATGTAGACGAACCCGTTCACCGGGCCCGGCACGGCGCCGCGGATGTAGATCAGGTTCCGCTCGGCGTCGACCTTGGCGACCCGGAGGTTGCGCACGGTCTGCTGCACGTTCCCCATCTGGCCGGGCATCCGCTTGCCCTTGATGACGCGCGACGGGTTGGTGCCCGCGCCGATGGAGCCCGGGGCGCGGTGGATGCGGGTGGCGCCGTGCGAGGCGCGACCGCCGCCGAACCCGTGGCGCTTCATCACGCCCTGGAACCCCTTGCCCTTGGTGGTGCCGGTCACCTTGACCCTGGCGCCCACCTCGAACTGCTCGACGGTGATCTTGTCGCCGACGGCCGGCGCCGCGTCCCCGCCGAACTGGAACTCACGAAGCACCTGGGGGGCGCTCTCCAGCCCCGCCTTGGCGGCGTGGCCGAGCTCCGCCTTGGTGGCCCGGTTCGCCTTGCGGGCGCCGAAGCCGAGCTGCACGGCCTGGTAGCCGTTCTTTTCCTGGGTGCGGACCTGCACCACGGCGCAGGGGCCCGCCTCGACGACGGTCACCGGCACCACGGCGCCGGTCGCGTCGAACAGCTGGGTCATGCCCAGCTTCTTTCCGATGATTGCTGACATCGCGTCCTCCTCAGTCCACCTTGATCTCGACGTCCACACCGGCCGGAAGATCCAGCTTCGTGAGGGCGTCGACGGTCTGCGGGCGCGAGTCAAGGATGTCGATGACGCGCTTGTGCGTCTTCAGCTCGAACTGCTCGCGGCTCTTCTTGTCCACGTGCGGGGACCGCAGGACGGTCCAGCGCTGGACCCGCGTGGGGAGCGGGATCGGGCCGCTGACGCGGGCCCCGGTCTTCTCCGCCGTGCGGACGATGTCGGCCGTGGTCTGGTCGATCACCGCGTGATCGAAGCCCTTCAGCCGGATACGGATCTTGCCAGCCATTATGTCCTTCAAGCTCGGTTGACGGTTGTTGAAAGCCCGTGAGAAGCGTCGCGCGCCGCGCCCGGGGCGCAGCGCGCGTCCGCCAACCGGCTTTACTCGACGATCTCGGTGACGACGCCGGCGCCGACGGTGCGCCCGCCCTCGCGGATGGCGAAGCGAAGCTCCTTCTCCATCGCGATCGGCGTGATCAGCTCCACCGTCATCTGCACGTTGTCCCCCGGC
>JBEVLE010000113.1:0-3846 GCA_040509335.1 Longimicrobiaceae bacterium | reverse complement strand
CGTGCACAACGTGCAGCCGGCGCGCTGGCGCTTCGGGCCCGAGGGCGCGGTGACGCTCTTCCGCGCCGTGGGGCGCGAGCTCCCCGTCGCGGATCCCGCGGGGCACGACCTGCGGGTCAGCCTGGGCGCCGCGTGGGAGGGGATGGCGATCGCGCTTTCCCGCCGCGGGATGGGGCTCGCCGAGCCGGCGGGCGCCGAGGGCGCGCGCGAGGAGGGCGGGCTGCTCCCGGTGGCGGAGTCGGTGATCGTGGAGGGCACGGGGGAGGACCCGCTTGCGGCGCAGGTGGAGGCCCGGCGGAGCTTCCGCGGCCGCTTCGACCCGGTTCCCGCGGAGGTGCTGCGGCGGCTGGAGAGCGTGGGCGGGGAGGACGCGCGCTACGTGACCGACCCGGCGGCGATCCGCGCGGCGGCGGGGCTTTACGACGACGCGGCGTGGGGGTTCGTGGGGCGGCCGGAGTACCACGCGGAATTGCACCGCTGGATGCGGCTGTCGCCGTCGCACCCGGACTGGGCGCGCGACGGCCTGAACGCGGACTGCATGGCGCTCTCCGGGGTGGAGCGCGCCGCCGCGTCGGTCCTGCTGCGCCCCCGCGTCTTCGGCGTGCTCAGGCGGCTGGGGATGGCGAAGCCCGTGATCTCGGAGGCGGCGCAGACGCGCAGCGCGTCCGCGCTGCTGCTGTTCACGCCCTCGCGCGACACGAGCGACTTCGACGTGGGGCGGCGCTTCTACCGGCTGTGGCTGGAGGTGACGGCGCTGGAATTGGCGATGGTGCCCATGTCGGCGCTCGCCGACTCGCCGGAGGCACGGGAGCGGCTGTGCCGCGAGCACGGCGTGCCACAGGGCCGCCGGCTGGCGAACGTGCTGCGGGTGGGGCGGGTGCCCGCTGGCGGGGCGGCGCGCAGCCCGCGGCTGCCGGTGGACGAGCTGCTGGTCTGACTGACCAGGCCGGCAGGCAGCCCCCGCGGACGTCAGCGCGAGCCCCGCGTGAGGGATTTCGGCCCGAAGGGGCGAGACCCGACAGCAGTATCGTCGGGGCTCGACTCCGTAGCACACGGTAGTTTCGTGTGCTACGGAGCCGAAGCCCGACCCCGGCGCCAGCCGGGGGCACGCCCGAACCCGCAGTTCAAAGCCGTCACAATCCCTTCAGGTACTCGATCAGCGCCCGCTTCTCCGCGTCCGAAAGCCCGGCGAACTCCCGCTCGTGCCCGGCATTGCCCCGCCCCGGCACACGCGTGTCGTACAGCTCCGGCTCCGACCAGGGGACGTAGCCCGCCGGGTACCGGTAGACCCCGGCCGGGTCCGCCGCACCCGCGATCCCCATCGCCGCGAAGTCCAGCCGGTGCCCGCCCACCGCAAATCGAACCGGCCGCTCGGCGGGCGTCATGAGCTGCCACAGCGTCGGCACGGAGCCGTTGTGCAGGTACGGCGCCGTCGCCCACAGGCCGGACAGGACCGGCGCCACGTAGCCGCCGGTGCGCGCCGGCGCGACGTGGCGCGCGTACGCGGTCCCGCCCAGGCTCGCCAGCAGCCGGTCGTCGATCGCCTGCCAGCGGGCGGGATCGGTGCCCATTTCGTCCTGCGGGACCAGCCGGTTGGGAAAGGCGAGCAGGCGGCGCGGGCGCGTGGCGTCGTCGTAGACCCCGTGGCAGCCGGCGCAGCGGGCCGCGAAGAGCACGCCCCCGGCGCGCGCCGCCGCCCCGTCCACGGGACCGGGGAAGCGCGGCGGCGCGTACGACGCGTCCAGCCACCCCATGACCTGGCGCACCTCGGGGATCGCCCGCTCCGCCTCGTCCGGGCTCATCCCCATGGTGGGGACGGTGAAGAAGGCGACGATGGCGGCGAGCGAATCCAGGTGCGCCGGCGCCGCCGCACCGCTCCGGGCGGCGAAGCGCGGGCCGGACGCGGGCGCGAAGGTGCCGTCGTACAGGAGCGAGCTGCGCATCCCCCGCCCGCCCAGCTCGGGGATGGAGGTGAACCCCGCCTCCGGGTGCATGGCGGTGCCCGCCAGCAGCCCCATCTGCATCTTGAGCGATGCCACCCCGTTGGTGAGCCCCGGCCCGCCGTTGGCGAACGGCGTCGGCGCGTCCACCCCCTCCGCGAGCGCTCGCATCCGCTTCCGCACCCGCGGCAGGATGAAGCGCCGCAGGGTGAAGCGCTCCCTCGCCCCCATCTCCGGGAACAGCTCCGCGGCCCGCCGGGCGAGCGCGTCCGGGTCGTCCGCGCCGCGCTTCATGCCGCGGTAGACGGCCCGCGTGTACGCTTCCACGTCCAGCGAGGTGTTGGGCAGGCCCAGCCACGCCTCGCCGGTGGGGAGCCCACGCGCGTCGTACGTGGTCCCCGCGTGGCAGGCGGCGCACCCCAGCGTCGCCGCGTCGATGCGCACGGCCGGCGTGGGGCCCTCGACCATCCCCGTCACCATCCCCAGCGGCCGCCCGGAGCGCGGCCGCGGCGCGCCGCTCCAGTTGCCGATGCGCTCCGGGTACAGGAACCCGAAGCGCCGGAAGAGCCGCGGCAGGTCGTCCCGCCCGAGCCGCGCCCCCGTCCGCGCCTCCTCGTCCGCCAGAAGCGCCGCGGCGACCACCTTGTAGGGGAGCGCGTTGGTTTCCAGCGTGGCGCCGCTCAGCCCGCCGAAGTCGCCGTGGACGAAGCGGACCATCCCCATGCTCGACGGCGGAATTGGCACCGTATCCATGGCCTCCATGGCGGATGAGCGCCCGCGCGAGGAGCACGCGGCGAGGAGCAGCGCGAGCGGTAGGAGCCGGCGGAGGGGGCGGCCCGGACGGGATCGGGGCATCGCGGGAGGTGAGGCGTGGTGGCGGCTGGACGTGACGGCGGCGGACGAACAACGGTAACGCGCCGCGCCGCCGCTGGCGAGTTCGTACCGCCGGAGCACGGCCGAGGGGGTTGATCCACATGCATGACCAGTTTATGTTTCATCAATGAACTATACAGTCGGGTAAACCTGTTCGACTGCACGCCGGATGAACCCAGGCAAGGACGAGACACCATGGCCGCTACCGTCACCGACATCCTGAGCGTGCGCGAGGCCGCCGAGCAGCGCCGCTCCATCCGCGCCTACGAGCAGGAGCCCATCCCCCACGCGGACCTCGAGGAGATCCTCGACGTCGTGCGGCTGGCCCCCTCGGCGTTCAACGTGCAGCCCTGGCGCTTCGTGGTGGTGGAGACGCCGGAGCTGAAGCAGCGGCTCGCCGCGGCGGCGTACAACCAGCGGCAGGTCACCGCCGCGCCCGCCGTGATCGTGCTGTATACCGACATGGCGGAGGTCCTCGCCACGGTGGACGAGGTGCTGCACCCGGGGATGCCCGCGGAGCAGAAGGCCGGGGCCCGCGACACCCTCCTCCGGACCTTCGGGTCGCAGAGCGAGGCCGACCGCGAGGCGTGGGCCGCCGGGCAGGGCTCCATCGCGCTGGGCTACCTGCTGCTCGCCGCCGAGGCGCACGGCTACCAGACGTCGCCCATGGCCGGCTTCGACGCCGGGGCCGTCAAGGAGCTGCTGGGTCTGCCGGAGAACGTCCGCGTGCCGGCGCTGGTCGCCATCGGACGCGGGGCGGAGGAAGGGTTCCCGCACCACCGGCACGAGCTGGAGCGCATCGTCCGGTACGCGTGAGCGGAACGGCTTTTAACAGCGGGTTCGGGCGTGCCCCCGGCTGGCGCCGGGGTCGGGCTTCGGCTCCGTAAGCCCGCAAACAACGCGGGCTAACGGAGTCGAGCCCCGGCAAACTGCCGCCGGGTCTCGCCCCTCCGGGCCGTAATCCCTCACGCAACTGCCGACGTAGCCTCAAGATCCCGCAGTTGCCCCCTCTCCCAGAATTGGGAGAGGGTGG
>JBEVLE010000112.1:0-7221 GCA_040509335.1 Longimicrobiaceae bacterium | reverse complement strand
ACCGCGGCGGCCACTCCCAGGCCGCCCGCGCCGTTGATCGCGGCGGCGATCCCGGCGACCCCGCCGACCACGGGGACCAGCGCGGCGATCGCCGCGCGGACCGCGGCCAGGGCGAGCACGGCGGGGGCGGCGGCGACGACGCCGGAAAGCGCCACCACCACCGGTCGCGCGTGGAGGAGCGTGTTGGGGGGCGCTCCGCCCGGTACCGCCGCGGGAAGCGCCGCCAGTGCCAGCCGCGCCCGGAGCACGGCGGGATCCTCGCGCACGCACACGAAGGCCACCAGCCCGCTGCCGTTCCGGTCGGCGCCGGAGGCGCGCTCCACGTATCCCCATGGAAACGCCATGTAGTACCCGGCCGCACGGTTCGCCGGCCAGGCCACGGTGCGTCCCCCCGCGGTGTGGATCCTCGCCAGCAGACCGCCGTAGTTGCCGCCGTGCGCCTGTCCGCGCCCCTCCGGAACGATCCAGGTGAGCCGGTGCGCGGCCGGCGTCCCGAAGCCCAGCATGTAGTGGTCCTCGTCCGAGTGGGACAGGATCACCGCCGGCCGGTCGCAGACGCACGGAACGAAGCCCGCGGCCGGCCAGGAGCTGTTGTTGAAGCCGCTCGGCCGCCCCATGTCGAAGTAGGCGAGAATGTGCCCCGCCGCGTCGTAGAGCGCGTTGCAGTTGCCGTGGCCGATGTTGTACACGGCCACCTGCCCGCCCGGCATGGGGTCGGGCTGCTGCGCGCCGGCCCCGTCCGACGGGCTTCCGCAGTAGCGGAGCGGCGCCGCGAGGTCCACGGGAGCGGGCTTCCGGGCCCTGCCGCGGCGCCCGGGGGGTGGACCCCACGGCGGGGGCGCGCCCCCCGGGAAGGCGCCGGCCGGCGCCAGCGTCCAGGCACCCGGCGCGCCCAGGAGCCAGCCCAGCGGCGCCAGCACCCCGGCCGCCGCCGGGCCCCAGGAGCCCAGCAGCGCGCCGAGCCGCCCCGCGGCCCGGTGCGCCGCCCGGAAGAAGTCCCAGGGGTTGTCCTCCTCCTCGACCACGTCCATCGCGGGGTGGCCCTCCTGCACCGCCCAGCCCTGGAGCTCGGGCGGGGCGGAGCCCCGGGACGCCCCGCCGGCCCCCCGGCCGTCGCCGCCATCCATGGGGTCGTCCTCCGCTCCCACCTCGTCGGGGGGATCCGGCGCGCCCGTGTGGACGGAGTGCAGCACCTTGAGCGCGGCCTGCGGGATGCGGCCGTCCGGGCGCTGCTCCGCCACCGGCTCGAAGCGCGCCACCTGCCGCTCCACGCTCTCGCCGTACAGCTGGTCCGCCCCCACGAGCACCGTGTGCACGCCCACGACCCCGTTGCCGTACGCGTCCGGCGCCGTCAGGGCCAGGTCGTGCCACTGCTCCAGCTCCGCCGCGAAAGGCCGGCTCGCCGGGAGGAGGAACTCCACCGTCGACAGCTCGGGCGGGGTCCTCCCCCGTGCCCAGAAGCGCTCCAGGTACCACTCCCAGCAGGCGTACGCGGCGGGGGTGTCGTCCAGCGCCTCGAACGTCCTCCCGCCGATCTCCTCCAGCAGCGCCTGTCCCTGCGCCGTTTCCACCAGCTCTTCCCACACCTCGTCCATCCACCTCTGCCGGAGACACTCGGCGTGCACGTGCCAGGGTCCGCCCTCCGGTCCCTCCATGCGCGTGACGAAGGCGTAGAAGTCCAGGTTCCTGCGGCGTGCCTGCAGGACGTTGGGGGTGCGCCGGCTCATCTTGGCTTTGGGAGCGAGCCCGACGAGCGCGTCCAGCTCGTCCTGATCGTCGCGCCCTTCGGGGAGTCTCTTGGCCATCTCTCGGGTCGGTCGGGGATGGGCGGCGGGCGGTCAGCTGCCGTGGGCCTCGAGCAGCGCCGAGCGCGCGGCGGCGTCCAGCGCGTCCCCCGGGGGGAGCCCGTGGTGCTGGCGGAAGAGACGCACGGCGGCGTCCAGCGACGCCTCCTCCCCGGACGCCGCGTGGAGAAAGCCCAGGTTCTCCAGCCGCGCCCGCACCCCCGCCTCCGTGGTGACGGGGTCCAGCCCGCCCAGCTGCAGGTCGATCTCGTCCGCGTCCTCGCCGCTGCCGATCACCAGCTTCCCCGCGCGCGCCCCGGGCGGGATCCACTCCTCGATACGCCCCTCGGCGTCGGCGCGCCCTTCCCTGCGCGCCCCGTCGATCTCCAGCACGTAGGCCACGCCGGCCCGCGGCTGGTCGCTGTCCATCACCTGCATCCTCAGCTTCTCCGGCACCCCCCGGCGGCGGAAGCGGTGGCGCCGCCCCGTGGCCGCCGGGACCCGCTTCTCGCGCAGGTCGGGAACGACGACCTCGTCGCCGGCGAGGAGGACGTTGGGGTTCCCGCGCAGCGCGCGCAGCCCCGCGTTGGCGGGATCGCGCCAGACGGTGTCGGGATGGAAGCCGTTGCCGAACGCGATGCTGGCGATGCAGTCGCCTTCCGCGACGACGTGGGTGATGGGCATGGAAAGACGCTCCGCGGGGAAGCGCCGCCGGAGGACGAGGGGAGCCGGCGGCCGGCGCGGGAGGGGCACCCGTTCCCGGCGCCCCCCGCCGCGACGTAGATTAACCCCGGCGCTGCGCCCCCCGCCAGCCGCCCCGACTCCGCCCGCTTCCCGCGCATGCGACGCACCTTCCTCCACGGAACCGAGGCCTGGGAGCTCGCCACCGGGATCGACCCGCTCCCCGGCCCCGCCAAGCGCTTCCGGGACGAGCACGAGGCCGAGCGCTTCGTGCGGCGGATCGCCGGCGGGGACGCCACGCCGCTGCGCGAGCTCCTGGGCGCCGACGCGCCGTGGCTGGACGTGCGCCGGATGGAGGACGGGGAGGTGGTCGCCCGCCTCGCGCGCGACCTCCACGCCGGCACCGTCCGCGCGGCCCTCAGGCCTCCCCCGCCCCCGCCGCGCACCCCCGTGGGCGGCGGGTCCGCGTCGGTCGTCTCGCGGGAGATGACGCCCCGGCAGTGGGAGCAGGCCGCGCGCGCCGCCCGTCCCCTCCCGCCCCCCCGCCCCGCCCCGGCCGCGCCGGCGCCGCCGGACGACTGGATCGAGATCGAGCTGCTCGGCGAGGACGACGCCCCCATCGCCGGGGAGCGCTACGTGGTGGCGCTCCCCGACGGCTCCACCCGCGAGGGCGTCACCGATGCCGACGGGCTGGCGCGGCTGGAGGGGATCCGCTCCGGCACCTGCCGCGTCTCCTTTCCGGGCCTGGACCGCGACGCCTGGGTCCCCCTGTGACTCCCGGCCGGCCCGCCGCGGGCCCTTTCCCCTCCCCGCGCCGCCGCGTAGACTGTCCCCCGAGCGCCGCGCCACCCCACCCGCAGCCGGAGGGCCGTCCCTTGAAGGTCGCAGTCGTCGGCGGTGGACCCGCCGGTCTCTACCTCGCCCTCCTCCTCCGGAAGGCCGATCCCTCCCGCCGCGTGACGGTGCTGGAGCGCAACCGCCCGGACGACACCTTCGGCTGGGGCGTGGTCTTTTCCGACCAGACGCTGGGCAACCTCCAGGCGGCCGACCCCGAGAGCTACGCCGCGATCACCGGCGAGTTCGCCCACTGGGACGACATCGACGTACACTTCCGGGGGACCACAATCACTTCCGGCGGGCACGGCTTCAGCGGGATCGCGCGCGTGCGCCTCCTCCAGATCCTCCAGCGCCGCGCCGAGGAGCTGGGGGTGGAGCTGCGCTTCGGCGTGGACGTGGCGGACGACGAGGCGCTCCCCGGGCTCGGGCTGGGCGACGTAGACCTGGTGGTGGCCGCCGACGGCGTGGGCTCGCGGCTGCGCGCCAAGTACGCCCCGGTCTTCCAGCCCGACCTGGACGTGCGCGGCGCCCGCTTCGTGTGGCTGGGGACCACGCGGCTCTTCGACGCCTTCACCTTCATCTTCGTCGAGAACGCGTACGGCGTCTTCCAGGTTCACGCCTACCGCTACGACGAGGCCCACTCCGCCTTCATCGTGGAGTGCGACGAGCGGTCGTGGCGCGCCGCCGGCTTCGACCGCATGGGCGAGGCCGAGACGGTCGCCGCCTGCGAGGCCATGTTCGCCCCCTGGCTGGACGGCCACCCGCTGCGCAGCAACGCCCCGCACCTGCGCTCCCCCTGGCTCCGCTTCACCCGCGTGTCCAACCGGCAGTGGCACCACCTGCGCGCCGACGTGGCGCCGGTGGTGCTCGTGGGCGACGCCGCGCACACCGCGCACTTCTCCATCGGCTCGGGGACCAAGCTGGCGCTGGAGGACGCCATCTCCCTGGCGCGCATCCTGGGCGAGGAGCCGGCGCTGGAAACGGCGCTGGAGCGCTACCAGGAGGAGCGGCGCACCGACGCGCTGCGGCTCCAGAACGCAGCGCGCAACTCCATGGAGTGGTTCGAGAACGTCCGCCGCTACGTGCACCTGGACCCGCCGCAGTTCGCCTACTCGCTGCTCACCCGCAGCCAGCGCGTGTCCCACGAGAACCTGCGGCTGCGCGACGGCGCCTACCTGTCCGGGGTGGAGCGCTGGTTCGCCGCGCGCGCGGCCGGCGCCGAGCCGGAGCGGGCGCCGCCCCCCATGTTCACCCCCTTCCGGCTGCGCGGGCTCGTCCTCCCCAACCGGGTCGTCGTGTCGCCCATGGACATGTACTCGGCCGTGGACGGCACGCCCAACGACTTCCACCTGGTGCACCTGGGCGCGCGGGCGCTGGGCGGCGCGGGGCTGGTGATGACGGAGATGACCTGCGTTTCCCCCGAGGGGCGGATCACGCTGGGGTGCTGCGGGATGTACGCCCCCGGGCACCTGGCCGCCTGGCGGCGCGTCGTCGACTTCGTGCACGCCGCATCGCCCGCGAAGATCTGCCTCCAGCTGGGGCACTCGGGGCGCAAGGGCGCCACCCGGCTGATGTGGGAGGGGATGGACGAGCCGCTCCCCGAGGGCGGCTGGGAGGTGCTCGCGCCCTCCGACCTCCCCTGGAAGCCCGGGAACCCCGTCCCCCGCCCAATGACCCGCGCCGACATGGACGCGGTGCTGTGCGAGTTCGTGCGCGCCACCGAGATGGCGGCCCAGGCAGGGTTCGACATGGTGGAGCTGCACTGCGCCCACGGCTACCTGCTTTCCAGCTTCCTCACGCCGCTCAGCAACCGGCGCACCGACCCGTACGGCGGCTCGCTGGAAAACCGGCTGCGCTACCCGCTGGAGGTGTTCGCGGCCATGCGCGGCGCCTGGCCCGAGGAGCGCCCCATGTCGGTGCGCATCTCCGCCACCGACTGGGTGGACGAGGGCGGTCTGGACTGCGGCGACGCGGTGGAGATCGCGCGGGCGTTCAAGGAGGCGGGCGCGGACCTGGTGCACGTGTCCGCCGGGCAGACCACGCCGGACGCGAAACCGGTGTACGGGCGCATGTTCCAGACGCCGTTCAGCGACCGCATCCGCAACGAGGCCGGGATCGCCACCGTCGCCGTGGGCAACATCACCGAGGCGGACCAGGTCAACGGGATCATCGCCGCGGGCCGCGCGGACCTGTGCGCGCTCGCCCGGCCGCACCTGAGCGACCCGCAATGGACGCTGCACGCGGCGGCGGAGCTCGGGTATTCGGAGCAGTGGTGGCCGGTGCAGTACCTGTCCGGCAAGTCGCAGCTGGAGCGTCAGCTCAAGCGGCAGCAGGAATTGCTGGGGAACGCCACGATCTGAGTTTTCGGTGCGGCGGGGCCGCTGCGGGAGCCTCACGCAAACGGCCGCGTGAGTCTCCCTCCGCAGAGATCTGGGGGTGATAACGGTGCGAACGTCGACTCTGGAGCACGATGGCGGCTGAGGGGGCGTACCTGGGCGGGCGGCACGCGGTGGTGACCGGCGGCGGGCGGGGGATCGGGGCCGCCGTCGCGGAGGAGCTGGCGCGGCTGGGGGCGTCGCTGACGCTCATGGGGCGCGACGCGGCGCGCCTGGAGGCGCGCGCGCGCGAGGTCGCGGCGCGCCACGGCGTGCGCGCGGAAGCGGTCGCGTGCGACGTGGCGGACGACGCGTCCGTGGCCGCGGCGTTCGCCGCCGCGCGGGAGCGCTCGGGCGACGTGCACGTGCTGGTCAACAACGCGGGGCAGTCGGAGGGCGTCGCCTTCGGCGAGACCACGCGCGCGATCTGGGACCGGATGCTCGCGGTGAACCTCACCGGCACCTTCCTGTGCACGCAGCAGGTGCTCCCGGCGATGCTGGAAGCGGGTGCCGGCCGCATCGTCAACGTCGCCTCCACCGCGGGGCTGCGCGGCTACTCGCGCACGGCGGCCTACACCGCGGCGAAGCACGGCGTCGTCGGCCTCACCCGCGCCCTCGCGCTGGAGACCGCCAGGCGCGGCATCACCGTGAACGCCGTCTGCCCCGGCTACACCGAAACGGACATGGCGCAGTCCGCCGTGGACACCCTGGTGCGGGCGCGCGGCATCACCCCGGACGAGGCCCGGGCGATGATCGCGCGCCCCATCCCCCGCGGCACGCTGATCCTCCCCGAGGAGGTGGCGAACGCGGTGGGATGGCTGTGCTCGCCGGGGGCTTCCGCCGTGACCGGGCAGGCGATCGTGGTGGCGGGTGGGGAGGTGATGGCGGGGTGAGGGGGGTGGCGGGAAGGCCCCCACCCGGCTCGCTTTAGGCTCGCCACCCTCCCCCGTGCCGGGGGAGGGGAATCTCCACGATGCGGCACCTTGGCAGCGCACAGGCGACATGGAACAGCGACGCCGGATGCGAGGGACGACCCCGGAGGTGGAGGATCGGGCACGGGCGCTCCGCAAGGAGATGACTCAGGCCGAGACGGTACTTTGGCGCGCACTGCGCGGCCAGCGGATCCGTGGTTTGAATTTCCGGCGCCAACACCCGGTGTTGAGCTTCATCGTGGACTTCTACTGCCCTGCTCGAAAGCTCTGTATCGAGCTCGACGGAGGGATCCACGACACGGCCGATCAGGCGGCAAAGGACGTGGCCCGAACCGCCACTCTCGAAGCGGGTGGGTACCACGTACTCCGGTTTCGCAACGAAGAAGTGACAAGCGACCTGTCCACCGTCTTGCGCCGGATCAGGGCCAGCCTGGACACGTTGTAGCCTCTCAAACTGGGAGATTCCCCTCCCCCGGCACGGGGGAGGGTGGCGAGCCTAAGTACTCCCGCACGCAAGTTCGGTGACGTACTCATGCGCAGAGCGCCTGGGGCACAGGGCCGGGAGCTTCGAGCTTCTCCAGGAGCCGGGTCAAGTTCTCGCGCGTGAACTTC
>JBEVLE010000111.1:0-16621 GCA_040509335.1 Longimicrobiaceae bacterium | reverse complement strand
CCACGCCCGGGCGGCGGCTCCGTTTCGGTTGACGGCCCCGGGGGCCGCGCCTATCTTCCGCCGCCTCGACCCCAGCCGGAGAACGCAGCTGCCGGATCCCATGCGCGTCGCGGTCCTCGCCTCGGGCGGCGGGACCAACCTGCAATCGCTCCTCGACCGCTTCAACGTCGGGGGGCCGTCCGTCGCGCGCGTGGAGCTGGTGGTGGGGAGCCGCGCCGGCATCGGCGCGCTGGAGCGGGCGGAGCGCGCGGGGGTCCCCGCCACCGTGCTCGCGCTCCGGGAGATGGGAGCCGAGGCGTACACCGCGGCGCTCCTCGCGGAGCTGGACCGGCACCGGGTGGAGCTGGTGGTGCTGGCGGGGTTCCTCCAGCTCGTGCCGGCGGAGGTGGTGGAGCGCTACGCGGGGCGGATGATCAACATCCACCCGGCGCTGCTCCCCGCCTTCGGTGGGGTGGGGATGTACGGCATGCGGGTGCACCGCGCCGTGATCGAGTCCGGCGCGCGCGTCACCGGCGCCACGGTTCACCACGTGAGCGAGGAGTACGACTCCGGCGCCATCATCGCGCAGTGGCCGGTGCCCGTGCTCCCCGGCGACACCCCCGGGGCGCTCGCCGCCCGCGTGCTCGCGGTGGAGCACCGGCTCCTCCCCCTGGTGGTGGAGGAATTCGCCCGCGGCGCGGCCCCGCCCGTGCAGCCGCTGGCCGACCCCGTGGCCTTCGACCTGGCGCCCCGCGCGGCACCCGCCGAAGAGTCCGTCCGGGGGATCGCCGTATTCGGGGGGACGGGGGACGGCTGAGCGCCGCCCGGTCCCGCCGCCGCTGGAAACCACGTCGCCCGCGAGGGCCTTCCCGACGGGTCAAGCGAATGCCCAGAGCCCTGCTCAGCGTGTCCGACAAGTCCGGCCTACTCCCCTTCGCCCGCGCGCTCGCCGGGCGCGCGTGGACGCTGCTTTCCACCGGCGGCACGGCGCGCGCGCTGCGCGAGGCCGGGCTGGAGGTGGTGGAGGTCGCCGAGGTGACCGGCCACCCGGAGATGATGGACGGCCGCGTCAAGACGCTCCACCCGGCGGTGCACGCCGGGCTGCTGGCGCGCCGCGGGCACGCCACCGACCTGGAGGAGATGGCGGCGCGGGGCTACGAGGCCATCGACCTGGTGGCGGTGAACCTGTACCCCTTCCGCGAGACCGTCGCGAAGCCGGGCGTGGGCGTGGACGAGGCCATCGAGAACATCGACATCGGCGGGCCGTCCATGCTCCGCTCCGCGGCCAAGAACCACGAGAGCGTGTGGGTGGTGGTGGACACCGCGGACTACGAGCGCGTCCTGGGCGCGCTGGACGCCGCGCCCGCGGACACGCTGCCGCTGCGCCGGGAGCTGGCCGCCAAGGTGTACGCCCACACCGCGTCGTACGACGCCGCCATCGCCGACTACCTCCGGCGGCAGCTCGCTTCGGCGGAGGCCGGCGGGGCCGGCGCGGACGCCTTCCCGGCGCGGCTGTCGCTGTCGCTCACCCGGGTGCAGGACCTCCGCTACGGCGAGAACCCGGACCAGCGCGCCGCCTTCTACGCGGACGACGGCGCGTCGGGCGGGCTCCCTGCCATGCGGCAGCTGCACGGCAAGGAGCTTTCCTTCAACAACCTGGTGGACGTGGACGCCGCGGTGCTCGCCGTGGCCCCGTGGAGCGGCGACGGCCTCGCCGCCTGCGCGGTCATCAAGCACAACACGCCGTGCGGGATCGCCGTGGGCGCGGATGCCCCGGAAGCGTACCGGAAGGCGCTCGCCACCGACCCCACCAGCGCCTTCGGCTCGGTGATCGCCTTCAGCACGGAGGTGTCGGAGGAAGCGGCCGTGCTGATGCGCCCCAACTTCGTGGAGGCCGTGGTGGCGCCCGGCTTCGCGCCGCGCGCGCTGGACCTGCTGCGCGAGAAAAAGAACCTCCGCCTCATCGAGCTCCCCGCCGGCGGGGACGGCGGCGACGAGTGGGACTTCAAGCGCGTGCGCGGCGGCTTCGTGGCGCAGGACCGCCTTTCCACGCGCTTCGCCGAGGACGGCTGGCGCGTCGCCGGCGACCGCGCGCCCACGGACGAGGAGTGGGCCGACCTGCGCTTCGCCTGGCGCGCAGTGGCCGCCGTCAAGTCCAACGCCATCCTCCTGGCGCGCGGCGGCATGGCGCTGGGGATCGGCGCCGGGCAGATGAGCCGCGTCGACGCGTCGCGCATCGCCGTGCTCAAGGCGCGCGACAACGGCTTCGACCTGGCGGGTGCCGCCCTGGCTTCGGACGCCTTCTTCCCCTTCCGCGACGGCGTGGACGCCGCGGCCGAGGCGGGGATCCGCGCCGTGATCCAGCCCGGCGGCTCCGTGCGCGACGAGGAAGTGGTCGCCGCCGCCGACGAGCACGGCATCGCAATGGTGTTCACCGGCCGGCGCCTCTTCCGGCATTGAGGGCCACTGCCGTGCAGTTGCAGGCTGTTCCCTGTTCCCTGTTCCCTGTTCCCTGTTCCCTGTTCCCTGTTCCCTAGATGTTCCGCACCCGCTTCGCCCCCAGCCCCACGGGCCACCTCCACGTCGGCGGGGCGCGCACGGCCATCCTCAACTGGCTGCTGGCGCGCCACCACGGCGGCAGCTTCGTGCTGCGCATCGAGGACACGGACCGCGAGCGCAACGTTCCCGGAGCCGAGGCGGCGCTGCTGGACGACCTGCGCTGGCTGGGGCTGGACTGGGACGAGGGGCCCGACACGGGCGGGCCCCATGCGCCCTACCGGCAGAGCGAGCGCTCGTCCCTCTACCGGGACGCCGCCGGGCGGCTGCTCCGGGGCGGCCACGCGTACTGGTGCACCTGCCCTCCCACCGGGCAGGACGAGACCGCCCAGGGCCGGCGGCGCTGCGGCTGCGCCGACCGGGACCCGGCGGAGGTCGCCCCGCCGGGAGCCGCGCTGCGGTTCCGGGTTCCCGACCAGGCGGAGGTCGTCGTGGACGACGTGATCCGCGGCACCGTGAGGTTCCCGGTGAGCGACATCGAGGACTTCGTGCTCCTGCGCTCGGACGGCCTGCCCACGTACAACTTCGCGGCGGCGGTCGACGACGCGGAGATGCGCATCACCCACGTGGTCCGCGGCGTGGACCACCTCAACAACACGCCCAAGCAGGTCCTGGTCTACCACGCGCTCGGGCGGGCCCTCCCCGTGTTCGCCCACATCCCGCTGATCCTGGGGCCCGACCGGCAGAAGCTGTCCAAGCGGCACGGCGCCACCTCCGTCGCCGAGCACCGGCGGCAGGGCTACCTCCCCGAGGCGCTCTTCAACTACCTGTCGCTGCTTTCCTGGTCCTCCCCCTCCGGCGAGGAAAAGCTGCCGCGCGAGCGGCTGGCCGCCGAGGTGGAGCTGGACCGCGTGGGGGCGAGCGACGCGGTGTTCGACCGCGACAAGCTGCGCTGGCTCTCCTCCCGCTACGTACAGGAGATGCCCCCCGGCCAGCTGGCCCGCGCGCTGGCGCCGTTCGTGGACCGCGAGCGCTTCCCCGTCGCGGACGAGGAGATGCCCGCGGTGGCGGCGGCGCTGCGCGAGCGCATCTCCGTGCTCGCCGACGCGGACGGGCAGCTGGAGCACTTCTTCGGGCCGGACACCCCCGAAGCCCGCGAGGCCCGGGAGCGCGTGCTGGCCGACGGCGAGGCGCGGCGCGTCCTCGCCGCCGTGCGGGCGCGGCTCGCCGCGCTGCCGGAGTGGGAGGAGGCCGCCATCAAGTCCGCCATCGCCGAGGGGGGACGGGACGCGGGGGCGAAGGGGCGGGCGCTCTTCCTCCCCGTGCGGCTGGCGCTCACCGGCGAGGAGCACGGGCCCGACCTGCCCGGGGTGGCCTTGGTGCAGGGGCGCGCGCGGGTGCTGGCGGCGCTCCCGGAGATCGGCGGGGAAGGGGCGTAGTTTGACGATTCCCCAGGCGCGGCCTATCTTGCGGCCGTCCGTTTACCCCAGAGGCTGAATTGCGCGGTCTGATCTTCGATCCCTTCGCCGGGATCAGCGGCGACATGACCATCGCCGCCCTGCTGGACCTGGGGCTCCCGCTGGAGTGGCTCCGGGACTTCGTGCGCGGGCTCAAGCTGGCCGAGGTGCGCGTGGACGCCGAGCGGGTGATGCGCAAGGGCATCGCCTGCCAGCGCCTGGTCCTGGAGCTGCCGCACGAGCACGCCCACCGCCACCTTTCGCACGTGGTGCGGATCATCGAGGGGACGGACGCGCCGGCGGAAGTCAGGGAGCGCGCGATCCATGCGTTCACGCTTCTTGCTGAGGCCGAGGCGGAGGTGCACGGCACCACGCGCGAGCGCGTGCACTTCCACGAGGTGGGGGCGCTGGACGCCATCATCGACGTGCTGGCGTCCGTGGCCGGGGCGGCCGAGCTGGGGTTCACCGAGTTCTACACCCGCCCCGTGGCGCTGGGGCGGGGGTGGGCGGAGATGGCGCACGGCAACTTCCCCGTGCCCCCGCCCGCGGTGCTCAAGCTGCTCGTGGGGATCCCCGTGCGCGACCCCGACTTCGAGGGCGAGTGCACCACGCCCACCGGCGCCGCGCTGCTCCAGGCGTTCACCGCCGGGGCCGCCCCGCCCACCACGTTCGTCGCCGAGGCCA
Source organism: Longimicrobiaceae bacterium (assembly GCA_040509335.1). Classification (GTDB taxonomy): domain Bacteria; phylum Gemmatimonadota; class Gemmatimonadetes; order Longimicrobiales; family Longimicrobiaceae; genus JAFAYN01. The sequence continues at coordinate 12,005 of JBEVLE010000111.1, read as the reverse complement.
CCGGCTTCGGCGCGGGGACGCGGGACCCGCAGGACCGCCCCAACTGCCTGCGCCTGGTCGCCATCCGCGCCGGCGCCGGGCGGGACGACGAGGAGGTCCTGGTGGTGCAGTGCGACGTGGACGACCTGTCCCCGGAGTACGTGCCGCCGCTGCTGGAGGCGGTGCTCGCCGCCGGCGCGCTGGACTGCACCGCCGTCCCCGTCCTGATGAAGAAGGGGCGCCCCGGGCTGCGCGTGGAAGCGCTCGCGCCGCCCTCCGCGCTGGCGGCGGTGCAGGGGGCCCTGTTCCACGGCGGCTCGTCCATCGGCGTCCGCTTCTGGCCCGTGCGGCGGGAAGCGCTCGCCCGGCGGGAAGAGACCGTCGAGTGGCGCGGCCAGCCGGTCCGCGTCAAGCGCTCCTCCCTCCCCGGCGGCGGGGAGCGCGCCAAGCCTGAGTTCGAGGACGTGGTCCGGGCCGCCGGCCGGCTCGGCATGACGCCGCTCGCCGCCTTCCGGGCAATGCTGTCCGAGGGCGTGGCGTCGGAGCGCTGACCCGTCCGAAAGCTCGGAGAAACCCCGGCCCGCTGGAGGCCGGCCACCATCACCGGAGGGATGAGATGAGATTCCATCGTGGACTGTTCCTGGCCGTGGGCGCGTCCGCCGTGGCGGGTGCCTGCGCGGCGGCCGGAACGGGTGCGGGCGGCGCCACCGCGGGCGCCGGCGCGTTTCCCACCGTGAGCTGCGCCGCGGGCGTGCCGACGACGGCGAGCCCCGCGGCCGTCCTCGCCCAGCGCACGCTGCTGCTGGCCCGCTCCCCCGAGGCGTTCAATGGGGCGTTCACCGCGGCGCAGGCGGCGGCCACGGCCGAGCCGGGGAACCCGCAGAACCAGTTCCTCCTGGGCCAGGCGGCCGTCGGCGCCGGCAACTTCGAGGAGGCCGACCGCGCCTGGGACCGCGCGGTGGAGCTGTGCCCCGCCTTCGAGGCGGAGATCGCCCCCGAGCGCGAGCGCGGCTGGGCCACCGCCTTCCAGGCCGGCCTGGACGCGTACCAGCAGAACGACACGGCCACGGCCATGGCGAGCTGGCAGCGCGCCAACTCCATCTACGGCGGGCGGCCCGACGCGTACTACAACCTGGGCGTGGTGTACTCGCAGCGCGGCGACCTGACCCAGGCCACCGCGGCGTACCGCGAGGCCCTCACCGTGCTCGACCGGATGGCCGCGGACACCTCCGCCGCCGAGATGACCTCGCGCGCCGAGACCCGCCAGAACTCGCTCGCCGGGCTGCTGAGCGTGGGCGCGCGGCAGTTCCAGGCCGAGCAGTACGGGCCCGCCATCGAGGTCTTCCGCCAGCTCACCACGATCGACCAGAACAACCGCGACGCCTGGTACAACTACGCGCTGGCCCTGTACAAGCAGGAGCGCTGGGCGGACCTGACGCCGATCGCGCAGCGGGTGGTGCAGATCGACCCGCTCAACGAGAACGCGCGCATCATCCTCTTCAACTCCTACAAGGGGCAGGCCGAGGCGTCCGGGCAGAACACCGCCGGCCAGCGCGCCCTGCAGAACCAGGCCCTCAAGGTGCTGGAAGAGGTCGAGGCGCTGCCGGTGCACGTGGACGAGATCCGCTTCGAGACCCCCGAGGGCGGCCAGGCCGCGCTCACCGGCAAGGTGATCGGCAACAAGGCCAACGCCGGGACGCAGGTGGCGCTCACCTTCACCTTCTACGGTCCCGGCGGGCAGGTGGGGACGCAGAGCACCACGGTCGCCGCGCCCGCCAAGGGGCAGAGCGCCAGCTTCACGGTGCCGCTCCCGGCCGGGCAGACGGTCACCAGCTTCAGCTACACCTTCCGTTAAGAGCAGGTTTGGGCGTGACCCCCGCTGGCGCCGGGGTCGGGCTTCGGCTCCGTAAGCGAGCAAACAACGCTCGCTAACGGAGTCGAGCCCCGGCAAACTGCCGCCGGGTCTCGCCCCTTCGGGCCGGAATCCCTCACGCAACTGCCGCGGTCATACGGATGTCGGAGGGTCACGGGGGGCGGCTCGCGAGGGCCGCCTCCCGTTTTCGCGTGCGGCGGGGCGCACGCTTCTTGCGAAAACTCCGCGCGATGGCTCCGACGCGAACCCGAGACAGGCACCTCATGCCCGAGATCCCGACCCCGGCCGACGACCGTACCCAGATCCTTCCCTCCGCCGGAGAAAGCCCCGAGGCCCCCGGCGAAGGCTTCCGCTGCGCCCGCTGCGAGACCGAGTACGAGGGCGCCGACGCCTGCCCCGCCTGCGGCACGCTCCGCGTGGAGACCGCGTGCGAGACCCACCCCGACCGCGAAGCGAAGGGGCGCTGCGTGATCTGCGGGCGCGCCCTGTGCGACCGGTGCAGCGCCGGCGACGACGCCTTTCTGTGCGAGGAGCACCGGGGCGTGCACATGATCCAGGGGTGGGCGCAGGTCTACAGCACGCACGGCGAGATCGAGGCCCAGCTGGTGCAGGAGAACCTGCGCGCCGAGGGCATCGACTCGCAGATCTTCTCGCAGAAGGACCACATCTACCCCGTGGACCTGGGCGAGCTGAGCATCGTCCGGGTGATGGTGCCCGTGTGGGAGTACGGCGCCGCGCTGGACACCATCCGCGGCCACATGGACACCGAGGGCGAGGTGGTGTTCGCCTGCCCCTCCTGCGGCGAGGCGTACGAGCCCGGCGCCGAGGCGTGCGCGTCGTGCGGCGCCCCGCTGGCCTGAGCCCCGGCGCGGTTGACGCCGTCCGGGCGCGCGGCCATATTCGCCCGCGCGTCCGGGGGTTCCGGCGCGAGGTCCCGTTTCCCCCGATCCCGACCCGTCCTTGAAGCTCCCCGTAGTCGCCGTCGTAGGCCGGCCCAACGTCGGCAAGTCCACCTTCTTCAACCGCATCCTCGGGCAGCGCATCGCCATCGTCGAGGACTTTCCCGGCGTGACCCGCGACCGCAACTTCGCGCGCACCGAGTGGAACGGCCGCCAGTTCTACCTGGTGGACACGGGGGGGATGGTGGAGAACTCGGACGAGCCCATGGACCGGCTGATCCGCGAGCAGGTGCTCACCGCCATCGACGAGGCCGACGTGGTGGTGCAGCTGGTGGACGGCAAGGCCGGCCCCCATCCGCTGGACTACGAGGTCGCCGAGTACCTGCGCCGCACCCAGCGTCCCGCGCTGCTGGTGGTCAACAAGGTGGACAACCTGGGCGCGCCCAACGCGCTGGCGCACCACGAGTTCTGGGACGTGGGGCTGGGCGAGCCGCTCCCCGTGAGCAGCCTCAGCGGCAAGGGGAGCGGCGACATCCTGGACGCCGTGGTCGCGCTCCTCCCCGACGCCGGCGAGGGCGACGAGGAGGACGTCCTGCGCGTGGCCGTGATCGGCAAGCCCAACGTGGGCAAGTCCAGCTTCGTCAACCGCCTGCTGGGCGAGGAGCGGCTGGTGGTGTCCGACGTGGCGGGGACCACCCGCGACGCCATCGACACCCCCATGCAGTTCCACGGGCAGACGCTGGTATTCGTGGACACCGCCGGGCTGCGGCGGCAGTCGCGCATCGAGGACGGGGTGGAGTTCTACAGCACCATCCGCACGGAGCGGGCGATCGAGCGCGCCGACGTGTGCCTGCTGCTGATCGACGCCACCGAGGGGATCGCGGTGCAGGACCTCAAGATCGCCGAAAAGGCGTGGGAGGCCGGCTGCGGGCTGATCATCGTGGCCAACAAGTGGGACCTGGTGGAAAAGGAGACCATGACGGCGCCCCACTTCGAAAAGGAGGTGAGGAACCGCGCCCCCTTCCTCCAGTGGGTGCCCATCGTGTTCACCAGCACGCTCACCGGGCAGCGGGTGCAGAAGGTGCTCCCCATGGTCCTGGAGGTGGAGGAGCAGCGCAACCGCCGCATCGCCACGCACGAGGTCAACGAGGTGCTGCGCGAGCTGGTGGCGCGCGCCCGTCCCCCGGCGCACCACGGGCACCCGGTCAAGTTCCTGTACGCCACCCAGGTGGCGACGCGGCCCCCCAACTTCGTGCTGTTCTGCAACACGCCCGAGGGGGTGGCCGAAAGCTACCAGCGCTACCTGATGAACGGGTTCCGCGCCGCGTGGGGGTTCTCCGGGGTGCCCATGCGCATCACGCTCCGCCGCCGCGGCGAGGAGGACTGAGATTGGAGCGCGCAGCGCACGGAACGGCAACGGCTCTGAACCGCGGGTTCGGGCGTGCCCCCGGCTGCGCCGGGGTCGGGCTTCGGCTCCGTAGAGCAGCAAACGACGCTGCTCAACGGAGTCGAGCCCGCGCCAGCACCTCCGAACTGAGGTGCCGCGCGGTCTCGCCCCTCCGGGCCGAAATCCCTCACGCGACGGCAGGCCCCCTCCCCCCCGCCGCCGTGGCGCTGCACGCCGCGCGTGCACCGGATGAAGCAGGCTGTCCCCTGTCCCCTGTTCCCTGTCCCCTCCCGTGAGCCCCTGGCTTCTGGTCGTCGCCGGCTACCTGCTGGGCTCCGTTCCCGCGAGCTACGTCGCGGGGCGGCTGGTGCGCGGCATCGACCTGCGGGAGCACGGGAGCGGCAACCTGGGGGCCACCAACACCTTCCGCGTGCTGGGGGCGAAGGTGGCGGCGCCGGTGATGTTCTTCGACGTGCTCAAGGGGTTCGTCCCCGCGTGGTACTTTCCGCTGTGGGACAGCTCGCCGGACTGGCGGTGGGCGCTGGCGTACGGGGCGGCGGCCATCGTGGGGCACGTGTTCTCGCTGTACATGCGCTTCCGGGGCGGCAAGGGCGTGGCGACGGGGGCCGGGGTGTTCCTGGCGCTGGCGCCGGCGGCGGTGGGGGGCGCGTTCCTGGTGTGGCTGGCGACGCTGCGGCTGGGCCGCATGGTGTCGCTGGCCTCCATCATGGCGGCGCTCACCATGCTTCCCCTGCTCTGGCTCACGTCGGAGCGGTGGGAGGTGAGGGCGCTGGGGGGGGCGATCGCCGCGTTCGTGGTGTTCTCGCACCGCGCCAACGTGGGGCGCATCCTGCGCGGCGAGGAGCACCGCTTCGGCAAGAAGGCGGTGGAGGAGCACCCGGGCGAGGCGGTCGTCGCGGGCGCGGCCGTGGCCGCCGAGGCGGAGGACACGCGGTGAGCGCGCGCGTCGCGGTGGTGGGGGCGGGGAGCTGGGGGACGGCGCTCGCCAACCTGCTGGCCCGCAAGGGCGTGCAGGTGATCCTGTGGTCGCACGAGGCGGACGTGGCCGAGGGGATCGAGCGCGAGCACCGCAACCCGCGCTACCTCGCCGAGGTGGAGCTGGACCCGCGGCTGCGGGCCACCGCGGACATGGCGGAGGCGGTGGACGGGGCGGAGGTGGTGGTGTCGGTGTCGCCGTCGCACGTGGTGCGCGCGGTGATGTCGCAGGCGGCGCGCTCCATGAGGGCCGACGCGCTGGTGGTGAGCGCCTCCAAGGGGATCGAGACCGACACCCTGGAAACCATGGACGGGGTGCTGGAGGACGTGCTGCCGCGCGAGGCCGCGCTCGGCGCCACCTACCTGTCCGGGCCCAGCTTCGCGCTGGAGGTGGGGCTGGGGCAGCCCACGGCGGTGACCATCGCGTCGCGCTCGGCGCGCGCGGCGGAGCGCGCGCAGGAGCTCTTCCAGACGGACTACTTCCGCGTCTACACCAGCAGCGACGTGGCGGGGGTGGAGCTGGGCGGCGCGCTCAAGAACGTGATCGCCATCGCCGCCGGGGTGGTGGAGGGGCTGGGCTTCGGCAACAACACCCGGGCGGCGCTCATCACCCGCGGGCTGGCGGAGATCACCCGGCTGGGGGTGGACCTGGGCGCCAACCCGCTGACCTTCGCCGGGCTGGCCGGGATGGGCGACCTGATCCTGACCTGCACCGGCGCGCTGTCCCGCAACCGCTCGGTGGGGCTGGAGCTGGGGGCGGGGCGCAGCCTGCAGGACATCCTGGGCGGGATGACGCAGGTGGCCGAGGGGGTGCGCACCGCCAGGTCGGCGCACGACCTGGCGCTCCGCCGCGGGATCGAGATGCCCATCGTGCACGCGGTGCACGCGGTGCTCTTCGAGGAGCTTGCCCCGCGCGCCGCGGTGGAGCGCCTGATGCTGCGCGAGCCCAAGGCGGAGCACTGGGGGTGAAGCGCCGCGCGCCGCAGCGGGAGTTCTACTCCATCGGCGAGGTATGCGAGCTGCTGGGGCTGAAGGCGCACGTGCTGCGCTACTGGGAAACGCAGTTCGACGCCTTCGCCCCCGCCAAGAACCGCCAGGGCAACCGCGTCTACCGCGCCCGCGACCTGGAGCTGATCGCGCTCATCCGCCGCCTGGTGCACGACGAGGGCTTCACCATCGACGGCGCGCGCCGCCGGATCGAGGAGCTGCGCGCATCCGGCGACATCGCCGACCGCTCGCGCCACGCCCTGGAGGAGTCGTTCGTGCGCTCGCTGCGCGCCGAGCTGGAGGAGATCCTGGAGCTGCTGTGACGGCGGGGGATGGCGGCCCTCACCCCCCGGCCCCCTCTCCCACAAGGGGAGAGGGGGAGCACGGCAACGGCGACCCCCTCCCCCGGCCCCTCCCCGCAAGGGGGAGGGGAGGACGACACCGTGCGGGGCGAGGCTGGCGAGCCTAACGAGCCGGGTGGGGGCCCCCGCGGACGCCAGCGCCCACCCCGCGTGAGGGATTTCGGCCCGAAGGGGCGAGACCCGGCGGGGCTGTTTCCGCCGGGGCTCGACTCCGTTACGCACAGTTTTATCGTGCGTTACGGAGCCGAAGCCCGACCCCGGCGTCAGCCGGGGGCACGCCCGACCCCAGAGCCGTTCAAAGCCGTTGCCGTCCCGACACGAATCGAGCGACCCGATGCTGATCCTCTGCACCAACGACGACGGCTACCTGGCCCTGGGCCTGGACGTCCTGGCCACGGCCGCGAAGACCCTGGGCACCGTGGAGATCGTCGCCCCCGACCGCGAGCAGAGCGCCACCAGCCACTCGCTCACCATGCACCACCCCCTCCGCGCCCGCCGCGTGCGCGAGGGCGTGCACCACGTGGACGGCACCCCCACGGACTGCGTGGCCCTGGCGATGGGCGCCCTGCTGGAGGGCCGGCCGGACTGCGTGCTCTCGGGGGTGAACCACGGACCCAACATGGGCGAGGACGTGCTCTACTCGGGGACCGTGGCGGGGGCGATGGAGGCCACCATCCTGGGGATCCCCTCGGTGGCGGTGTCGTACGTGGGGCGCGACCCCGAGGCCATCGGCGCGTACGGGCCGCTGCTGGAGCGTCTGCTGCCGCAGCTGCTGCGGGGCGGCTTTCCCCCGGAAACGCTGCTCAACGTCAACCTGCCGGGCATCGACCCGGCGGAGGTCAGGGGCGTGCGGGTGACGCGCCTGGCGCGCCGCGTGTACAACGACTCCATCTTCCGCGGCAAGGACCCGATGGGGCGCGAGTACTTCTGGATCGGCGGCGGCGGGGCGCAGTGGGACGCGCCGGAGGGGACCGACTTCCACGCGGTGCAGGCGGGCTACGTGTCGGTGACGCCGCTGCACCTGGACCTCACCAACCACTCGCTCCTGGCCGACGTGGCGGGGTGGGGGCTGTCGCTGTGAGCGACCGCTTCCTGGCGCAGCGCCGCGCGCTGGTGGGCCGCATGCAGGAGCGCGGCATCCGCGACCTGGAGGTGCTGCGCGCCTTCGAGCGCGTCCCCCGCCACGAGTTCCTCCCCGAAGCGGTGTGGGGCCGCGCCTACGAGGACGCCCCGGTGCCCATCGGCTTCGGGCAGACAGCGTCGCAGCCCTCGCTCCAGGCGTACTACATGCAGGCGCTGCAGCTGCAGCCCACCGACCGGGTGCTGGAGATCGGGACGGGGTCGGGGCACCAGACGGCGGTGCTCGCCTCGCTGGTGGACCGCGTGTACTCGGTGGAGCGCATCCGCGAGCTGTCCATGCGGGCGCGCGACGTGCTGGACCGGCTGCGCGTTTCCAACGTGGCGCTGCTGGTGGGGGACGGGACCATCGGCTGGAGCCGCTACGCGCCCTACGACGCCATCCTGGTGGCGGCCGGGAGCCCCGAGGTCCCGGCGCCGCTGGTGGAGCAGCTGGCCCCCGGCGGGCGGATGCTGGTGCCGGTGGGCGCGCGCGACACGCAGCGCCTGGTGATGGTGCGGAACGCCCCGGAGGGGGTGTCCATGGAGGAGGTGCTGGACGTCACCTTCGTGCCGCTCCTGGGCCGCTTCGGCTGGGCCGAGCGCGGGGCGGCGGATCGCGGCTCCGGATGAACGGATTTTGAACTGCGGGGTTGGGCGTGCCCCCGGCTGGCGCCGGGGTCGGGCTTCGGCTCCGTAACGCACGAAACAACCGTGCGTAACGGAGTCGAGCCCCCGCGAAACTGCCCGCGGGGTCTCGCCCCTTCGGGCCGAAATCCCTCACGCAGGGGATCGTGGGGGCCGGATTCGCGCGGGTTCCGCATGAGCCGTCCGGGCCAGATTCGTTGACAGCGCACCCCGCGCCGCGGTAGCTTGCGCCTCACACCCGGACACGAGCACCCGCGGACCCCGTGCGCCCGCCTCCCGGCCGGCGCGTCGTCCGCCCTCGCGCGCGTCTTCCCGGCGCCGCCCCGCGCGGCTCCCTTCGCATCCCTTCGTCCACTCTCCTCCCGGCACTCCCGATGAGCGCACACTCCGGAGATCCCGCGGACCGCAGGCCGTTGCCGCCGTTCGCTCCCGCCCTGTCGCGTCCCTCGGGCTCGCCCGACGCGGCCCCGGCCGCCGGGGCGCCGCTGCCGCCGTTCGCCCCCTTCGCGCGGCCCGCACCGGCGGCGGCGCCCGCTCCGGCCGCTCCCGTGGCGGAGGAGGCCGGTAGCGGGGTGGACGAGTACGCCCGCGCCCCCGAGCCGCCGTCGGCGGTCGAGGAGGAGACTGCTCCCTTCACCCCCGCGGCGGCCGGGGCGGAGGACGAGGCGTGGATGCCCTGGGAGGCGCCGGTGGAAGCGGGCACCCCCCTGTCCGAGGTGCCCGCGGCGGAGGACGATGCGGAGGACCTGCCCTGGCTGAGCGCGGGGCCGGCGATGCACGCGGAGCCCACGCTCCAGGAGCCGGCGTTCCAGGAGCCGGCGTTCCAGGAGCCGGCCGCGGAGGAGGAGCCGGCGTGGATGTCGTGGGGCGGCCAGGAGACAGAGGCGGAGCCGTCGGCGGGCGAGGCGTACTCGTTCGACGTGGAGTCCTTCGATGCCGCGCCGCTGGAGACTCCCGTCCACGACGCCACGTCCTTCGACGCGCAGTCGTACGAGGCGGCGCCCTCCGACGCCGCGGCCGACGAGCCGCCCGCGTTCGGCGCCGACGCTCCGTTCGCCTTCGCGGCCGAGCCGGAATCGGGCGAGGGGGAGCCGCCGGCGTACGTTGCCGACGTGATGGCGCCGCTGGACGCGGCGGACGCGTTCCCCGAAGCCGCGGAGGAGCCCGTGTCCTGGGATTCCGGCGCGCCCGTGCACGTTTCCGAGGCGGAGGCGGCGCCCGAGGTCGTAGTGAGCCCGTGGGAACCGGCCCCCGCGGCCGGCGAGGCGGAGGACACCGGGGCGGAGTCCTGGTCGACGGAATTCGCGGCGGAGGAGCCCGCGTCGGAGATGGCGGGAGACGCGGAGGAGCCTGCCTCCGCGATGGAGGAGTACCTGGCGTCCGAGGAGAACACCGCCGCGGAGGAGGCGCTTTACGCGCCCGCGGGCGACGCGGACTACGCGGCCGGGGACGGCTACGCGTCGGAGTACGCCGGGTCGGCCTCGGGAGGCGACGACCCGTCCGGCTACGCGGAGTCAGCGTCCGGGGTGCTCGGCGGCTTCGACGCGCCGTTCGGGGAGTCGGCATTCGCCGGGGAGGCCCCCTTCGTGGGGGACGCCGGAGAGGCGGCGCTCGCCGGGGGCACGGCGGACGCGCTGGCGGAGGTGGCCGAGCGGCTGGAGGGGATCGCGCGCAGGCTGCGCGAGCAGCCGGGCGAGGTGCTGGCGGGCGGGGCGGGGACGGACCCGCTGGAGCTGCTGGTCACCGGCTTCGCGCTGGGGTACGCGCAGGGGCGCCGCGGGGTGCGGTGAGCCCCGCGCCGGGCGGGGCGGCGATTGACCCTCCGCCGGGAAACAGCTAAATTCCCGGCCTTCGCGCCCTCGTAGCTCAGCCAGGATAGAGCAGTGGTTTCCTAAGTCGGAGGTCCCGGGTTCGAGCTTGCGCTGGGGACCCTGAGAAAAAGCCCGTAGGACGGCACTTTTCGCCGCCTGCGGGCTTTCGTGTTAGCTCAGGTCGCGCGCCAGTAACAGGTCTCCAGTAACAAGGCCAGAACGGACCCGGCCGGTCGCGAGGTACTTCCATACGGAGGCCCCGCACCTGTACCTGCCCGGCAAGGGAGTCGTCGTATGCCGAAGGTCGCCACCAGGGGAGCGGGGGCGGGCAGGCCCGCCCCGGATGCGGTGCAGGAGCCGCACGCGCGGCTGTACTGGAAGGATGGGCGCGCCTACATCGACGCGCGCGCCTGGGCCGCATGGGGGGGCAAGCTGGAGGCGCTGGTGGTCCCCGGCGAGCGGGGCGCCACCAGGGATGCGGTGCAGGGCGCCCTCCTGTTTGCCCAGCGTCTCGCGCAGCTCCGCGCGCTTCGCGCCGAGCACCCGGACGGATTGCCTGGGCCAGCCGAAGAGAGCGGGTCGGCCGTCGAGGAAAGCGTAGAGGAGTTGGACCGCATCGCCACCTTCGCCGGGTGGTACCTGGCCGAGAAGGAGAGGCGGGCTGGACGGAAGCGCGTCACCAGGCGCCACCTGGACGAGCAGCGGCGCAAGCTCGCGCACGCAGCGCGGTTCTTCGCGAAGAAGCGGGGCAAGGAGCATCTGCGCGAGCTGGAGGCGGCCGACATCCGCGAATACATGAAGGAGCTGCGGACCGTCCTGCCGCCCCGGAAGCACCGGCGGGTGGGCCGCTGCCGCGGGGACGTGCTCTCGTCCACGACCCAGCGCCGGTATCTGGACACGCTGGGGGAGCTGTTGCAGGCCGCCGTCGCCGAGGGCCGGATCTCGACCAACTGGGTCTACGAGCGCACCGACCTCCCAGCGGTCGATCCGAGCCCGACCAAGCACCTGGAGCTCTGGGAGGCGGCGCTGCTCCTTGAGGCGGCGCGGCACCTCTATCCCGCCCACAGGAAAAGCCCGCCCATCTACCCGCTCCTGGCGTTCTACCTCCTGACGGGTGTCATCGAATCGGAGAGGGAGGGCGTCACCGTCGCGGACGTGCGGTTCCCGGGTGATCCGGAGTTTCCGATCGGGGCAATCATCATCCGGCCGAACGCCGCCGTCCGTAGTGAGGATATGCGGGACCGGCTCAAGACCGAGTACCGCGAGCGGATCATCCGCCTGCACCCGCAGCTCGCGGAGATCTTGAGCGAGTACCTGAGCGGTCCGAGCGCGCCTCCCGGCCCGCTCCTGTTCCCGGCCCTCGGGAGCGACGGGACCATGCCTGTCGGTGACTGGCGCAAGCAGCTGGACCGCATCGCGGTCTACTGTGGCTACCAGCCGGGCGAGATACGGACGCGGCGCCTTCGCGTCACCTACTGCTCGCATCGCGCCTACACCGTGGACGAGCACGGCCAGCCCATGACCGCCGTGAAATTGCAGGCCGAGATGGGGCACGGGTCGTTCCAGATGATCGAGCGCCGCTACTTCCGCCACACCCGGCTGCGCGCCGCGCGGCCGCAGCTCGAATACCGCTGGAGCGACTGGTCCGGGAAGTACGGGGACCGGCTGGGGCAGGGCGCCCGCGGCGTCTGCGAGGAGCTGTCCCCCAAGCTGCGCACCGTGCTCGCGCTGCTCCCTTCGGAGGGGCTTTCCGCGAAGGAGTGGGAGGTAGCCTCGGGGCTTGCCGTGGGGACGTTCTACTACTGTCGGGACGTTCTCGTGGAGAGGGGGTATGTCCGGCGGTTCGGGGCAGGGAGGGGTGCACCCTTCCGGCGGGTCGAGGCGCTTGGCGAGGAGGAGGCGCGCAGCGCGGCCTAGCGTTCCTCCAATGCGGCGGGGGCGGCTCTG
>JBEVLE010000110.1:0-5072 GCA_040509335.1 Longimicrobiaceae bacterium | reverse complement strand
GTTCGGGCGTGCCCCCGGCTGGCGCCGGGGTCGGGCTTCGGCTCCGTAAGCCCGCAAACAACGCGGGCTAACGGAGTCGAGCCCCGGCAAACTGCCGCCGGGTCTCGCCCCTTCGGGCCGTAATCCCTCACGCGACGGCGGGTCCCCTCCCCCGCAAGCAGGGGAGGGGAGAGCTGCGGCCGGTCTGTTCGCGGCGAACACCCGGAACGCGCGATGGGTCGTGGCAGCGGGAGTCCATGTCCAGCCGTTCACCGAAGCCGCTTCATTGTAGCTGCGCAACCGCCCCCGGCGGCCCCTTCCAGCGGCCCGATTGGGCCGCAGTGTCCGTAAAAAGCTTTTACACCTGCCTGCCTCGCCTTAATTTGTGCTCTGGTGCATACCGATGGTCACCTCCTCGTGTGACATCACCAGGATCATCACATCCGCACGTGTTCATGGAAATGCGAAGCGCGTCGCGGGACTGACGGCAGAGAACCACGCACGAAGATGGAGGACTCTCATGCTCGGCGAGAAATTCTGGAAGATTGTCGCTGGATTGGGTGTGCCCGGCCTCGCGCTCGGCGTGCTCTACGCCCTCCTGCGGGTCTTCAACTGGGACCTTGCTCCGATTCCTGCTTCCTGGCTCACCGTACTCGTCGTTCTTTTTCTGGTGGTCGTCGGCACCATTACCCTGCTTGCTTTGCACTACTGGCGGCCGGCAAGGCCGGGTGTAGCCACGTATTCCGTGAAGGTGGGTGCGAAAGCTAAGGTCGAAGGTGCTGTCGCCGGGCGAGACCTGCTTGCTCAGGCAGGAGTTCCTGAGCAATCCATGAGCGAGCCACCCACGATCTCCGGGGTGGTCATCGGAAAGGCGGCCGTTGTCGGGGGGCCGGTCGCCGGGCGCGACCTGCACATCCATCCTGACGAGGTGCGCGGGCGCGTAGACGAGTTGATCGAGATTCTGGAGAGCCGGGCCGAGATGATCCGGGCTGGGTTGTCCAGCCATTTCCAATACGTGAAGGTCCAGAAGTTCTTGCACGCCTTCGACGAGCTACACCGGAAGCACATCGCCAGCCTCCGGGCCGGACACGTCATTCACGCACACGAGATCCTGGTCCAGATCCACACACTGTCGTCCGCACTGGAGTCGGACGAGTTCTGGGCACGCCACCGTCGTGAAACTCCGCATCTCCGTTATTACCTGGCGGACGACGCGTTCGAGTGGGGCACGCTGATCGAGATGTATGTAGGGCGTGCCGCCGTGAAGCCGTTGGTTGCGCAGAGGAGGCAATCCCGGTGGCAGCAAGCGCAGGAGGTCGACTCTGGCAAGGAGCCGGTATACCATCTTATCCACGGCGCGTGAACATCGAAGACCTGCGTGCAGACCCGCGGGTCCGTCGATCTCGCCGCGCCGCAGTCGAGCCCGTACGCACAGGCGACGCGCGGGCAACCTGCTTTGTGGCTGCGGGATCGGCTCGGCTGCAACGCCGGGGACGCCGCGGCAGAGGTCTTGCTGATCGAGCGCCCTGGCGCGCCGGGGGGGCGCGCCGGGGCGCTCCCGTTCAACCGGACGCACGACGATGTCGCGAGCCTTCGTGAAGGAAGACGCCGGGGAGCACGTGCCGCCGGGGCTGTTCGGGCTCCCGCCGCGGGACGATCCCGGCTTCGACGCGGCGGCGGCGCGGGCGCTGATCGAGGCGGCGCGCGACGCCAACACGCCCAGCGCCGAGGCCGCCACCGGCTACCGCTGGGGCGAGCCGCGGCTGCACCGGCACGTCAAGCGGCTGCTCAAGCAGGCCGAAGCGCTCCCCGAGGAGGAGCAGGACCTGCGCTACATCCGCGTGGCGCGGCGCTTCCTGGCCGTGGGGTAGGTGCCCGGCGCGCGCGGCGCTACATTCCGCCGCCGCCGGGAGCGAGGCGGGACCGAGGAACGAGCGAGGATGCAGATGGACGACGTGATCATCCCCCGCGAGGAAGTCGCGAGCGCGCTCACGCACGGGCTGGGGGCGCTCGCCAGCGTCGCGGGCGGCGCGGTGCTGGTGACGCTGGCGGCGGTCTTCGGCGACGCGTGGCAGGTGGTGGGCGCGTCGGTGTTCTGCGCGTCACTGGTGCTGCTGTACACCGCGTCCACCCTGTACCACGCCGTGTGGCACCGCGTAGCGCGGCCGCGGCTGCAGGTGTTCGACCACTGCGCCATCTACGTGCTCATCGCCGGCACCTACACGCCGTTCACGCTGGTGGGGCTGCGCGGCGGCTGGGGGTGGTCGCTCTTCGGGGTGGTGTGGGGGCTGGCCGCGGCGGGGGTGGTGTTCAAGCTGTTCTGCACCGGCCGGTTCCAGCGCCTCTCCACCTTCATCTACCTGGGGATGGGGTGGATGGCCGTGGTGGCGACCGGGCCCATGCTGCGCGCCGTCCCCGTTTCCGCGCTCCTCTGGCTGGTGGCCGGCGGGCTCAGCTACACCGTGGGCACCTACTTCTACCTCAACCGCCGCATCCCCTACGCGCACGCCATCTGGCACCTGTTCGTGCTGGGCGGCAGCGTGTGCCACTTCGTCGCCGTGCTGTCGCAGGTGGTTCCGTCGGGCGCGAGCTGAACGGCGGGTTCGGGCGTGCCCCCGGCTGCGCCGGGGTCGGGCTTCGGCTCCGTAACGCACGAAACAACCGTGCGTAACGGAGTCGAGCCCCGGCGGAAACTACCCCGCCGGGTCTCGCCCCTTCGGGCCGAAATCCCTCACGCGGCATCACGGCTCACTCCGCCGCCGCGCTCACGCGGATCTCCTGGAGGATGCACGGCCGCTCGGCGGTGCCGCACTCGTCGCGCCGCGACGCGCTCTCCACGGCGACGGAACCGGAGGCCGGCTGCGGCTCCGCCTTGGCGCCCAGGCCGCCACCACAGGCGGTGAGGGCAAGCGCGGCGAGGACGAGGGCGAGGCCCGTGCGGGCGGTGTTCAGGGAGGACATGGCTCTGCTCCTTCTGGGTACGCTCCTGGGGTGGGGCGGGCGACTCCCGCCCTGCGCGGGACCGCCGGGTCTGCCGGGGTCCCGCTGCGGCCGTCCACAAAGCCAGAGCCGTACCCGATCCGCGAAAATCGCAAGTGTTTTCATGGCAATGCGTTGTGTGAAACGCGAGTTCCGGCGGAGGCGCGGATGCGTCCGGTTGTGGGACGGGGCGCGCCGATTGTGAACAGCCGCGGCGGCGTGGCGGGGCGGGGGAGCGCGCCCGGCGGACGAGGGTTCCTGGAGGCGGGTGGGCATCGGCTGGAGTACGCCTGGCACGGCCCGCCGCCGGACGCGGCGCCCACGCTGGTGTTCCTGCACGAGGGGCTGGGGTGCGTCTCGCTGTGGCGCGGCTTCCCGGAGCGCCTGGCGGAGGCCACCGGGTGCGGCGCGCTGGTGTACAGCCGCGCCGGCTACGGGCGCTCCGACCCGGTGCCGCTCCCCCGGCCCGTGCGCTTCATGCACGACGAGGGGCTGCGCGTGCTCCCGGAGGTGCTGGACGCCGCGGGGGTGCGCGACGCCGTCCTCGTGGGCCACAGCGACGGCGCCTCCATCGCTCTGGTCCACGCCGGGAGCGGGACGGCGGACCGCGTCCGCGCCCTGGTGCTGGAGGCGCCGCACGTGTTCGTGGAGGACGTGTCGGTGCGGAGCATCGCCGCCATCGGCGAAGCGTACCGCCACGGCGGGCTGCGCGACCGGCTGGCGCGCCACCACGGCGCCAACGTGGACTGCGCCTTCCACGGCTGGAACGGCGTGTGGCTGGACCCGGAGTTCCGCGCCTGGAGCATCGAGGAATTCCTGCCGCGCGTGTCCGTGCCCATCCTGGTCGTCCAGGGCGAGGCGGACGAGTACGGCACGCTGGCGCAGGTGGAGGCGGTCCGCGGCGGGGCCGCGGGGCCCGTGGAGGCCGTGGTCCTGCCGGGCGTGGGCCACTCGCCGCACCGCGACGCGCCGGAAGCGACGCTGGCGGCCATGGCGCGCTTCGTGTCCGCCGTCCTCGGGAATCGGGGCGCCGGGCCGGGGAACGGCTCGCCGCCCGCGTGATCCAACGATCCGGCACGGAAGGAGAACGTATGGAGAGCACCCGGTCCACACCGGACGAGCCGTGGACGTGACCCGCGTGCGCCCGGGGAGCACCACCCGCCGCCCCGTGGAAGAGGTGGCGCTCCGCGATGGCCGGCTCGTGCGCCGCCGCCGCCGCGACACCCTCGCCACCGAGGAGCCGCTGGAGATCCGCGTCGCGCGCGCCGGCGAGGCGGCCGAGCGCGTCGCCGTCACCATGCGCACCCCGGGGTCGGACTTCGAGCTGGCCGCGGGGTTCCTGTTCACCGAGGGCGTGGTGCGATCCGCGGGCGAGGTCGCCGGCATCCGCTACTGCGTGGACGCCGACGTGGATGGCGCGCAGCGGTACAACGTCGTCAGCGTCCACCTGGCCCCCGGCGCCCGCTTCGACCCCGAGCTCCTCCGCCGCAGCTTCTACACGACCTCCAGCTGCGGCGTCTGCGGCAAGGCCTCCATCCAGGCCGTCCGCGGCGAAGCGTGCCCCGTGGCCGGCCCCGGCCCCGCGGTGGACGCGGCGACGCTGCTGTCGCTCCCCGCGCGGCTGCGTGGAGCGCAGGCGGTGTTCGAGCGCACCGGCGGGCTGCACGCCGCGGCGCTCTTCACGGCCGGGGGCGAGCTGCTGCGCGCGCGGGAGGACGTGGGGCGCCACAACGCCGTGGACAAGCTGGTGGGAGCCGGGCTCCTGGCGGGGGAACTTCCCTTCGCGGACCGGGTGCTACTCGTCAGCGGGCGCCTGAGCTTCGAGCTGGTGCAGAAGGCGGCCCGCGCGGGGGTCGCGGTGCTCGCGGGGGTCTCGGCGCCGTCCAGCCTGGCGGTGGAGCTGGCCGCGGAGACGGGGATGACGCTGGTGGGATTCCTGCGTGAGAGCCGCTTCAACGTGTACGCCGGCGGGGAGCGGATCGTCGTCCCCGCGGCACGGACCGACGGAGAGGGGTGAACATGACGGCTCTGCTCGCGTGGATGGGAGTGGCGGGGATGGTGGTGGCCGCGTGCGCGTCGCAGCCGCCGCAGGCGGATCCGGCCGACGCGGACGC
>JBEVLE010000109.1:0-13637 GCA_040509335.1 Longimicrobiaceae bacterium | reverse complement strand
CCGGCGGGGCTGTTTCCGCCGGGTCTCGACTCCGTTAGGCAGCGTTGTTTGCTGCCTTACGGAGCCGAAGCCCGACCCCGGCGCCAGCCGGGGTTACGCCCAAAACCCTCCGTTCAAGCAGTAGAAGCTTACGCCTCCACCGGCTCCCGCGCCGCCGCCTCTTCGGCGGCAACGGCAGCTGCCGCCTGCGCAGCACCCTCGTCGCCGAACCCGACCTCCTGGTACCGGTAGATGCCGGTGCCGGCCGGGATCAGGTGGCCGATGATGATGTTCTCCTTCAGCCCCTGCAGGTTGTCCCGGGCGCCGCGGATGGCGGCGTCGGTGAGCACCCGCGTGGTCTCCTGGAAGGAGGCCGCGGAGATGAAGGACTGCGTGGTCAGCGACGCCTTGGTGATCCCGAGCAGGAGCGGCTCGGAGATCGCGGGCCGCTGCCCCCGGTCGAACGCCGCCTGGTTGGCGTCCAGGAACACCGTGCGGTCCACCGTCTCGCCCTCCAGGAACTCCGTTTCCCCCGGCTCGGTGATCCGGTTCTTCTGGAGCATCTGGCGGACGATGACGCCGATGTGCTTGTCGTTGATCTTCACGCCCTGCAGGCGGTACACCTCCTGGACCTCGTTGAGGAGGTACTCCTGCACGGCGCGCGGCCCCTTGATCCGCAAGATGTCGTGCGGATTCACCGGGCCCTCCGACAGGCGGTCGCCGGCGCGCACGAAGTCGCCCTCGTGCACCCGGAGGTGCTTGCCGACCGGGACCTCGTAGATCCGCTCGTTCCCCGTGTCGGGGATGACGATCACCTCGCGCTTGCCGCGCTTGATGTCGCCGAAGCGGACGGTGCCGTCGATCTCCGTGATCACCGCCGGGTCCTTGGGCTTGCGCGCCTCGAACAGCTCGGCGATGCGCGGCAGGCCGCCGGTGATGTCGCGGGTCTTGTACGCCTCGCGGGCGATCTTCGCCAGCGCGGCGCCCGGCGCGATCTGCTCGCCGTCGCGCACCGTGAGCTGCGCGCCCACGGGAACGATGAACTCGCGCAGCCGCTGGTCGGTCTCCGGGTCGCGGATCTCGATCATGGGGTGGAGCTTCTTGCTCCGGTCCTCGATGATCACCATCTGCCGGCGGCCGGTGGACTCGTCCAATTCCTCGCGCACCGTCTCCTCGTCGACGATGTCGATGAACCGCACGACGCCGCCGAAGTCGGCCACGATGGGCTCCGAGTACGGATCCCACGCGAACAGCAGGTCGCCCACGGCGATCTTCTGCCCGTCCTCCACGCTGATGGTGGCGCCGTACGGCACCGCCAGGCGGGAGCGGATCGCGCCCTCGGCGGTCCTCATGATGATCTCGCCCTCGCGCGAGGTGACGATGCGCGCCCCCTCCGGCGTGTTCACCGTGGTGATGCGCTCGAACTGGGCGATCCCCTCCACCTTGCTCTTCCGCGCCGTGGTCGCCGCGATGCGGGCCGCGGTGCCGCCGATGTGGAAGGTGCGCAGCGTCAGCTGCGTCCCCGGCTCGCCGATGGACTGCGCGGCCAGGATGCCCACCGCCTCGCCCACGTCCACCATCTCCATGGTGGCCAGGTTGCGGCCGTAGCACTGCCGGCAGAGCCCGCGGCGGCTGTCGCAGGTGAGTACGCTGCGGATCTTGACCATCTGGATCCCGGCGTCCTCGATGTCGTCCGCCATCTCCTCGTCGATCAGCGTCCCGGCCTCGCAGATCATCTCGCCGTCGATGGGGTCGAACACGTCGTCGAGCGCCACGGAGCCGACGATGCGGTCCTTGAGCGGCTCCACCACGTCGTCGCCCTCCTTGAGCGCCGAGACCTCCAGGCCGAGCACCGTGCCGCAGTCCTCCTCGGCGATGGTGACGTCCTGCGCCACGTCCACCAGGCGGCGGGTCAGGTAGCCGGCGTCCGCCGTCTTCAGCGCGGTGTCGGCCAGGCCCTTGCGGGCGCCGTGCGTGGAGATGAAGTACTCCAGCACCGTCAGCCCCTCGCGGAAGTTGGACTTGATCGGCGACTCGATGATCTCGCCGATCCCGCCCGTCAGCTTCTTCTGGGGCTTCGCCATCAGGCCGCGCATCCCGGCCAGCTGCCGCATCTGGTCGCGCGAGCCGCGGGCGCCGGAGTTCATCATCATGAACACCGGGTTGAAGCCGCCGCGGTCACGGGCCAGGCGCGCCACCATGGCGTCCGCCACGTCGTTGTTGGCGTGCGTCCAGGTGTCGATGACCTTGTTGTAGCGCTCGCCGTTGGAGATGACGCCGTTGTTGTAGGCGCGCGTGAAGCGGCCCACGTCGTCCTCCGCCTCGCGGAGGATGGTGTCCTTTTCCGCCGGGATCTTCATGTCCTCGATCCCCACCGAAACGCCGCCCAGCGTGGAGTAGCGGAACCCGAACGCCTTGAGGTCGTCCAGGAACACCACCGTGCGGCCCAGCCCCACCTCGCGGTAGGCGTTGAAGATGACGTCGCCCAGCTCCTTCTTCCCCATCGTCTTGTTCCAGTAGCCCATCTGGCCCGGGACGACGGAGTTGAAGATGGTCCGCCCGACGGTGGTCTGCACCCACTCCGGCTTCCGCGGGTCGCCGTACTCGTCCACGGCCCCCTCGGTGGGGATGTACCAGTAGTAGATGGCGTCGTGGAAGTGGATCTGGTTGTACGCGATCGCCATCTCCACCTCGGCCACCGAGCCGAAGCGCCGCACCAGCTTCGCCGGGTCGCGCTGGTCCTGCGGCTTGGTGCGCTCCTCGGCGTCCTCCGCGAAGCGCGCCGGGGCGTCCTCGCGGTCCTTGGTCAGCCAGTAGCACCCGATGACGATGTCCTGCGAGGGCGCTGCGATGGGCCGGCCGTTGGACGGCAGGAGGATGTTGTTGCTGGACAGCATCAGCACCCGCGCCTCCAGCTGCGCCTCGAACGACAGCGGCACGTGCACCGCCATCTGGTCGCCGTCGAAGTCGGCGTTGAAGGCCGCGCACACCAGCGGGTGGATGCGGATTGCCTTGCCCTCCACCAGCACCGGCTCGAACGCCTGGATCCCCAGGCGGTGCAGCGTGGGCGCGCGGTTGAGGAGCACCGGGTGGTCGCGGATGATGTCCTCGAGCACCTCGTACACCCGCGGGTCGTCGCGCTCAACGATCTTTTTGGCGCGCTTCACCGTCTCCGCCTCGCCGCGCTTCTCCAACTCGTGGATGATGAACGGCTTGAAGAGCTCCACGGCCATGGCCTTGGGGAGGCCGCACTGGTGCAGCTTGAGCTCCGGGCCCACCACGATGACCGAGCGGCCGGAGTAGTCCACGCGCTTGCCGAGCAGGTTCTGGCGGAAGCGCCCCTGCTTGCCCTTGAGCATGTCGGACAGCGACTTGAGCGGACGCTTGCCGCGGCCGCGGATCGCCTTGGTGCGGCGCCCGTTGTCGAACAGGGCGTCCACCGCCTCCTGGAGCATGCGCTTCTCGTTCCGGAGGATGACCTCCGGGGCGCGCATCTCCATCAGCTTCTTGAGCCGGTTGTTCCGGTTGATGACGCGCCGGTACAGGTCGTTCAGGTCCGACGTGGCGAAGCGCCCGCCGTCCAGCGGCACCAGCGGCCGCAGGTCGGGCGGGATCACCGGGACCACGTCCAGGATCATCCACTCGGGCTTGTTCCGCTCGCCCGGGGTCGCCCCGGAGTTGCGGATGGCGTCGAGGACCTTGAGGCGCTTCAGCACCAGCTTCTTGCGGTGCTGCGAGGTCTCGTTGGCCACCTGCACGCGGAGCTCCTCGCCCAGCGTGTCCACCTCGATCATGGTGAGCAGCGTGCGGATCGCCGGCGCGCCGATGTCGGCGACGAAGTCGGCGTCGCCCTCCTCGCGGGTCTTCTCGCGGAGCTGGAGGTACTCCTCCTCCTCCAGCACCTGCCCCACCTTGACGTCCTGCGCGCCCGGGTTGATGACGGCGTACGCGGCGTAGTAGATGACCTTTTCAAGGTCGCGCAGCGTCATCCCCAGCAGGTACCCCATCTGCGAGGGAAGCGTCTTGAACATCCAGATGTGCGCCACGGGCACGGCCAGCTCGATGTGGCCCATGCGCTCGCGCCGCACCTTGGAGAGCGTCACCTCCACGCCGCACTTGTCGCAGATGTGGCCGCGGAAGCGGATGCGCTTGAACTTGCCGCAGTGGCACTCCCAGTCCTTCACCGGCCCGAAGATGCGCTCGCAGAAGAGACCGTCCCGCTCCGGCTTGAAGGAGCGGTAGTTGATCGTCTCCGGCTTGGTCACCTCCCCGAAGCTCCACCCGCGGATCTCCTCGGGGGAGGCGATCTTCACCTGGATATAGTTGAAGTCCTGCGACCGTGTCTCGCGCGTGCGGGGAAAGTCGATCATGCTTTGGTCCCCTTCATTTCTGATGGTTGGCCGCCCCTGGGGCCGGCTCCGATGTCCCCCTCCGAACCCCCTCCCCCGACCCCTCCCCGCAAGGGGGAGGGGAGAACTACCCGAACTGCTCTGCCGTTCACCCCCTCTCCCCCTTGCGGGGAGAGGGGGCCGGGGGGTGAGGGGGTCAGCTGCCCAGAGTGACGCTGATGCCCAGCGCCTGGAGCTCCTTGACGAGCACGTTGAAGCTCTCCGGGAGCCCGGGCTCGGGGAGGTTCTCCCCCTTGACGATCGCTTCGTAGACGCGCGAGCGGCCGTTCACGTCGTCCGACTTCACCGTCAGGATCTCCTGCAGGGTGTGCGCCGCGCCGTACGCCTCCAGCGCCCACACCTCCATCTCCCCGAACCGCTGGCCGCCGAACTGCGCCTTGCCGGCGAGCGGCTGCTGCGTGACCAGGGAGTACGGCCCGATGGACCGCGCGTGGATCTTGTCGTCCACCAGGTGCGACAGCTTGAGCATGTAGATCGCGCCCACCGTCACCGGCGAGCGGAACTCCTGCCCGCTGCGCCCGTCCCGCAGGCGCACCTTGCCGCCCGGGGTGAGCCCGGCGCGCAGCATGTGCTCCTCCACCGCGGCGTTCAGCCCCTCGCCGGTGGTGGACTGCGCCAGCGCAGCCGCCGCGGGGAACTGCTCCTCGAACGTCCCCTCGCCGCGCTCCGCGATCTCGCGGGCGGCCGTCACCAGGTAGCGGCCCAGGTCCTTGAGCTTGTCCAGGGTGTCCTGCGACGCCCCCGGCGCGGTCAGCAGCCGGTCGATGGAGCGGCCGATCCCCGACTCGGGGCGCGGCTCGATCTCGGACGCGGCCTCGGCGGCCTTTGCGGCCTCCACCAGCGCGCGCGCGTCGTCCAGGTCGAAGACCGGCGGCTGCGCATGGACGATCCCCAGCGCCTGGCGCGCCCAGGTCACGCCCGCCACCCGCATCATCGCCCCGATCTCGTCCTCGGAGGCGCCCTGGAACACCGGCGTCTTGGCCATGAAGCCGAGGACGCGCGCCGCCCACCCCAGGTGGGTCTCCAGGATCTGCCCCACGTTCATGCGGCTCGGCACGCCGAGCGGGTTGAGGCACACGTCCACCGGGGTGCCGTCCGGGAGGAACGGCATGTCCTCCTCGGGGACGATGCGGGCGATGATGCCCTTGTTGCCGTGGCGGCCGGCCATCTTGTCGCCCACCGAGATCTTGCGCTTCTCGGCCAGGTACACCTTCACCAGCTGGACCACCCCCGGCGGGAGCTCGTCCGGCTGGAACACCTTGTCGATCTGGTCCTCGGTCTTCTGGCGGACCCGCTCGATGCGGCGCTTGCTCTCGTCGATCAGGCGGCGGAGCTGCTCGTTGGTCGGGCGGTCGGTGACCTTGAGCGTGGTCAGGTCCACCTCGGACAGGTCCAGAGCGTCCGTGACCTCGTCGGTCAGGTCGGTCCCCTCGTTGAAGAAGGGCTCCACCGTGCCGCGCTTGAGGAAGAGCGCCACGGTCTTGCCGCGGATCAGCTCCTTGATCTCCTCGTCGCGCGCCTCGGAGATGCGCAGGATCTCGCCGCGCTCGTTGGAGCGCAGGTCGCCGATCTTCTGGCCGCGCTCCTTTTCCAGGATCGGGTCGTCGATCCGCCGCGAGAAGATCTTGACGTCGATGACCGTGCCCTCGACCCCGGGCGGGACCTTGAGCGACGAGTCCTTGACGTCCTTTGCCTTCTCGCCGAAGATCGCGGTGAGCAGCTTTTCCTCGGGCGACAGCTCGGTCTCGCCCTTGGGGGTGATCTTGCCCACCAGGATGTCGCCCGCCTTGACCCGGGCGCCGATCCGCACGATGCCGCGCTCGTCGAGGTCCACCAGCGACTCCTCGGCGACGTTGGGGATCTCGCGCGTGATCTCCTCCATCCCCCGCTTGGTGTCGCGGACCTGGAGCTCCAGCTCCTGGATGTGGATGGAGGTGTAGACGTCGTCCTTGACCAGCTTCTCCGAAAGGACGATGGCGTCCTCGAAGTTGTGGCCGTACCAGGGCATGAACGCCACCAGCAGGTTCCGCCCCAGCGCCAGCTCCCCGTTCTCGGTGGAGGCGCCGTCGGCGAGCGGGTCGCCCTTTTCCACGCGCTGGCCCTTGCGGACCAGGGGGCGCTGGTTGATGGCGGTGTCCTGGTTGGTCCGCCAGTACTTCTTCATCCGGTAGCGGTCGAACTGCGCCAGGCGCCGCAGCGGCTCGTCCGAGTTGGGCGCGCCCGCCATGCCGGCGTCGACCACGATGTGGTCGGCCGTGACCTCGCGGACGATCCCCGCGCGCCGGGCCACCACCACCGAGCCCGAGTCCGCGGCCACCACCGACTCCAGCCCGGTCCCCACCACGGGGGCCGCCGGGAACAGGAGGGGCACCGCCTGCCGCTGCATGTTGGAGCCCATCAGCGCGCGGTTGGCGTCGTCGTGCTCCAGGAACGGGATGAGCGCGGCGGCCACCGACACCAGCTGGTCGGGCGCCACGTCCATGTAGTCGATCTCGTCCGGGCGCAGCAGCGGGAAGTCGCCCCGCTCGCGGCACAGCACGAACTCGTTGACGAAGGTGCTCCCCGGGTCCAGCGGCGCGTTGGCCTGCGCGATCCGGGCGTTCTCCTCCTCGTTGGCCGACAGCCAGGCCACGATCCGCGTCACCACCGGGGTCACCGGGGTGAGCTCGGCGGCGGCCACCAGCGAGTGGCGGCCCACGTCCGTGTCCGCGCCGAGCGCGGGGGCGCCGTTGGTGTAGTCCAGCCCCACCGCGTCGAAGTCGTCGTCCTCGTCCGCGATGGAGGCGAGCCCCTCGATCTGGTTGGCGTACAGCCGCTCGGCCACTTCCTCGGTGAGCACCGTCCCGGGGACGGCGAGCACCGCGGAGGAGCGCGGCTGGAAGACGCGCACCGGGAGCGACACCGGGTTGCGGATCGCCTCCGGGGCGACGCCGCGGGCGGCGGCGCCGGCGCGGCGCGACACCACGCGCACCAGGTTCACCGGCTGCTCGGCGATGCGGGCGGCAAGCTCCTCGGTGATGCGCTCGCCGCGGCGGGCGAGCACCGGCAGGCGCAGCACCGCCTCGTCCCAGTCGACCTGCGGGATCTCCGCCGCCATCATGCGCGGGAAGATGGACGTCCAGTCGAGCACGTCCTCCGCCAGCTCGGCGCCGACGATCATCTGCCGGAACACCTCGCGGCCGCGCGCGGCGTCGATCTCCTCGCCCTTCTTGGCGAACACCTTGGCGCGCTCGCCGATCACCAGGCGCGCGGCCTCGGACAGCTTGACCCGCGAGGGGTAGCGGACCACGGCGCGCACCACCTTGCGGTACGGCGTCTCGATGAAGCCGAGGTCGTTGATCCGCGAGTACGTGGTCAGCGAGTTGATCAGCCCGATGTTGGGGCCTTCCGGCGTCTCGATCGGGCACATGCGCCCGTAGTGCGAGTAGTGCACGTCTCGCACCTCGAAGCCGGCGCGCTCACGGGTCAGACCGCCCGGCCCCAGCGCCGACAGACGCCGCTTGTGCGTCATCTCCGCCAGCGGGTTGGTCTGGTCCATGAACTGGCTGAGCTGCGACGACCCGAAGAACTGCTGGATCACCGCCGACACCGTCCGGGCGTTGACCAGGTCGTCGATGTTGATCTTGTCCGCGTCGGACACGATCGACATGCGCTCGCGCACCAGGCGCGCCATGCGCGACAGGCCCACGGAGAACTGGTTGGCGATCAGCTCGCCCACCGAGCGGACGCGCCGGTTGCCCAGGTGGTCGATGTCGTCCGTGCCGCCGCGCCCCTCGTGCAGCTCCACGAGCTGGTAGAGGATGGCGAGCACGTCCTGCGCGGTGAGCGCGGTCATCCCCGCCGGCGGCGTGGGGAAGCCGAGCGCCCCGAAGGCCTCCACCAGGCGCTGGTTGATCTTGTAGCGGCCGACGCGGCCCAGGTCGTAGCGCTTGTTGAGCGACTCCTCCGTGTACTCGCTGTAGTCCGAGCGCGCCCCCGCGCTGTCGCCGGCGAGCGCGCCGGCCACCACCAGCGAGGCGCGCGGCTGGAACAGCAGGCGCCAGACCGCGGTGTACACCTGAACCACGCGGTTCAGCTCGTACACCAGCACGCGGCTGGGACGGCTGGTCTTTTCGGCGCGCTCGTCGCGCAGGCTCTCCCACACGTAGCGGATGCCGCGCTCCTGCGCGAAGCGGATCATCCGCTCCTCCGCCGAGCGCTGCGAGTCGCGGGCAACTAGGTCCGACGGGCCGCTGTCGCGCTCCGCCCAGGCGCTGAGGAAGTCCGCGATGTGCATGATCTGGTCGCCGGACTCGAAGAACTCTTCCTCGGTCCAGGCGTCCGGCGCGGGCGCGGTGCCCGGGCGGATCAGGTTGTGGATCGCGAACAGCGAGTCCAGCGTGCCGCGGGTGGGGTCCTTTGCAAGCGTGGCGCGCAGCGTGGTGCCGCCGTGCTGCCCCGACTTGAAGACGCTGACCTCCTCCACCCCGGCGCGCAGCAGCCGCCCGACCACGTCCGCGGTCAGCTCGTCGCCGGCGCGCGCCAGCAGGTTGCCGGCGGTCACCGGGTACGACGCGGCCCCGGCGGCGCGGAGCGCATCCACGACCTCCTGGGTCAGGCGCGTGCCGCGCTCGATGATCTCGCCGGTGCCGGCCACCACCAGCTCGCGGTACAGCCGCGGGCCCTCGGGGCCGACGACGCCGGGGTCCAGCACGTCCTCCGCCAGGAAGCCGTGGAACACCTCGCCGCGGCGCCCCTCGCGGGAACCCTCGCGCTCCAGCGTGCCCAGCGGCAGCCGCTCGCGGTCGAAGAAGAGGTCCAGGACGTCCGCGTCCCGCGAGTACCCGACGGCGCGCAGCAGCGCGGTGGCCGGGAACTTCTTCTTCTTGTCGATGTGGACGGCGATGACGTCGTGGATGTCGATGGTGAACTCGACCCACGAGCCGCGGAACGGGATGATGCGCGCGCTGAACAGCTTCGACCCGTTGGGGTGCGTGTTCTCCTCGAACACCACGCCGGGGGAGCGGTGCAGCTGCGACACGATCACGCGCTCGGCGCCGTTGATGATGAAGGTACCCAGGGGCGTCAGCACCGGCAGGTCGCCCAGGTACACCTCCTTCTCGATGATGTCCTTGGGCCGGCGCTCGTCCCCCGCGTCCTCCCACACGACCAGCCGAAGAGTGGCCTTGAGCGGAGCGGCGTACGTCATGTCGCGCTCCATGCACTCTTCCATGTCGTACTTCGGCTCACCCAGCGTGTAGCGGACGAACTCCAGCGAGAAGTTCCCATTCACATCGGAGATGGGGAAGATCTCGTTGAAGACGCGCTCCAGGCCCACGTCCTCCCGTTCCCGGGCGGCCGCGTCCGTCTGCAGGAGTGTCTCGAAAGCGCGTAGCTGGACGTCGAGGAGGTTGGGAAGCTCCATCCCCGACTTCAGCTTGGCGAAGGAGACAGTCGTTTTATCTAGCGTTGCCAAGTGGGTCTCCCTCTTAGCGTGCGTGGAAAAGATCGGAAGCGCAAACACCCCCAACCGAACACCTCGGCGGGGTGACGTATCGTCCGGGTATGTAGAGCGGCCTGCGCGTCATGAGCCGTCCGGCTGAAGGGACTGAGCCGGGACCGCCTCCGCGGGCGAGCCCGCGCCTAGACAGGCGATCCCTCCGCGACCGACCCGAAGGGCCCCCAGGTGGAAATCCCCCCTGGAGGCCCTCCGTCCGGACGAGGATCAGTCCTACTTCAGCTCGACGGTCGCGCCCTGCTCGACGAGCTTGGCCTTCATGGCCTCGGCCTCGTCCTTGGTCGCGGCCTCCTTGACGGTCTTCGGGGCGCCGTCGACCAGGTCCTTGGCCTCCTTGAGGCCCAGGCCGGTGAGCTCGCGCACCACCTTGATGACCTGGATCTTCTTCTCGCCGGCGCCCATGAGGACGACGTCGAACTCGGTCTTCTCCTCGACGACGGGCGCGGCGACGGCGGCACCGCCGGCCGGCGCGGCGGCCACCGGGGCGGCCGCGGTGACGCCGAACTTCTCCTCGAAGGCCTTCACGAACTCGGAGAGCTCGATGACGGTCATGTTGCCGATCGCGTCGAGCAGCTCGTCACGGG
The DNA here is from genome assembly GCA_040509335.1 of Longimicrobiaceae bacterium. Classification (GTDB taxonomy): domain Bacteria; phylum Gemmatimonadota; class Gemmatimonadetes; order Longimicrobiales; family Longimicrobiaceae; genus JAFAYN01. The sequence continues at coordinate 3,168 of JBEVLE010000109.1, read as the reverse complement.
TAAGCGTGGTCGCCATGTTGGGCTCCTATGTGTAGTACGTACGAAAGTGAAACCAAGGTATCGGACCGTCGGGACCCTGCCCGCGAGCGGTCGGGAAAGCGCCTGCTGTCGGGGCGCGGACTACGAATCTGCGCCCTCGCGCTGCTGGCGAAGCGCGTCCACCGCCCGCGCGAACCCCGCGAGCAGCTGGCTCATGCCGCCGGCCAGGCGCGCCATGGGCGCCTGCAGCCCGCCCGCGATCTGGGCGAGGAGGACCTCACGCGGCGGCAGGTCGGCGAGCTTCCTCACCTGGTCGGCGTCGAACGGCTTGCCGTCCACCACCCCGACCTTGATCACCGGACGGTCGCCGAACTCCTTGGCGAAGGTCGTGAGGACCTTTGCCGCGGCCACGGCGTCGTTCCGGCCGATCACCAGCCCGGTGGGCCCGCTGAAGAAGCTGGCGATGTCCGGGATCTCCATCCCGGTCAGCGCGCGCTGGGCCAGCGTGTTCTTGACCACCACGTACTCCACGCCCTGCTTGCGCAGGCGGGAGCGGAACTCGGTGATCTGCTTCACGTTCATGCCCGTGAAGTCCGTCAGGTAGAACGCGGTCGCCCCGTCCAGCTTCTGGTTGAGGTCGTCGATGACGGCACTCTTGAGCTCCTTCTTCATGGATCAGCCCCGCCGGTAGAGGTTGGAATCGACCGCCACCCCGGGCCCCATGGTGCTGGAGACCGTCACGCTCCGGACGTACTGACCCTTGGCGGCGCTCGGCTTGGCCCGGATCACCGTGTCCATGAACGCCGACAGGTTCTCTTCCAGCTTGTTCGGCTCGAAGGAGACCCGCCCGATGGGGGCATGGACGTTCCCCGTGCGGTCCACGCGGAACTCGATCTTGCCCGCCTTGATCTCGCGGATGGCGCGGGCGACGTCGAACGTCACCGTGCCGGCCTTGGGGGTGGGCATCAGGCCACGCGGACCCAGGATGCGCCCCAGCTGACCGACCTGCCCCATCACGTCCGGCGTGGCGACCACGACGTCGAAGTCGAGCCACCCGTCCTTGATCTTCTGCACATAGTCGGTGCCGACGAAGTCGGCGCCCGCTTCCTCCGCCTCGCGAGCCTTGTCGCCCTGGGCGATGACCAGCACCCGGGCGGTCTTCCCCGTGCCGTGGGGAAGGACGACGGCCCCGCGGACGATCTGGTCCGCGTGACGCGGATCGACGCCCAGCCGGACGGAAACCTCGACGGTCTCGTCGAACTTGGCGAAGGAAAGCTCCTTCACCATGCCGACGGCCGCGCCGGGCTCCAGCGCCGTCCCCTCGGGAACGCGGGACTGTGCCTCGCGGAACTTCTTTCCGTGCTTAGGCATGTATCCCCTCAGACGATTCCTTGAACCGGTCCTCCCACCGTGCGTCGCCCATCGCAGGCGGTGGTCCGTGGACCCGGACGCGGCACCCCGCTCGGCCCGTGGGCCTCGCGCGGGAGGGCGGGAGCGCTCCCCCGCCGCGTCCGCGAAACTCCCGCCTCAGTCCGTGATCTCGATGCCCATGGAGCGGGCGGTGCCCGCGATCTGCCGCATGGCCCCGTCGATGTCGACCGCGTTCAGGTCGGGCATCTTGGTCTCGGCGATCTGGCGCACCTGGTCGCGCGTCACCGTCCCGACCTTGGTCCGGTTGGACGTCGCGGAGCCGCTCTGCAGCCCCGCCGCCTTCTTCAGCAGGATCGCCGCGGGCGGCGTCTTGGTGATGAAGGTGAAGGAGCGGTCCGCGTACACCGTGATCTCCACCGGGATGATCATCCCGGGCTGACCCTGGGTGCGCGCGTTGAACTGCTTGCAGAACTCCATGATGTTCACGCCGTGCTGGCCCAGCGCCGGGCCGACCGGAGGCGCGGGGTTGGCGGCCCCGGCGGGAACCTGGAGCTTGATGAAACCGGTAACTTTCTTCGCCATGGCTCGGCCTCAGTAACCCTTAAGCTGCGTGTAGTCCAGCTCGATGCTGGTGGGGCGGCCGAAGAGCGAAACCTCGACCTTGACCTTCCCCTTGTCGGGGTAGACCTCCTGCACCGTCCCGCTGAAGTCGTTGAAAGGCCCTTCGATGACCTCCACGACCTGGCCGGGGGTGAAGGGGATCGGATCGGCGACGTCCTCCGCCACTTCCGCCGACTCCGCCTCCTGCCCGAGGATCTTGCTCAGCTCCTCGTCCCGCAGGGGCTGAGGCTCCGAGCCGGTGCCGAGGAACTTGAGCACGCCCTGGATGCTGTTGACCAGGTGGGCGGTGCGCTGGTTGTACGTCATCTTCACCAGCACGTACCCCGGGTAGAGGCGGCGCGTGACCGTGACCCTCTTGCCGTTGCGGATCTCCACCGCTTCCTGGGTGGGGACCAGCACTTCCTGGATCTGCTTGTCCTCGGGCTCGCCCGTCTCCTCGTCGATCCGGCGCTGGATCAGCCGCTGGACCTTGTTCTCATGCCCGGAATACGTCTGGATCGCGTACCACTTCGCCTCGCCCATCCGCTATCCTCCGAGGAGGGACGTGACCAGGTCGAGAACCAGGATCACACCCCGATCCATCAAGAAGATCAGGGCGGCGATGATCGACACGAAGGCCACGATGACGACCGTGGACTCGCGAAGCTGCTCGCGGTCCGGCCAGGTCACCTTCTTGATCTCGTCGGAGACTTGCTCGATGAAGTCCCTGGCGTTGGTGCGGGTGGTCTCAGCCATGCGCGGACGAGTGAGCGATGTACGTTTCTGGAGCAGCCGGGGACGAAAAGAAGGGCCGTGGACCAGCGCCCTTCTCGTCGTGATCGTCGGCCGCCGGAACTCCGAACTACTTGGTTTCCTTGTGCGGCTGGTGCTTGTTGCACCGCGGGCAGTACTTCGCGTACTCCACGCGCTCCGGGTGGAGCCGCTTGTTCTTCGTCTTGTGGTAGTTCCTCTCCTTGCACTCGGTGCAGGCGAGGATGACCTTGTCGCGCATGGCTCTGCCTCCTATCAGCGTACGACAGGCGGCGGGTCGGCGTCAGCCGTCCGCCGCCTGCCGGGTAGTGATCGCTTTACTCGACGATCTCGGTGACGACGCCGGCGCCGACGGTGCGCCCGCCCTCGCGGATGGCGAAGCGAAGCTCCTTCTCCATCGCGATCGGCGTGATCAGCTCCACCGTCATCTGCACGTTGTCCCCCGGC
>JBEVLE010000108.1:0-7539 GCA_040509335.1 Longimicrobiaceae bacterium | reverse complement strand
GGGCTCTCGCCCGGCGCCGCTCCACGCTACCTCCGCCGACTCCGGTCAGTCCAGCCGGGCCTTGGCGGCCGTGGCGAGCTGCTCGAAGGCGTTCGGGTCGCGCACCGCGAGGTCCGCGAGGTTCTTCCGGTCGATCTCGATCCCGGCGAGCTTGAGGCCGTTCATGAAGCGCGAGTACGACAGGTCGTGCTGCCGGGCGGCCGCGTTGATGCGGACGATCCACAGCTTGCGGAACTCGCGCTTCTTGTTCTTGCGGTCCCGGTACGCGTACCGCCAGGCGCGCTCGACGGCCTCCTTGGCGGTCTTGTACAGGTTCTTGCGCCGGCCGAAGAAGCCCTTGGCTTCCTTGAGGATCTGGTTCTTGCGGCGCAGGCGCGCCACGTTGGTCTTTACGCGGGGCATGTTCTACTCCTCCGGATGTTCGTGCGAAAAGGTGGTCGATGTACGGTTTCGGGCCGGCTTCCGCTCAGGCGGAGAGCAGACGGGTCATCCGCTTCTCGTCCCCCTTCGACACAAGCGCAGAATCCCGGAGGTTGCGCTTCCGCTTCGGAGACTTCTTCGTGAGGATGTGGCGCTTCATCGAGTGGCCGCGCTTCAGCTTGCCGCTGGCGGTCTTCTTGAAGCGCTTGGCCGCACCCCGGTGGTTCTTCATCTTGGGCATGGTACTTCTTCCTTTCCGTACGCCGTCCTCGCGGACGGACGATCAGCTCTTGACGAGAGGGGTGAGCACCATGGTCATGCTGCGCCCCTCCATCTGTGGGTGCATCTCGATCTTGGCGACGTCGGCAAGCATCCCCGACACCTTGTCCAGCACCTGACGGCCGTGCTCCGGGTGCGCCATCTGGCGACCGCGGAACATCATGGTCAGCTTGACCTTGTTGCCCTCTTCGAGGAAGCGCCGCGCGTGCTTCGTCTTGAAGTCGAAGTCGTGGTCTTCGATCCCGGGCCGCATCTTGACTTCCTTGATCTGCACGTGGTGCTGCTTCTTGCGCGCCTCGCGCGCCTTCCGCTGCTCCTCGTACTTGAACTTGCCGTAGTCCATGATGCGGCAGACCGGCGGACGGGCGAGCGGCGCCACCTCCACCAGGTCCAGACCCTGCTCCTCCGCGATCTCCAGCGCCCGCTCGATGGGAAGGATCCCCAGCTGCTCGCCGTCGGTTGCGATCACCCGGACGGGGCTGATGCGGATCTGGCGATTGACGCGCGTCTTCTCGTTGATGGCAGTTGCTCTCCGAAGGGGTGTAAACGAAAACGGACCTGAAGCTCTTCAGGTCCGTTCATGCGCGGCCGCCACCTCCACGCGCGGGAGGCGGGGCGCCATGCGGACCCGGCAGCATCGCTCGCGCGAGCCGAAGGGTGGGGGGCCCGCCGGCCCCCACTTTTCCCAATTTGGTCCGTTAAGATACGGGAGCGCCGCGGGGCTGTCAAGCGGCGCTCCCCCGCCCCGCGCTCAGCCCTCGTCCAGCGCCGTTTCCAGCGTGCGGCTGCGGATGCGCTCCAGCACCTGCGCCGCGAACGCGTCGCGGTCCAGCACCGACTGCTTGCGCCCGGCTCCGCGGATGCGCACCGCCGCGGTGCCGTTCTCCACCTCGCGCCCGCCGACGACGGCCATGTACGGCACCTTCTGCGTCTCGGCCTCGCGGATGCGGTAGTTGAGCGTCTCGTTGCGGTCGTCCACCTCGGCGCGGATCCCCTGGGCGCGCAGCCGCGCTCCCAGCTCGCGGGCGCTCGCCGCCTGCTCGTCGGAGATGGGGATCACCACCACCTGCACCGGCGACAGCCACACCGGGAAGGCGCCGGCGAAGTGCTCCACCAGGATGGCGATGAAGCGCTCGAAGGAGCCGCTCACCGCGCGGTGGATCACCACGGGGCGGTGCGGCAGGTTGTCCTCGCCCACGTAGGTGAGGTCGAACCGTTCCGGCGCCGCGTAGTCCAGCTGGATGGTGCCCAGCTGCCACGCCCGCCCGATGGAGTCGGTGACGTCGAAGTCGATCTTGGGGCCGTAGAAGGCGCCGTCCCCCGGCTTCATCTCGTACGCCATCCCCGTGGCGTCCAGCGCGGCGCGCAGCGCGCCCTCCGCGCGGTCCCACATGGCGTCGTCGCCGATGCGCTGCTCCGGGCGCGTGGCGAACTTGAGCGTCGCCGTCAGCCCGAACGTCTCGTAGTACCCCAGGATGAAGTCCATCAGGAAGCGGACCTCGCCGGGAATCTGGTCCTCGCGCAGGTACACGTGGCAGTCGTCCTGGGCGAACTGCCGCACCCGCGTGAGCCCCGAGAGAGCGCCGGAAAGCTCGTTGCGGTGCAGCACGTCGTTGGTGACGAAGCGCAGCGGCAGCTCGCGGTACGAGTGCCGCGCCGACGCGAAGTACAGGTGGTGCGACGGGCAGTTCATGGGCTTGAGCGACATGTCGTGCTCGCCCGTTTCCGAGTTGAGCACCAGGAACATGTTCTCGCGGTACTTGCCCCAGTGCCCGGACTGCTCCCACAGCGTCTTGGTGTACAGGAGCGGCGTCTTGATCTCCAGGAACGCTTCGCGCTGCCGCTCGCGCACGAAGTCCACCAGCGTGTTGTACAGCGTGGTGCCGCGCGGCGTCCAGAACGCGGAGCCGGGGGAGACGGGGTGGAACTGGAACAGGTCCAGCTCCTTGCCCAGCCGCCGGTGGTCGCGCCTGCGCGCCTCCTCCAGGTTGTGGACGTAGCGCTCCAGGTCCTCCCTGGAGAACCACGCCGTTCCGTAGATGCGCTGCAGCATCTGGCGGCTGGAGTCGCCGCGCCAGTACGCGCCGGCCGTGTTCAGCAGCTTGAAGTGCTTGAGCCGCCCCGTTCCCGGGAGGTGCGGGCCGCGGCACAGGTCCAGGAAGGGTCCGTTGCGGTAGACGGTGATCGTCTCGTCGCCGCCGAACTCCTCCAGGCGCTCCAGCTTGAGCGGGTCGTCGGCGAACAGCCCGCGCGCCTCGTCCACCGAGACCACGCGCCGCTCGAAGGGGTCGTTCCCCCTGACCACCTCCTGCATCTCCGCCTCGATGCGCTCCAGCTCGTCGGGCGTGAAGGGGTGGTCCACCTCGAAGTCATAGTAGAAGCCGTCCTCGATCGCCGGCCCGAAGCCGATCTTCGCGTCCGGGCGCACCCGGCGCACGGCCGTGGCCAGGATGTGCGCCGCGGAGTGGCGGAGCAGCTCCAGCGCGTCGGGGCTCTTTTCGGTGACGATCTCCACCGCGGCGTCGCCCTCCAGCGGGCTGGCGAGGTCCACGACGCGCCCGTCCACCTTGCCGGCGAGCGCCGCCTTGGCCAGCCCCGAGCCGATGGACTTCGCGAAGTCGAGCACCGTCGTCCCCGGCGCGACCTCGCGCACGGATCCATCGGGGAGCGTCACGCGTACCTGTCCCTGGTTCTCAGCCGTCGTCGTCATGGTCGTTTTCCCGGTCGCGGATCGTGCGGCGGCGAGGCGCGGGGCCTCAGCGCGGCACGTACATGAAGAAAAGGACGATCCCCGCGCCCAGCAGCGCGGCGTACAGGGCCCAGGGCCACAGCGGGCGGGCGGGCTCGTTCCGGTCGTCCATCGGAAATCCAATCGTTTCGGTACACCCGGCCGGGGAGCCCGGCCCGGGACGGCAGCAACATCGGTCCTGCCGCCGTCCGCGACAAGCCCCGCGCGAGACGGGGGCAAACAAAAAGGCCTCCACTCGGGAGGCCTCGTCGTCAGGCGGCGGCGCCGTCGTTCAGCGCGGACGCACCCGGACCCAGCCTCCTGTGCGGAGCCCCGTGGTAGTCAGGGTGGTCGTGCGGGCGCGGACGGGCATGCTGGCTTGTCGGGTGCGGTGTTCACGGTCCAAAGCTACGATAACCCGCTGAGGAGGAGCGGTCAACCCGGGCGTGCGGCGAGCGAAAGTCCCCGCCTCTTCACGTTGAAGATGCGGGGCCGCCCCGTACGAGGCGTGAACCGCGGAGTGGCCGGCTTCTCATTGTCAGATGTCGGCCAATGCAGCCAGGGCGGCGACCGCGCGCTGGATCTGCGGTGGAGCCTCGGAACGCGATCCGAGGTCCTGTGCAATCGTCAGCAGTTCCGCCAGCCTTTCCGAGACCAGTGTGGAGGCCGCACCCGGCTCTACCGGGAGCGGGACATGGCGCGTCAACCCGAAGGCAGGCCCAGCGGTCTTCGCGGGGTAAGACGGCCCGGCCGGAAGGCGGGTCAGCGCTACGCCGAGGGGGAGGATAATCGTGGGCATGATCTGGATGGCCCGTCTTGAAAAGCTCAGCAGCGTGGCTGGATCGCCGGTACTGTTGCTGAACACGTACTGTAGCATTCGCAGCATCAGCCCATACACCTCGTCGAAGAGCAGCGCGACCTCCCGGGTATAGGGATCCTCGATCAGGCTGCCGCGGTCGGTTCCGTAGTTTCCGCGCCGCTTGGCAATTGGATCCTGTATGGTGTCACGTGCCGGTGCAAACGGCGCTTCCGCCAGCTCGCGCTTCAACTCTTCCCTGATCGTGAGAAAGACCCCGTAGTGACAGTCCGTCCGGTCCGCGTCCGTTCCCTCGCCCTGTTCGGTTATCACGGTAATCGCCCGCCGCGCCGTGTCACGATCCACGACTCGCACGATGTCTGGGAAGTCCACCAACTCCCGGCCCACCTGCCGTGCAGGATTTCCAAGGAAGAGATCCTTTTCGGGAATTGCCTCGAACCCCGAAAGGATGTGGCCGTACAGTTCCCCCACGGTCCGATAAGGCCGCCCGTCGATCCCAATGGGCTCAATCCCCATCATGGCGAGCTGTTCGGCGGGCGACACCTCACTGGGCAACTCATAGAAGATGAAGCGCTGGACGGCAGAAAGCCCAAACGGTTCGAGAGCCAGGGGGAGACCAAACGGATAGTACTTGCAGCTTTGTGGGAAGTTGGGCCGAAGGTAATACGGAGTTCCTCCGATCGCGGCCAGCAGGTTCCAGGCCTGTGCCAAGTGAAGCATCTCTTCGGCCGCAACGAAATAGATCTGCGCGGCCCATTTGCGTACCATCTGGAGTTGACGCCAGTTCAGGCCGCCCTCGCGCAGGTCCTCCTTGAGCGTGAAGGCGGTATAGAGGTATGAGCAGGCGAGACCATGCTCCAGTTCGCACGCCTCGCTCAACAGGCTCAGCAGCTCCGACCGAGAGGTGACGGGAGGCGCTGCGTTGGCCTGTCCGGCGACAGGGGGCGTGGAATGTGCCATAGGATGGGTGCGGGGAGTGGGACGAGATCAGGACCGGGTCAAATGTTCGGTGATGGCGGGCACTGCTCTGAGCGCGAGGGCTGCCACTGTCAATGTGGGATTCGCGGTGCCCCCGGTGGAGAAGACGCTGGCTCCGACGATGAAGAGATTCGGATGATCATGAGCGCGGCAGTCGGCATTCACGACCGACTGCTCGGGGGCATGCCCCATCCTGCACGTACCCATGATGTGCCCAGCCCCTGAATAAGCGTTGGGATCGGAGGCGAAGCCCCCCTCCGCGTCACCGACCGCCAGGAACAACGTTCGCATCACGCGGCGGGCGACCTCGAAAGCGTCAGTGTTGTATGCGTCCAGCCCTACGGTGAGCTTGGCTTTGCGCAGGCCGAGGGCATCCACCTGATCCGAAAGCTCGACGCGGTTGGACGGGTTGGGAAGCTGCTCGGTGGAGTAGCTGATCCTCCACTGTCTCGAGACGCGGTCGGCAAGCCGCTCGCGCAATTCGCGCCCGAACAGGCGATCTTTGTCCACCAGTTCCATCAGGTCGGTCACGGGCGCACCTTCCCGACCGTGGCCGTCGTTGCCGAACGACATCCTGAAGGCGGCATGCCGTGCTCTGAAGTCGCCGTCGCGGAACGTATCGATCCCCGATGTGGTGGGCGGACCACGAAAGGGGAACAGGGGAAATGAGGCACGTGCAGTCGCCGCACCCTGCAAATGGTCCATCAGGTTACGGCCCACCTGACCGCTGCGGTTGGCAACGCCGCCGGGAGTCCGCTCATCAGCTGAAAGCAGGAGCAGCCGGGGGCTTTCGATGGCATGCGCCGCCAGGACCACGACGCGGCCGCTCACCGAATGGTCCAGTCCGTCCCACGTCTTAAAGCTCACCTGGCGAACCAGTCCGTCCTGGTCGGCATGCAGACGGCTGACGACCGCCTGCTCACGGACCTCAGCTCCTTCGACCTCTGCCATCTGTATGTGCACCGTGGCGTCGTATTTTGCGCCGATGGGGCAGATCGGCACACAGGTCGAGTTTCCCGCGCACACCGGCCGGCCGTGGTACGGTTGGGAGTTGCGCGCCTGCGGGGTGCTCATCATTCGCAGCGGCACACCTTCGAACGTTAGCCCATCGATTGCGCGACGAATTTGTCGGTCGGCATAGCTGGGCCAGATCTCGCTCATGGGGAAGTCACGACTTCGGTATGCACCGAAGAGCCCGTTCCACTCGTCGTGGTTCCCGGACACGCCTATGACGTGCTCCGCCTCACAATACCATCTCTCTAAGTCGTCGTAGCCGATCGGCCAGTCGACAGCGAGTCCAAAGCTGGAGCGCATGCTGAAGTCGCGCGGGAGAAAGCGCGGCACATTGCCCAACCAGTGCCATGTGGACCCGCCCACACGGCGAACATAAGTGCTCTTGAACCGCTGTGGCCCCGCCTGTTCATAGTCCCGGTCGTTTTCGGGGAAGGGAGCAAACTTGTCGCCGTCACGGCCCCGGTACGGCGACGCGATCGCCCCACCACGATCGGGCGTGCGTACCCACCGGCCGACAAGCTCCAGGCGATCGGGCCCGCGCTCACCTGCTTCCAGGATCAGAACGCGCGCTCCGGCCTTAGCGAGCTTCCAGCTGATCAGTGCTCCGGCGACGCCGGATCCGATTACTACCACATCGTATTCTTTGTCGGCGTGCTCGGACATGAGATCCCTCTAGGACGATTACAGGGCGGAGACCGAGTCAATTTTCGGGTGGGTAGGTCCAGTGGCCGAAGTAGCCGCCTGACAGCCCCGGCGGATGCGCGCGGATGGCGGGCCAGATCAGCGCACCGAAGTATTCCTCCTCCGTGCCAGGTATCCAGACCGCCTTCCCTCCTCCACCCGTACTGCGCAGAGCCGACGTATACCAAAGAAGCAAGATCTGCCGGGCAAGCGGCCAGTGCTCCGGGTCCTCGAGGATACGCTGCCGCACCTGCGTCTCGACATCGCCGCCGCCTGCGACAATATCTTGAAAGAGATGCAGTAGAGCTGGGAGTCCGACACCCGCCGGCTCACCCTCAATGCGAGCGAGATAGACCATGGCGAGCTTCCGGTCAAGATCGGAATCGCCGGTCATTACCTGGGAGAAGGATACGAACAGATCCAGCATCGGCACTCAGGGGATAGCGGCGGGTTGCTCGCGAGATGACGGAGGTGGGCCGAGGTCCAGATTCCAATTTGTGGCTTCGCACGATTGGACCGCAAGCGTCTTATTCGCTGGCGGGTGCATGGATCCACAGGTAGTGGAAGCTTGAAGCGGTGAATGCAGCCCGGAACGCAGACCGCCCGCGGGGGAGCATCCCCC
>JBEVLE010000107.1:0-3240 GCA_040509335.1 Longimicrobiaceae bacterium | reverse complement strand
GTGAACATGTACGGGCCGACGGAAACGACCATCTACACCACGGCGCACGCGTGCGCGCCGGGGGTGGCGGAGGCGCCGCCCATCGGCAGGCCGGTGGAGGGCGCGCGCGTGTACGTGCTGGACGCGTGGGGCGAGCCCGCGCCCGTCGGCGTGCCGGGCGAGCTGTACGTGGGAGGGGCGGGGGTGGCGCGCGGCTACCTGGACCGGCCCGCGCTGACGGCCGAGGCGTTCGTCCCCGATCCCTTCGGCGAGGAGCCGGGCGGAAGGCTGTACCGCACCGGCGACGCGGTCCGCTGGCGGGCTTCCGGGGAGCTGGAGTTCCTGGGCCGCCTGGACGAGCAGGTCAAGGTGCGCGGCTTCCGCATCGAGCCGGGGGAGATCGAGGCGCGGCTCCTGGCGCACCCGGAGGTGCGGGAGGCGACCGTGCTGGCGCGGGAGGATGCGCCGGGAGACAGGCGGCTGGTGGCGTACTACGCGGCGGAGGCGGTGGTGGAGGCGGAGGCGCTGCGGGCGCACCTGGCCGGGAGCCTGCCGGAGTACATGGTACCGGCGGCCTTCGTGTGGATGGAGGCGCTGCCGCTGAACGCGAACGGGAAGGTGGACCGCAGGGCGCTGCCGGAGCCGGGGGGGGATGCGTACGCGCGGGGGAGCTACGAGGCACCGCTGGGGGAGGTGGAGGCGGCGCTGGCCGGGACCTGGGCGGAGGTGCTGGGGGTGGGGCGGGTGGGGCGGTGGGACCACTTCTTCGAGATGGGCGGGCACTCGCTCCTGGCGACGCGCGTGATCTCGCGGGTGCGTCAGGCGTTCGGGGTGGAGGTGCCGCTGCGGGCGCTGTTCGAGGAGCCCACGGTGGCGGGGCTGGCCCGGCGCATCCTGGCGCTCCGCCCGGACTCCGCCCCCGCCCCGGAGATCCGCCGCGCGGGCCGCGGTCCGCGGGTGGCGCCGGTCTCCTTCGCGCAGCAGCGCCTGTGGTTCATCGACCGCCTGGAGCCGGGGAGCACCGCGTACACCATCCCCATGGCGCTGCGGCTGCGCGGCGCGGTGGACCTGCCGGTGCTGGAGCGCACGCTGGACGAGATCGTCCGGCGCCACGAGTCGCTGCGCACCGTCTTCGGCGAGGAGGGAGGCGAGCCCGTCCAGGTGGTGCGTGCGGCGGCCCCCGCGCCGCTCCCGGTCGCCGACCTCGCGGGCCTCCCGGCCGGCGCGCCCGAGGCCGAGGCGCTGCGCCTGGCGGCGGAGGAGGTGCGGCGCCCCTTCGACCTGGGCGCCGGGCCGCTGCTGCGCATCCGCCTGCTGCGGCTCGCGCCGGACGAGCACGTGCTGATCCTCGCCATGCACCACATCGTCTCCGACGGCTGGAGCATCGGGGTGCTCCTCCGCGAGATGACGGCGCTGTACGAGGCGTTCGGGCGCGGCGAGCCGTCGCCGCTCCCGGAGCTGGAGGTGCAGTACGCCGACTTCGCGGCGTGGCAGCGTGGCTGGCTCACCGGGGAGGTCCTGGAGCGGCAGCTCGCCTGGTGGCGCGAGCGCCTGGCGGGCGCGCCCGCCGTGCTGGAGGTCCCGGTGGACCATCCTCGCCGGGCGGTGCCGGGGAACCGCGGAGCCAGCGTTTTCCGCGCCCTCGCCCCGGAGCTCGCGGAGGGGCTCCGCGAGCTCGCCCGCGCGGAGGGAGCGACGCCGTACATGGTGCTGCTCGCGGCGCTGGACGTGCTCCTGGCGCGCTGGTCGGGCGGTGAGGACGTGGTCGTCGGCACTCCCATCGCCAACCGGAACCGCCGGGAAACGGAGGGATTGATCGGCTTCTTCGTCAACACGCTGGCACTGCGCGCCGACGTGTCGGGGAACCCCGCGTTCCGCGAGCTGCTGGGGCAGGTGCGGGAAACGACGCTGGGCGCCTACCAGCACCAGGACGTGCCGTTCGAGAAGCTGGTGGAGGAGCTGGGGGTGGAGCGGAGCCTGAGCCACACCCCGCTCTTCCAGGTGATGTTCTCGGTGGAGGAGGCCGCCGGCGGCTCGCGCCCCTTCCCGGGCGTCGCGGCCGAGCCGTACTTCACCGGGCAACAGGTGGTGAAGTTCGACCTGGAGATCTCCGTGATGGGCCGGGAGGAGGGGCTCGCCCTGGCGGTCGCCTACCGGACCGAGCTGTGGGACGCGCCCACCATGGAGCGCGTCGCGGAGTCCTTCGCCCGCCTCCTGGAGGCCGTCGCCGCCGACCCCGGCCGGCGCGTCCAGGAGCTGCCGCTCCTCGGGGACGGGGAGCGGCAGCGGCTGGTGGAGGAGTGGAGCGGCGGGCACGGGCATGCCCCCGCCGGGCGCCCCGTGCACGAGATCTTCGCCGAGCAGGCCGCCCGCACGCCGGAAGCCGTCGCGCTCACCTCCGGGAGCGAGTCCGTCACCTACGCGGAGCTGCACACCCGCTCGGACGCGCTGGCGCGCCGCCTGGCCGCGCTCGGCGTCGGTCCCGACGTGCGGGTGGGGATCTGCGTGGAGCGCTCGCCCGAGATGGTGGTGGGCCTGCTCGCCGTCCTCAGGGCCGGGGGCGCCTACGTCCCCCTCGACCCCGCCTACCCCGCCGAGCGCCTGGCCTTCATGCTGGCCGACTCGGGCGCCCGGGTGCTGCTGACGCAGGAGCGCCTGCGCGACCGCCTCCCGGAAGTCCAGGTCGAGGTGGTCCTGCTGGACGGGGAGCTTCCGGGGGACGACGACGCGCCGCTGCCGGCCGACATCTCCCCCGAGAGCCTGGCCTACGTCATCTACACCTCCGGCTCCACGGGCCGGCCCAAGGGAACCGAGGTGCCGCACCGGGCGATCCCCGGGTTCTTCAAGGGCGCGGACTACGCCCGCTTCGGCGAGGGCACCGTCACCCTCCAGCACTCCTCCACCTCGTGGGACGCGCTGACGCTGGAGCTGTGGCCGGCGCTCCTGTCCGGCGGCCGCTGCGTCCTGCTCCCGGCGCAGACCTCCGAGCCCGCGCTGCTAGGCGAGCAGGTGCGCGCGCACGGGGTGAACACCCTCTGGCTGACCGCTGCGTACTTCAACCTGATCGTCGACACCACGCCGGAGGTCCTGGCGGGAGTCGAGCAGGTGATGATCGGCGGCGAGGCGGTGAGCGCGCCGCACGTCCGGCGCGCGCTGGAGCTGCACCCGGGGCTGCGCCTGGTCAACGGGTACGGCCCCAGCGAGTGCACCGTCTTCGCCTCCTGCTGGCCGGTCCCGGCGGGCTTCGACGCGCCCGTGGTG
>JBEVLE010000106.1:0-3312 GCA_040509335.1 Longimicrobiaceae bacterium | reverse complement strand
CGGCCCGGAGGGGCGAGACCCGGCGGGGCTGTTTCCGCCGGGGCTCGACTCCGTTGCAGACGGTCGTTTCGTCTGCTACGGAGCCGAAGCCCGACCCCGGCGCCAGCCGGGGGCACGCCCAAACCATGCAGCTAAAAGATGGCTGAACCAAGCAGCGCGGCGCTCGGCGCCCTTTACCAGGAGCTGATCCTGGACCACTACCGCCGCCCGCGCCACCGGGGAGAGATGGAGTCCCCGGACGTGGAGGTGCGCATGAACAACCCCACCTGCGGCGACGAGATCGTCCTCCAGCTCCGGGTCAGGGACGGGACGGTGGAGGAGGTGCGCTTCGCGGGCCAGGGGTGCTCCATCTCGCAGGCGTCGGCGTCGATGATGGCGCAGCAGGTGTCCGGAAAGCCGCTGGCCCAGGCGGACGCTCTTGCGGCCCGCTTCAAGGAGATGCTGCACGGCGGCGCCGAGGCCGCCAAGGACCGCGCCCTGGGGGATTTGCGCGCGCTCGCCGGGGTCGCCAAGTTCCCGGTGCGCGTGCGCTGCGCGATGCTCGCCTGGAACGCCCTGGAGGAGGCGGAGCGACGGCTCCCTCCCGCCGGCGAGCCGGGCGCCGCAGGTAGTCCGGAGCCTCCGGGCCGCGCCCACGCAGACGAAACAGATCGAGGACGGACAGAGTGATGCAATCCCACGGCCCCGCGGGCGGCGCGCCTTTTCAGCGGGTCGCCATCTTCATCGACGGCTGGAACTTCCGCTACGCGACCTACGAGTCCTTCGGGCTGCGCGTCGACTACACCAAGCTGCTGCGCCACTTTTCCGAGTCGGCCATCCTGGTGCGCGCCTACTTCTACACCGGCGAGTGGGAGGATTCGGCAATCTCGCGCTACGTGCGCCTTTCCAACTCGCCGGACCCGGTGACCAAGCAGCGGGAGATGGAGCAGCAGCGCGACGGGGAGCGGGCCTTCTGGCGCTTCCTGAACCGCAACGGCTACCGGGTGGTGAGGAAGCCGGTGCGGGTGATGTCGCCGGACGAGGAGGACCCGGACCGCCCGCCCCGCATGAAGGCGGACCTGGACCTGGAGCTCGCCATCGACATGCTGACGCTGGCGGACCGGGTGGACCGCATCATCCTGGTGTCGGGCGACGGCGACTTCGTGCCGCTGGTGGACGCGGTGGCGAAGCGGGGGGTGCGGGTGGCGGTGGTCTCCACCCAGGCGGAGGAGGCGTTCCGCAACGCGCGCTACCGCGCCAGCGACGAGCTGCTGGACGCGGCGGACGAGTTCATCCCCATCGAGGCCATCCGCAGGTTCATCGAGCGCGAGGCCCGCTCGTACTCCGGGGTGCGCCGCGACCATCGCGAGGGCGGCGAGGAGCAGGGCCACGGCCCGCGCCGCGACCCCGGCGAGCAGCAGCCGCCGTTCCGGCGCGACCCGCGCGACTACGGCGACCCGCCCTTCCGCCGCGACCGCGACTACGGCGAGCGCCAGCCCTTCCGCCGGGACACGCCGCGCGACCTGGGGCTGCCGCTGGAGGATCCCGCCGAGGAGGCCCAGCCGGACCCGGCCCCCGGCGAGAGCTGAGGGCCGGCGGCCACTTGTATTGAGCGGGGCTCAGCGAAACATTGGAGCCCCGCTCTCTTTTTTTCGGCTCGCAGCACGCGCCGGCCGGGGCGGACGCACTCAAGCGGAGGACACGCCAGATGAACGGAAACGGGCGCAGGGTCGCCATCGTGCAGGGGTGCCGGACCCCGTTCGCCAAGTCGGGAACGGCGTTCAGGGACCTGTCGGCGGTGGAGCTGGGGAAGGTGGCGGTGCGCGAGCTGATCGCCCGGGCGGACCTGGACCCCGCCGAGATCGACCACGTGATCTACGGCACGGTGGTGCAGTCGGTGCAGGAGCCCAACATCGCGCGCGAGGTGACGCTGGGCTCGGGGATCCCGGCCTCGGTGCCGTCGTTCACGGTGGGCCGGGCGTGCGCGTCGTCCAACCAGGCGATCACCTCGGGCGCGGAGCAGATCCTGGCGGGGCAGGCGGACGTGGTGGTGGCCGGGGGCGCGGAGTCGCTCACGGACGTCCCCATCCTGTTCTCGCCGGAGATGAGGAACGCCCTGGTGCGCGCCTCCAAGGCCCGCTCGCTCCCGGAGCGGATCCAGGCGTTCCGCGCCATCCGCCCCAAGCACCTGGCCCCCATCACCCCCGCCATCGCGGAGCCCACCACGGGGCTCACCATGGGCGAGTCGGCGGAAAAGATGGCACAGGAGAACGGGATCAGCCGCGAGACGCAGGACCGCTGGGCGCTGCGCTCGCACCAGCTGGCCGCCGCCGCCACGGCGGACGGGCGGCTCACCGCGGAGATCGCCCCGGTGTACGTACCGCCCCGGTTCGACGAGGTGGTCACCGCGGACAACGGGATCCGGGCGGACACCTCGCTGGAAAAGCTGTCCACGCTGAAGCCGGTGTTCGATCGCAGGTACGGCACGGTGACGGCGGGGAACGCGTCGCCGCTCACGGACGGCGCCTCGGCGGTGCTGCTGATGAGCGAGGAAAGGGCCAAGGCGCTGGGCTACGAGCCGCTGGGCTACATCCGCTCGTACGCCTACGCGTCGCTGGACCCGGGCGACCAGCTCCTCCAGGGGCCGGTGTACGCCGCCCCCGTCGCGCTGGACCGCGCCGGCATTTCCATGAAGGACATCGACCTGCTGGAGATCCACGAGGCGTTCGCGGCGCAGGTGCTCAGCAACATGCAGTGGTGGGACTCGGACGAGATCGCGCGCAAGCGCCTGGGCCGCGACAAGGCCATTGGCGTCCCGCCGGAGGACCGCATCAACGTGATGGGCGGCTCCATCGCCATCGGCCACCCCTTCGGCGCGACCGGCGGCCGGGTCACCGTGACGCTGCTCAACGAGCTCAAGCGCCGTGGCGGGCAGTTCGGGATGATCTCCGTGTGCGCGGCCGGGGCGATGGGGTTCGTGATGATCGTGGAGAGGGAGTAGGACGGCAGGTTACAGGGGACAGGTTACAGGGGACAGCAAGCAACCCGATCTCCTGGTGCACATCAGTCGGGACGCGCGGATTCGAACCGCGGGCCTCTGGTGCCCGATACCAGCGCTCTGACCTGGCTGAGCTACGTCCCGAATCTCCCATCTCCATCGATCTCCATCGACATCACCAGTCGAGACGCGCGGGCTCGAACCGCGGGCCTTCCGCTCCCAGGGCGGACGCTCTTCCAACTGAGCTACGTCTCGATCCCACAACCACATGCCCCCGCCAGGATTCGAACCTGGGGCCTCCGGATTCGTAATCCGGCGCTCTCGTCCGCTGAGCT